>DATJNU010000048.1:0-27052 GCA_035507775.1 Jatrophihabitans sp.
CGCCCGCTGGGTGACGTGCCAGCTGGCGTAGCCGAGCAGGGTGAGCGTGACGGTCGGCAGCACCAGGTGGTCGAGCCGGTCGGCCAGCCGGTGCCAGGTGCCGTCGACGCCCGGGGTGTTCGCGCCCGCGACGTGCAGCACGGTGGTGCCCAGCCGCTGGTTGAACCACACCGCGAACAGCACCAGGCCGAGCGCCCCGACCGCGGTCGGCACGTTGTAGAGCACGATCGAGACCGTCTGGCTGACCCGGTCGACCACGCCGTACTGGCGGCTGGCGGTGTGGACGCCCAGTGCGACCCCGAGCAGCACCGACAGGATCGTGCCGCCCAGCACCAGCTCGCCGCTGACGACCACCCGGTAGGCGACCTCGGAGTTCACCGAGACCCCGGTCGGCGACCGGCCCCAGTCGAAGTGCAGCACCACGTCCTTGATCCAGAACCACCAGCGGTAGAGCACCGACTGGTCGGGATCGAGGCCGTAGGGCCGCAACGCGACGCTGATCTGTTGGTCCGAACGCAGCCTGCCCAGCTCGTGGTAGTTCGAGCGGGGGTCGAGGAACCAGCTCGCCAGGAAGAACGTCGCGTTGGTCGCGGCGACGATCATCGCCATCCAGCCGGCGGTCCGGCGCAGCACGTATCGGAGCACGGCACGCTCTCCTACTCCGCACCGACCCGATGGTGGGCGCACAAAGCCGAGGTGGTGGTGCGTGCGAGCCGGGCTCGGACGCGGGCGATCAGCTTGCGAGGGCCGGACAGGCGGCGCTCGCGGTCCGCTGCAGATCCACGCATCTATCCCTGAATGCGACAAACTGTGCGATCACGGGTCGAATCCTAGGTACAGCGGCCGAGCACTGGCAAGACACCGGACGACCCCCGGTGCGGGCCGGCCGGCGCGCGGCACCGTGCCGGCGGCGACGGCCAGCTCGCCCCCGGGCAGCCCGGGCGGTTGGATGGTGGGCATGACGCGTCGCCACCCGCCGGTCGAGCCGCACGCCACGGGCAGCCTGGAGGTGGGCGATGCGCACACCGTGTACTGGGAGACGGTGGGCAACCCCGACGGCCGGCCCGCGCTCTACCTGCACGGCGGCCCCGGCAGCGGCGCGACCCCGGGCGCGCGCCGGTATTTCGACCCGGCGGCGTACCGGGCGGTGCTGTTCGACCAGCGCGGCTGCGGGCGCAGCCGGCCGCGAGCCGACGAGCCCGGTGCCGACCTGACCGCGAACACCACCGGCCACCTGCTGGCCGACATCGAGTTGCTGCGCGCCCACCTGGGAATCGAGCGCTGGGTGGTCGCCGGGGTGTCCTGGGGCGTGACCCTGGCCCTGGCGTACGCGCAGGCGCACCCGGAGCGGGTGTCGGCGATGGTGCTCGGCGCGGTCACCGCCGGCACCCGGCGCGAGACGGACTGGATCACCCGCGGGGTCGGGCGGATCTTCCCGCGGGAATGGGCCGAGTTCCGCGACGGGGTGCCGGCCGACGAGCGGGACGGTGACCTCTCGGCCGCGTACGCCCGGCTGCTCGCCGACGACGATCCGGGCGTGCGGGCGGCGGCGGCCCGCGCCTGGTGCCGCTGGGAGGACACCCACGTGTCGCTGCTGCCCGGCTGGCAACCCGATCCCCGCTACGACGACCCCGCCTTCCGGCTGGTGTTCGCCCGGCTGGTGACCCACTACTGGAGCCACGGCTGCTTCCTCGCCGACGGCCAGCTGCGGGCCGGCCTGCCGCGGCTGGCCGGCATCCCGGCGGTGCTCCTCCACGGCCGCCACGACGTCTCCAGCCCGCCCGACACCGCGGTGGAGCTGCACGAGCGCTGGCCGGGCAGCCGGCTGGTCGTGCTGGACGACGCCGGCCACGGCGGCGGCAGCTTCACCGACGAGTTCGTCGCTGCCCTGGACTCCTTCGCCCGGGTGTGACGCCGGCCGCCCGGGTGTGACGCCGGCCGCCCGGGTGTGCCGCCGGGCAGTCCGGGTGTGCCGCCGGCCGCCCGGGGTCAGTCGCCGCGCTGCAGCCTGCGGTAGGCGCGGTCGCGCCGCACGTTCTTGCACCCGGCGATCGAGACGAGCACCAGCACCACCAGCAGCCCGGCCGAGGTGATGAAGCCGAGCAGCTGGCCCAGGGTCATCACCTGGGGACCGCCCGGCGCGGCGTGCCAGGAGGCGCGGGACTCGGCGGTGACCGCGAGGTCGAGGGCGAACAGCGCGCCGAGGGTGGCCCAGGCGAGCCACATGCGGGTGGTCATAGCTCAGATCTCTCCTTGTCGCGCACCGGGGTGCGACGTGTCAGGGGCAGCGCTCGCTCAGCTCGACGGCAGCCTTGCCGCGGCGGGCACCGGCAGCGACGGCAGCGGCCGGGCCGGTGTCCCGGCCGGGCAACTCCTCGGGTCGAAGGCAGGGTAGGTGGGACTGGCCTGGGTCACCCCGCCGATCGGGGCGGCGGCCGGTGGGCCCGCCGTCGGGGCCGTGGCCGGTGGGCCCGCTGTCGGGGCCGTGGCGGTCGAGGAGCCGGCGGCGCCGTGGGTCGCGGCGGCGACGGTCAGGTTGCTGCCGGTCACGAGGGTCAGCCCGCTGCCGGCCAGGCCGGCGTCCAGGCCGAGCGCGACCGCGCCGCCGAGTCGCTGGGCCAGCGCCTGTGCCTGCGGCTGGTGCCCGGGTCCGTAGTAGACGACGGTCTCGGCCGGCGAGCTGTCCACCGGGCCCGCCGTCACCGCCCGGACCGGGAACCCCAGCGCGCGCAGCTGCCGGGCGACCTGGTCCTGCTGGCCGGCCAGCCCCGAACCGTTGATGACCGTGACCGGCAGGGTGCCCGTGCCGGCCTCGGCGCCGGTGCCGAGGAAGCTGCGGATCGCGGCCAGGTCGCCGGCGTTGGCGGGGAAGACGACGTCGCCGTACTGCGCGCCGCGGTAGACGAAGCCGTTCGGCGAGTTGTCCTCGTCGACGGGCAGCGTCGTCTGGGGCACCGTGCCGACGTGGACGTGGCTGACGATCTGCGCCAGCTGGGTCAGGCCGCCGAGGGTGAAGCGGCTGTCGATGGTGACGTCCTTGACCACCGAGGTGATCAGGTTGTTGTCCACGATGGGGTTGCCGAGTCCCTGCGCGGCGACCGCGGCGCCGAGGATCGTGAGGAACTCGTGATCGCGCTGGATGCGGCTGATGTCGCCGAGGCCGTCGTACTGCCAGACCCCGCCCTGCTGGTAGTAGGTGTGGCGCGCCCGTACCACCGCCAGCGCCTGGGTGCCGGTGAGGTGGTAGCAGCCGGCCGGCACGTTCAGGCTGGAGTAGGAGTCGTAGAGCCGGGTCGGGAAGTACATGTTCACCGCGCCCAGGGCGTTGACCACCTGCTGGAAGGTGTCGAAGTTCAGCTCGACGTAGTGATTGATCCCGATTCCCAGCGAATCCTCGATCGTGCTGACCAGCGCGGCCGGCCCGTTGTTGAGCGCCGCGTCCACCCTGATCTCCGAGGACGAGTTCGGGACGGGCAGCCACAGGTCGCGCGGGACGGACAGGATCGCGACCCGGTCGGTGGCCTGATCGACCCGCAGCAGCATGGTGACGTCGCTGCGGCCGCCGCCGACGTCGGCGGCGCTGCCGAAGCTGCTCGCCTGCGAACCGTCCAGACAGGCGCGGCAGTTGTCGCCGACCAGCAGCACCGTGTACGGCGCCTTGCCGGCCGACACCGAGGGGTGGGTGGCGTCGGCCGGGACCCCGGTGACCGGCACCAGCCCGGCGACCGTCTCGCGCCGGATCTGGTGGAAGCGCCACTGGACGTAGCCGTAGCCGGCCGCGACCACCGTGACCGCGAGCAGCACCACCGCGCCGGCGGCGGCGAGAAGCCTGCGGCGCAAGGAGATCCGGCGCCGACGCCGGCGCTCACCCGCGGATCCTGCCGGAGCGGTCATGATCGCACCGTAGGGCGCGTGCTTGAGAATTCGCCGCAGTTCTGACCGCGGTCTCAGGCCCGGCCCGCGGATTCATTGCTGGCTCTCGGCGTACGCATCGCTGGTTCCGGGCTCGGTCACCGGTGGCTCGCACCCTGCGCCGGTCTGATCGGGGCATGTCACCCACCCGCCGCCGCTGCCGGTCCGCGCCGCTCGGCGGGGCGATCTGCCTGGCACTGCTCGCCGTTCCGGGCACCGCGAACGCCACCCCGGCAACCACGACGGTGCCGTTGCCCGCCGCGGTCCGGGCAACCCTGCTCACCGCCGAGGACGACGCGACGGTCGCGGTCGCGGTGCTCGACACCCGCACCGGCACCTACTACGGCTCGCTGGCGGCGGATACCCCGTTCCCGGCGGAGAGCGTCGTCAAGGTGCTCATCGCGGCGAAGCTGCTGGCCGCCGGTCAGCTGACCGGCGACACCGAGCAGCTGGCCTACCGGATGATCACCGCCTCCGACGACGAAGCCGCCGACACGCTCTGGGGCCTGGCGGGCGGGCCGGAGGTCGTGAGCTGGGCCGAGAACCGGTACGGGATCGGCGACCTCGGTTCGGCGCCGATCTCCTATGGCTGGTGGGGAAACACCAAGCTGACCGCGCACGGCCTGGTGCGGCTCTACGCCGCGATCGAGGCCGATCCGGTGGTGGGCCCGTGGCTGCTCGGCGCGATGGGCCACATGTCCGCCCAGGCCGACGACGGCACCGGCCAGGACTTCGGCCTGGCCGGCCAGAGCAGCCAGGGCGATTTCAAGCAGGGCTGGGGCGGTGACGACGACGCCGACGACAGCGAGCAGTTGAACTCGACCGGCCTGCTGGAGGACGGCCAGTACGCGGTGGCCGTGCTGGTCCAGCACGTTCCCTACGAGCCGATGAGCACCCTGCTGCCGGTCATCGACACGGTGGCGGCAGCCGTCGCGCCCGGCGGCCGGGTCGTCACCGCGCCGGCCACCGTCCCGAGCGGCACGCCCGTCCCGAGCGGCACGCCCGTCCCACGCGGCACGCCCGTCGTGAGCGGCACGGCCCTCCCGAGCGGCACGCCCGTCGTGGGCCCGACGACGGCGCCGGCGTACCCGGCAGCGCCCGCACCGGGCGGCGGTGGGCCGGCACTGGCCGGCCGGGCCGGGCGACTCCGCTCGCTGCTCGACCGCGACGAGCCGGTCGCGCTGCTCGCGGGCGCGCTGCTGGTGGGCAGCCTGCTCGCCGCCGGCCTGGCCGGGCGCGTCCGGCGGCACCGTCGCGGCGGCTGAGCCTGGCCGCACGGAACACGGGACCGACGGAACACGGGACCGGGGGTGGGACCAAGTGCCCTGGCCGGGCCCGCGGGGGCTGATGAGGATCGAAAGATCGTGACGCCGATTCCTGACGCCCAGCTCGCAGGGAGGCCCGACGATGACACCGATGCAGCCGAGCGGCGACACCCCGACCGCCGATCGGAGCCCGCAGGATCCCGGCGCCCCGCAAGCCGAGCAGCCGGCCGGGACGGCTCACCCGCCACCGGCCGGGACAGCTCACCCGCCGGCGGCCGGCGAGGTGCCACCGGACGTGCGGCCACCGGCGGGGTCGCCGCCCGGGCGTCGGCGCTTCGGGCCGGTGCTGGTGGCCGCGCTCGTCGCGGCCCTGGTGGGCGCGGGCGTGGCCAGCGGCACCTACGCCGCGTTCGACCACGACAGCACCACGGTGCGCGGCGTCGCCGCCCCGGTCTCACCCGGCACCGGCACGGTGGCCAGTGCCGCGGCGGCCATCAGCCCCAGCGTCGTCACCATCAACACCAGCGGTGGCTCGGCCTCCGGCACCGGTTCGGGATTCGTCCTGCGCTCGCAGGGCTATGTGGTGACCAACGATCACGTGGTCACCCTCGACGGCGGCGTGCCCGCGTCCGCCGCCACCATCGGGGTCACCCTGAGCGGCGGCAAGCAGGTGCCGGCCACCGTGGTCGGCACCGACCCCGGCAACGACCTCGCGGTCATCAAGCTGAGCGATGGTGGCAGCTACCCCGCGGCGACCGTCGCCGACTCCTCGACGCTGGTGGTCGGGCAGTCCGTGGTCGCGGTCGGCGCGCCGCTCGGGCTGTCCAACACGGTCACCTCGGGCATCGTCAGCGCGCTTGCCCGCCCGGTCCAGGCCGGCAACAACGGGCAGGCCATCTTCAACGCGGTCCAGACCGACGCGGCCATCAACCCGGGCAACTCCGGCGGGCCGCTGGTCGACCTGGCCGGCCGGGTCATCGGGGTCAACTCGGCCATCGCCACCGCCGGCAGCTCGGGCAGCGGCCAGTCCGGCAGCATCGGCATCGGCTTCGCCATCCCCTCCAACGAGGTATCCCGCATCGCCAACGAGCTGATCGACACCGGTCACGCCACCCACGCCACGCTCGGCGTCTCGGTCAGCGCGACGTCCGGCACCCAGAGCGGTGGGCCGACCAGCGCGGCCGGCGCGACCGTCGAGGCGGTGACGCCGGGCGGCCCGGCGGCCAAGGCCGGGCTCGCGGTGGGCGATGTGATCACCGCGGTCGGCAAGCAGCGGGTGGACGACTCCACCGGCCTGATCGCCGCCGTCCGGTCGTACCCGCCGGGGACGGCGGTGCCGCTCACCGTCTCCCGCAACGGCACGACCAGCACCGTCACGGTCACGCTGGGCAGCACCCCGTCCTGACCCCGGCGGCGGGGCCGCGGATGCTCCTGGGCCGATCCCGCCCGGCCCGGATCGCTCAGCGACTGACGGATCTGCGAGCCGTTTCACCCCTAATGGTCCAGGGAAAACCCTGACGAAGGGCCCGCACCAGGCATACCCGACCGAGCCCAAAGTCCCTGGTGCGCGCCGTCGCGGTTCCCGCATCCTCGACAGCGTCGATGAACCAGCGGCCCGGCAGCCCCTGCCGATGCGCCGACGCCACTCGATCAGGCAGGCATACCGAGGACATGCACGCAACCACTCTCGTCACCGACGAGCTGCATCGCCAGTTCCCGACCGTCCCGCTCTCCGACGTCGCCCGTTGCGTGCGGCAGGCCGCCGAGGACCTCTGCGGCTCCGTGCTCGCGCCGGCGATGCCCGAGATGCTCGCCCGGCTGTCCCGCCAGCGGCTGGCCTCGCGCCACCTCAGCCTGGCCCACTGAGCGCCTGACCCATCTCAGCGTGGTCGACTTCAGCCCGGCCCGCTTCGGCCCGACCGGACCGGTGGCCCGGCCGCGTCACCGGCTGCCGGTGACCAGCTGCAGCAGCAGGCTGCTCGCACCGACCGCGACCCACAGCAGCCCGCCGAGCAGCAGCGGCCGCACCCCGGCCGCGCGCAGCGCCGCCGGCCGGGTGCCCAGCCCGATGCCGGCCAGCGCGGCGGTGATCAGGAACGTGCTGGTCGCGGTCAGCCCACCGTGCCAGCCGGCCGGTACCGTGCCGGCCGTGTCGAGCAGGCTGGCGAGCAGGAAGCCGACCAGGAACGGCGGGAACATCCGCCGCCACGGCAGCGCCCGCCGCTCGCCCGCCCCGCGACCGGAGCGGATGCCCAGCCAGAGGCAGATCGGGACGATCATCAGGCTGCGGGTCAGCTTCACCACGACGCCGTACGAGCCGGCCGCCCGGCCGTAGCTGGTCGCCGCCGCCACCACCGAGGAGGTGTCGTTGATCGCCGTGCCGGCCCACAGCCCGAACGCGTGCTGGGACAGTCCCAGCAGGTGCCCCAGCGCCGGGTAGAGCAGCACCGCGGCCACGTTGAAGGTGAAGATGGTCGCGACCGCGTACGCGACATCCACCTCTGCCGCGCCGATCACCGCGGTCACCGCCGCGATCGCCGACGCGCCGCAGATGCCGGTGCCCACCCCGATCAGGGTCCGGCGGTCGCCCCGCACGCCCAGCACCCGGCCGGCCAGCCGGGCCCCGCCCAGCGCAACGGCAAGCGTGCCGAGCAGCACCGGCAGCGACGACACCCCGGTGCGCGCCACCTGGGTCAGCGACAGCCCGGTGCCCAGCAGCACCACCGACAGCTGCAGCGCCGGGCCGGCCGCGACGGCGGCACCGGGGCGCAGCCGGCCGACCGGGACGCCGACCGCGAGCAGCACCCCGAGCACGATGGCGATCACCGGGCTGCCGACCACCGGCACCAGCCGGCCGAGCGGGGTCGCGACCGCGGCGATCCCGAGGCAGGCCACCAGGCCGGGACCGGCCGCGCGCAGCCGGTCGGGTCGGGTCCGGGCACCGGTCGGGTCGGGCGCCGTTGCCCGCGGGGACGTCATGCCTACCAGCCTGGGACCGCGATCCGGCCTTCGGTAGCGGTCGGATCCGCAGGAGGCCATAAGCTCGACTTATGCCCCTGCCGCCGCACACCCCCGAGCTGGCGATCCTCGACCTGATGGTCAGCGTGGCCGAGACGGGCAGCCTGGGCCGCGCCGCCGCCCGGCACGGCATCAGCCAGCCGGCTGCCAGCCAGCGACTGCGCCGGCTGGAACGGCAGCTCGGCCTGCCGCTGCTGGTCCGCTCCCCCAGCGGCTCCCGGCTGACCCCGGCCGGCGAGGCGTTCGTCGGCTGGGCCCGCCGGGTGCTCGACGAGGCCACCCGGCTGGCCGACGGCGTCCAGGCGCTGCGCGGCGCCACGGTCGACCTGGTGCAGGTGGCCGCGTCGCTGACCATCGCCGACTCCCTCGTGCCCGGCTGGCTGGCCACCCTGCGCCAGGACCGGCCGGGCACCCGGGTGTCGCTGCGGGTCGGCAACAGCGCCGCCGTGGTCGACCTGGTGCTGCGGCAGGCGGTGGCGCTCGGCTTCATCGAGGCACCGTCGGCACCGGCCGGGCTGCGCAGCCGCACGGTGGGTGGCGACCGGCTGCTGGTCGTCGTGCGGCCCGGCCACGCCTGGGCGCGGCGGCGGACCCCGCTGCCGCTGGGCATCCTGGCCGACACCCCGCTCACGGTGCGCGAGCCGGGCTCGGGCACCCGAGAGGCGCTGGAACAGGCCCTGGCCCGGGCCGGCCTGCGGTTGCAGCCCCTCGCCGAACTGGGCTCGACCGCCGCGCTGAAGGCGGCCGCGCTGACCGGCGCCGGGCCGGCCGTGCTCAGCGAGCTGTCGGTCGCCGACGAGCTGGCTGCGGGCCGGCTGCACGAGGTGCCGGTGGCCGGGGCCGACCTGCGACGCCGCTTCCGTGCCGTCTGGCACTCGGCCAACCCGCCGGCCGGCGCCGCCCTGGCGCTGCTCGCGGCGGCCCGCCGCCCGGCCGAGGCCACCCCGCGCCGGCCGGCCGCGCCGACTGGCGGTGAGCGTGGCGGGTCGGCACCATCGGGCGATGGAGCTGACCCTCACCACCGTCACCCTGAACGCGGCCGATCCGCCGGCGCTGGCCCGCTTCTACCGTGACCTGCTCGGCTGGCCGATCACCAGCGAGGACCCGACCTGGGTGACCCTGGGCAACCCGGCCGGCGGCATCGGGCTGGCCGTGGCGCTCGAACCGCTGCAGGCCGCCCCGGTCTGGCCGGCGCGGCCCGGCGAGCAGCAGATGCAGCTGCACCTGGAGATCCGGGTCGACGACCTCGACGCGGCGGCCCGGCGCGCGCTGGCCTGCGGGGCGACGCTCGCCGAGATCCAGCCACAGCAGGACGTCCGGGTCTGCCTCGACCCGGCCGGGCACCCGTTCTGCCTGTGGATCGAGACCTGATCGACCGGCACCTGATCGACCGGCGGCACCCGATCGACCGGCGGCACCGGGCGGCGGCTCCGGTTCAACCCCGGCCGGCCGCGCCCGCGAGCTGATCGGCGGGCGCCCGGCCGAAGTGGACGCCCTTGGCCTCCCGGCCGAGCGCGGCCAACACGATCACCGCCAGCAGCACCGGGACCACCGTCACGGTCAGCGCGAACTCGTAACTGTGCGATGCGGCAAGGCGTTCCTGGATCGGCAGGTTGAACGCGGCGAGGCAGTTGCCCAGCTGATAGGTGATGCCGGGGTAGAAGCCGCGGATCGCGTCCGGGCTCAACTCGGTGAGGTGGGCCGGGATCACGCCCCAGGCGCCCTGGACGAAGAACTGCATCAGGAACGAGCCGAGGCAGACCAGCCCCAGCGCGTGAGATAGCGCGAACAGCGGCACCACCGGCAGGCCCAGCGCCGCGGCCAGGACGATGGTGCGGCGCCGGCCCAGCCGCTCGGACAGGCTGCCCAGGACGGTGCCGCCGATCATCGCGCCGATGTTGTAGAGGATCGCGATGTAGAGCGCGGTGTTCGGCGAGAGGTGCAGCCCCTTCTTCAGGAACGTCGGGTAGACGTCCTGGGTGCCGTGGCTCATCCAGTTGAAGGCGGTCATCAGCAGCACCAGGTAGAACATCCGGCGCAGGATGGCCGGTTGCCGCAGCACGTCGGCCGGCCGGGTGCTGGTCAGCCGGACCCGCTCCCACACCTCGGACTCCGACAGCCGGCTGCGCAGGACGAGCGAGATCAGCGCGGGGATCAGGCTCAGCGCGAACAGTCCGCGCCAGCCCCAGTCCGTCCAGTTGTGGATCGCGAGGTAGCTGACCGCGGCGAGCAGGTAGCCGAGCGAGTAGCCCTGCTGCAGCACGCCGGAGAAGAAACCACGCCGGCCGGTCGGGATCTTCTCCATCGCCAGCGCCGCGCCGAGCCCCCACTCGCCCCCCATGCCGATGCCGTAGAGCAGCCGCAGCACCAGCAGCGTGGTGTAGTTCGGTGCGAACGCGCAGGCGAAACCGACCAGCGAATAGCAGGTGACGTTGACCAGCAGCGGCGTCCGCCGGCCGACCCGGTCGGCCCACAGCCCGAACAACGCCGCGCCGACCGGCCGCATGATCAGGGTGACCGTGGTGAGGAAGGCCATCCGCTCCAGGCTGACCCCGAAGTCCTTGGCGATGTCGGCGTAGACCAGCACCACGAGGAAGTAGTCGTAGGCGTCCATCGCCCAGCCGATGAACGCCGCCGCGAAGGCGTTGCGCTGCTCGCCGGTGAGTGGTTCGGTTCGGGCGCTGCTGGGGGTGTCGCTCACGGGATGACCGCTCATGGGATGACATCGCCTCCTCCTGGCACCGTGCCCAGTTCGCCCGATGGGCAAACCAGCGCGGAGTTCACGCGGAGTGGGCGGTCATGCCGGCCCGCAGCCTCCTCGTCGCGAAATCCCGGAATTCCCGGGCCGCCCCGGACAGGTAGCCGGTGCCGCGCCAGGCAAACCAGAGCGTGCGGTGGCAGTCGGCGTCCCGGATCCGCAGCCACCGGACCGGTGGCTGGGTGCTCGCCTGGCGGGCGCTGGCCGGCAGCAGCCCGATGCCCAGTCCGGCGCTGATCAGCCCGCGCAACGCGGCCGGATCGTCGCCCTCGCAGCTGACCGTCACCTGCACGCCGGCCGCGCCGAAGACCCGGTCGGCCAGTTCCCGCGGCCAGTATCCCGGCCGGGTGGTCACGAACGGCTCGCCGGCGAGCTCGGCCAGCCGCACCGTCCGGCGCGCGCGCAGCGGGTGCTGGGGCGGCACCGCCAGCAGCACCTCCTCCGAGCTGACCTCGCGCCGCGCGAGGGCCGGTCCTGGCATCGGTTGCGACGCCAGGCACAGGTCGATCTCGCCCGATTCGAGCTGCTGGCGCATCTGCGGGGCCGAGGACTGCGAGAGCTGGAAGCGGACGGCCGGGTGCTCGGTGAGGAAGTCGCCCAGCACCTCGGTGAGCATCCGCAGGTTCTCCGCGGCCACGGTCACCACCCCGGCCGTGCCACCGCCGGCGTCGAGCACCTCGCGCACGCCGTCGTCCAGCTCGCGCAGCGCGGCGTCCACCCGTCGCAGGAACGCCGCGCCGAACCGGTTCAGCCGGACGTTGCGGCCGTGCCGGTCGAACAGCGGCACCCCGAGCTCACCCTCCAGCCGCGCGACCGACCGGCTCAGCGACGGCTGCGCGACCCGCAGCTGTTCGGCGGCGCGGCTGATGTGCTCGTGCCTGGCCGCGGCCTGGAAGTGCCGCAGCTGGAGCAGATCCATCCCGCCTCCGATCTGCTACATAGCAGTCTTGCTATGACTATAGCTACGTTTTGGTCTTGGAACTCATGGATCATCCGCTCCTAGCGTGGGGTCGTCGCCCGGCGGGAGGAGCCATCGGACATGAACGTCACCGCATCACCCACCCACCCCACCACCAGGACCGGCTCCAGCCGGCGCTGGCTGAGCCTGGTCATGGTCGCCAGCGGACTGTTCCTCGCGGTCGTCTCGACCACCGTGGTGAGCGTCGCGTTGCCCACCATCGGCCGTGACCTGCAGGCCGGCTCCGCCGACCAGCAGTGGATCGTCGACGCCTACGTGCTGGTCTACGCGAGCCTGCTGGTGGCCGGTGGCGTGATCGGCGACCGGCGCGGGCGCAAGGGACTCTTCCTGCTCGGGGTCGCGACCTTCGGCACCGGCGCGCTGATCAGCGGGCTCGCCCCGACCATCGCCGTGCTGCTGGCCGGCCGGGTGCTGCAGGGGGTGGGCCCGGCGCTGCTGGTGCCGGGCAGCCTCACCATCATCCGGGCCACCTTCGAGGACGAGCGCGAGCGGGCCACCGCGATCGGGCTGTGGTCGACGGCCTCCGGGCTGGCCCTCGCGGTCGGCCCGGCGCTCGGCGGCTTCCTGGTGGATTCCTTCGGCTGGCGCTGGGTGTTCCTGTTCAACGTGCCGCTCAGCGCGCTCGTGGTGGCGATCGCCGCCGCCGTCATCCCGCACCTGCCGCGCAGCGAGGCGCGCCATCGCTTCGACTACCTGGGCGCGCTGCTCACCGTGCTCGGCATCGCCGGCCTGGCGTACGGGCTGATCGAGGGACAGGGCGACGGCTGGACCTCGGCACCGGTGCTGGCCGCCTTCGCGGTCGGCGTGCTGGCCCTGGCCGCCTTCGTCCGGGTCGAGCGGACGCGGCCGGAGCCGCTCATCGACATGGCGCTGTTCGGGCAGGCCCGCTTCACCGCCGCGAACCTCGCCGGCCTGGTGGTCTTCTTCGCCTTCGTCGGCGCGATCGTCTACTTCAGCGCCTACTTCCAGCAGATCCAGCACCGCTCGCCGGTCGACGCGGGCCTGGACGTCTCGGCGATCGGGATCGCGTTCGCGATCGCGGCGACCGCCTCCGGCCGGCTGGTCGCGCGGTTCGGCGCCATGCTGCCGATGGTCACCGGCCTGGTCCTCGGCGGCGTGGCCACCCTCGGCCTGCTGCGGCTGCAGCCGGACACGCCGATGTCGGCCATCTGGTGGGACTTCGCGCTGCTGGGCGGGGCGAGCGGACTGTGCCTCACCCCGATGACCTCGACCGCGGTGGGCGCGGTCGAGGCGGCCCGGGCCGGCATGGCCTCGGCCACCCACAACGCGCTGCGCCAGCTCGGCCAGGTGCTCGGCGTCGCGGTGCTCGGCGCGCTGGTGTACGCGCCGGTCACCGGCCGGGCCGACGGGGACGGCTTCGTCACCGGGCTGCACCACGCGCTCTGGGTGGCGGGCCTCGCCCTGCTGGTCACCGCGGTGCTGGTGCTCGTGCTGTTCCGGCGCGCGGCGAGCCAGCGCTGATCCGGCCCGAATCATCCATACTACGAAAGGGAGATCCATGTTCTGCAGCGCAGCGGGCGGCCCGCGATGACCCGTCTCGACGCCCCCTGGCCGGAACTCGCCGGCCGGCTCGCCGGCGCGCTCCGGTTGCCCGGCGAACCGGACTACCGGCACCTCACCACGCCCATGAACGCCACCGCCGAGCAGCGCCCGGCGGCGGTGGTGGCCGCCGGTGACCATGCCGACCTCGCGGCGGCCGTCCGGTTCGCGGCCCGACACGGCCTGCGGATCACCCCGCAGGCCACCGGGCACGGCGCCGGCAGCGACCTCGGCGACGGGCACCTGCTCGTCGACACCCGGCGGCTCACCGAGGTGACGATCGACCCCGTCGCGCGCACCGCGCTGGTCGGCGCCGGGGCGCTGTGGTCCGACGTCGCCGATCCCGCCGAGCGGCACGGCCTGCAGGGCCTGGCCGGCACCGCGCTCGACGTGGGCGTCTGCGGCTACACCTGCTACGGCGGCTTCAGTTGGCTGGCGCGGCAGTACGGCCTCGGCAGCGGGCGACTCCGCGAGGTGGAGTACGTCGACCACACCGGCCGGTTGCGGCGCGCCACCGAGGAGGAGGATCCGGAGGTGCTGTGGGCCTATCGCGGTGGCGGCGGGGTCGGCCTCGCGGCCCGGATGCTGATCGAGCTGGTGCCGGTGCACACGGTCTGGGCCGGCGCGCTGGCCTGGCCGTCGGAGATGATGCCCGAGATCGTCGAGCGCTGGATGGAGGTGACCGCCGAGGTCAGCGAGGCCGTCACCTCCATCGCGATGCTGCTCGAACTGCCACCGCTGCCGGCGATCCCCGAGGAGTTCCGGGGCCGCAGCATCGTCCACCTCGGCATCTGCGCCACCGACGCCGAGGAGGGACGGGCCTTCGCGCGGGCCTGCCAGCTGGGTTTCCCGGCGCCGATCGTGGACAGCCTGCGGCACCGCACCGGGCCCAGGCTGGGCAGCATCCACCTCGACCCGGACGCGCCGAATCCGGGGCTCGCCGACGCCCGGATGCTGCGGGCGCTGCGCCCCGAGACGGCCGTCGCGGCGCTGTCGGCCACCGGGATCGGGGCCGGCGGGCCACTGATCATGGCGGAGCTGCGGCACCTCGGCGGCGCGGTGGGCCGGCCGGTGCGCGAGGGAGCGCTGACCAGCGTGGACGCGCAGTACCTGATCCACGCGGTGGGCCATGCCGGCGACCACGCCGAGGCCGCCCAGCTCGACCAGCGGCTCGCCGCGATGCTAGCCGCCTGCGCGCCCGCGCTGACCGGGCAGTGCTCGGCCGCCTCCCGGGCCGGCCGGCTGGACGCCTTCACCGCGCTCATCCCGCCGCACGCCGAGCGGCTGGCCCGGGTGCTGGCCGAACACGATCCCGGCAGCCTGTTCCAGCCGGCCCGGGCGCTGGTGCCGGACCGCCCGGGCGCCATAACCAGGACCGCCTCCAGGTGGAATTAACCGTTATGAACACAGGGATATCTGGATCGATGAAGCGTTGTTAGGGTGACCGGCATGCGCCAGTACGCCATTGCCGATGCCTTCACCGACCGCCCGCTGCACGGCAACCCCGTCGCCGTCTTCCTCGACGCCGACGGCCTGTCCGGCGAGCAGATGCAGCGGATCGCCCGGGAGATGAACCTGTCCGAGACGACGTTCGTGCTGCCACCGGAGAACGGCAACGACCACCGGTTGCGGATCTTCACCCCGGTCAACGAGCTCGCCTTCGCCGGGCATCCCATGCTGGGCACCGTGTTCGTGCTGGGCGAGCAGACCGGCGCCGAACGCATGGTGATCGAGACCGCCATGGGGCCGGTGCCGATCGAGTTCGAGCGCGATGCGGACGGCCGCAACGTGGTGGCCAGGATGCTGCAGCCGGTGCCGGCCTGGCAGCCGTACGAGCATGCCGAGGCGCTGCTGGCCGCGCTCGGCGTCGACGAATCCATCGTGTCCGTCGAGGAATACCGCAACGGCCCGCGACACGTCTTCGTCGGCCTGCCGGATCTCGCGGCGCTCGACGCAGTGACGCCCGACCTGCGGGCGATGGGCAGGCTGCTGGACATGTCGGGCATCTGCTTCGCCGGCGGCGGCGCCCGGTGGAGCATCCGGATGTTCTCCCCCGCCTACGGGGTGAACGAGGATGCCGCGACCGGCTCGGCGGCCGGGCCGCTGGCGATCCACCTGGCCCGGCACGGCCTGGTGGGCTGGGGGGAACGGATCGAGATCAGCCAGGGCGTGCAGATCGGGCGTCCCTCCACCATGTACGCCCGGATCAGCCGGCGCGGCGAACGGATCGAACGGGTCGAGGTGTCCGGCTCGGCCGTGGTCATCGGCCGGGGCAGCCTCAACGTGTGATCCGTCGGACGGGGAAAGCAGCGGGCCCGCCGGGAGTTCCCGGCGGGCCCGCTCGTCGGCCGGCGTGGCGGTCAGGGCTGCAGGTGCTGCTCGGTCCAGCCGGCGGCGCCGGCGGTGTAGGCCACCCGGGCGTGCAGCCGGTCCGGGCTGGCCGCCCAGAACTCGATGCTGGCCGGGCGCAGCCGGTAGCCGGCGAACCGCGCCGGCCGGGGCAGCGGCTCGCCGGGGGCGGCCAGCCGCCGGGCCGCAGCGAGCAACTCGTCCCGGTCGCGCAGCGGCTCGCTCTGCTCCGACGCGGCCGACATCGCCTGGGCCACCACCGGCCGGCCGGCCCAGATCGCGTCGGACTCGGCGTCCGGCACCCGGGTCACCGGCCCGGCCACCACGACCTGGCGCGCGAGCTGCGGCCAGAACAGCACGCCGCTGGCCTCGCGGGTGGTGGCCAGGTCACGGCCCTTGCGGCTGGTCGAGTGGGTGGTGAAGAGCAGCCCGTCGCTCGCGAACTCCTCGACCCGCACGATCCGGTTGGACACTCGGGCGGCACCGTCGACGGTGGCCAGCGCCATCAGGGCCGGTTCCACGCCGGCCGCCCGGGCCTCGTCCAGCCAGGTGCGCAGCACCGGCCACGGATCGGCCAGCCGGGCGGGCGGATCGGCCAGGTGCGATCGGCCGGTCACCGGGCCGGCACCCCGAACGCGGCACCGCGCCCGGCCAGCACGGCCAGGTCGTAACGGCCCTCGACGGTGGCCTCGACGGTGAAGCTCTCCCGGTGCGCCGGCGGGTAGCCGATCAGCTCCAGCGCCCGGTGCGGCGGCAGCTGCTGGTCGCCCGGGCCGTCGTCGGACTCCCACAGCATCACCGCGCCCCACCGGTTGGCCGCGGGGTCGGCGATCCAGAACTTCAATCGCAGCCCGCGCACCGACTCCCAGGGCGTCACCCCCTCGTCGCGCAGGTACTCCCGCAACGAGTCGATCGTCTGCTCGGACTCGTCAAGATCCCACCAGCTGATGCTGGCCCTCATGGCTGACCACCTCTCGGAATATGTCGCTGATGATGTCGAGGCCCTGCCGGGTCAGGATCGACTCGGGATGGAACTGCATCGAGGCGAAGTGCGGGCCCGACATCGCGTGCACCTCGCCGCTGGCCGGATCCCGGGTCAGCCAGACCTCGCCCACCCCGGCCACCGCGATCCGGTCCTGCCCGGCGACGGCGGCGAAGGTGTTGTAGAAGCCGACCTGCCGCCGCCGGCCGGCCAGGACGATCCCGCGCTGCACACCCTGATTGGGTTTCGCCTTGCGCCGTACCGGCAATCCCAGCCGAAGGGCGAGTACCTGGTGGCCCAGGCAGATCGCCACGAACCGCCGGCGACGCCGCAGCAGCGTCGCGGTCGCGCGGTCCAGCGCGGCGATCTTCGGGTCGTCCCGGTCGTTCGGGTCACCCGGGCCCGGGCCCAGCACCACCAGGTCCCAGGCATCGAGGTCCCACGACCCCGGGTCGGCCGGCAGGTCGGCCCAGCCGCGGCCGGTGACCCGCAGCCCGAGCGAGTCCAGCTGGTGGTGCAGCATCGCGGTGAAGGTGTCCTCCGCGTCGACGATCAGCACCCGCCGGCCGGCGAGCACCGGATCGGGCCGGGCCCGCACCGCGTGGTCGGCCAGCCAGAAATCGGAGATCCCGTCGTTGCGGCGCCCGAGGGCGGCGGTGACGTCGGCGTCGTCGGCCAGGCTGGCGCCGCGGGCGTGCAGGGCGGCGAGCAGGCCCGCCGCCTTGGCCCGGGTCTCGGCCACCTCGGACTGCGGGTCGGAGTGCCGGACCAGGGTCGCGCCCACCCCGATCTCGATCCGGCCGACGGCGTCGATGTCGGCGGTCCGGATCAGGATGGCCGAGTCGAGCTGGCGGCGCCCGGCACGGTCGCTGCCGATCAGCCCGATCACGCCCGCGTAGTAGCCCCGGCCGGACGGCTCGTAGCGGCTGATCACCCGGCAGGCGCTCTCGATCGGGCTGCCGGTGACGGTCGGGGCGAACATGGTCTCGCGCAGCACCTCACGCGGATCCCGGTCGCTGTGGCCGACGATGTGGTACTCCGTGTGCGCGAGCCGGGCCATCTGCCTCACCTGCGGGCCGATCACCCGGCCACCGGACGAGCAGATCCGCGCCATCATCTTCAGCTCCTCGTCGACCACCATGTAGAGCTCGTCGGTCTCCTTCTCGTCGGCCAGGAATTGCAGGAACCCGGCCAGGTCCGGACCCGTCGGCGGGTACCGGTAGGTGCCGCTGATCGGGTTCATGGTGGCCAGCCCGTCCTGCAGGCTGAGGTGACGTTCCGGGGTGGCGCCGACCAGGGTGCGACCGGGCGTGTGCACCAGGAACACCCAGTACGCGCCACGCTCCTGCTCGACCAGGCGCCGGAAGAAGGACAGCGCGTGCTCGGGCCGGTACCCGTCGATGGTCGCCACGAAGGAGCGCCGGATGACGAAGTTCGCCCCGTCGCCGCGGCCGATCACGTCGTCGATCACGCTCCGGACGGTCTCGGCGTAGCGCGCGTCGTCCGGTTCGAAGGTGTCGCCGCTGGTGCGCACCGCCACGCTCGGCAGCCGCCGCAGCGCGCCGGCCAGCGGGAGCTCGGCGGACTCGGCGACCGCGAGCGCGAGCAGTGGCGTCCCGTCGTCGCGCACCTCGAACCCGCGCTCGCGCAGCTGCCGGTACGGCAGCAGCACCAGCAGCTCTGCGGCCCGGCCGGTGGGCTCGCCCAGCGGCAGCTCGGCCAGCCGCCGCGCCCGCACCGGCGAACCGGCCAGCACCTCCAGCGTCGGCTCGGGGTGGGCACCCGGCCGGTGCAGCAGGGCGTACGAACCGCCCGGCCGCCGGATCGTCCGGTCGAGCAGGTCCGGCTCGGTCATCGCGCTGCCCCGGCGGGATCCTTCTCCGGCGCCAGCGCGGCCAGCAGGTCGGCGGCGGTGAGCACCACCGCGCAGCTCTGGGCGGCCAGGGCCAGCGCCGACCGGTGCCGTTCGGCGGTGAAGTCGGCGACCCCGTCGGCCACCACGAAGGTCTCCAGGTCGTTGCTGTAGGACTCGACCGCGGTCATCAGGATGCCCAGCTGGGCGTAGACGCCGCAGATGATGAGCTGGTCCCGGCCCTGCTCGCGCAGGTGGGCCAGCAGGTCGGAGTGGAAGAAGGCGCTGTAGCGCCACTTGGTGAAGACCCGGTCGGACGGCCCCGGCCGCAACTCGTCCACCACCTGCTGCTGCTCGGCGGCGGTGCTCATGCCCGGCCCCCAGAACGCGGCCAGCAGCCCGCGCTCGGCCCGCGTCATGCTGCCGGGCTGCGCGGTGTAGCAGACCGGGATGCCGGCCTCGGCACACCGGACGCGCACCCGCGCGATGGTGTCCACCAGGACGCTGCCCGGCGACACCGACGGCAGGAAGGGGCGCAGGAAGTACTCCTGCATGTCGTGCACCAGCAGGGCGCACCGCGCGGGATCCGGCGTCCAGGACGCCACGTTCGCCGGCAGCTCGTCCGGCCTCGGCAGTGGATAGCGTGCCAGCGGAGGTAGTCCAGCCATGTCACCCAGCATCGACCGGCAGCCGGATCCCCGTCCAATAAAGGGCTTTTATGCATCGCATAACCGAGCCCCGCCCATAAGCCGGCGCCGCCGGGGAAGAACCGATCGTTCTTGGACGGCGGCCGGACCAGCTGCCCATACTGGCCCGGACTGCCGTCGAGCATTTCGCACCGAGCCGCCGAATCGCCTGCAGCCGTTGGGCATCGCGGCTCACCTGGACGTACTGGGAGGACCGTACGATGTCTGCTGCACCGGTGAGCCATCAGGCCGGGTCCGAGGCCCGCGCGCACAACCGGGCCGTGGTCGAGGACTACCTGAGCCGGACCGGTCAGAGCCGGCTGACGCGCTACCAGCTCTTCGCCGACGACGGTGTCGGCGGGCTCTGGACCACCGACACCGGGTCACCGGTCGCCAGCCATGGCATCGAGAGCCTCAAGGCGCACGGCGAGTGGTCGCTGCGGATCTTCCCCGACTGGCGCTGGTACGACATCACCGTCTTCGAGACCCAGGATCCCGACTGGCTCTGGGCCGAGTGCGACGGCGAGGGCCAGATCCTCTTCCCCGACTACCCGCCGGGCTTCTACCGCAACCACTTCCTGCACTCGTTCCGGTTCCGGGACGGCAAGATCGTCGAGCAGCGGGAGTTCATGAACCCGTTCCAGCAGCTGCGCTCGCTGGGCATCCCGGTGCCGGAGATCCGCCGGGGCGGTTTCCCCGACTGACGCCGCGGACGACCGGGGCCGGGTTTGCGCTGCGGACCCGGCCCCGGTCGTCCGCCCTGATTTGCAGACGCGCTCTCAGGCGGCCGCCCGGCCCGGCTCAGCGCCCACCGGTGGTCGTGTCGGCCGCCGGCCGGGCCCAGCCGGCCAGGGTGGTGCCGGACCTGATCACGGTTGCCCGCGCGTGCACGGTGAGCGCCCGGGCCGCCGGGCTGAGCTGCGCGTCCTGGCGCCAGGCCAGCTCGACCCGGGCATCGAGATAGGGATCCTTGATCTCGAGGATCCGGACGTCACCGGCGTGCCGGCGCGCGATCGGTTCGGGGAGGATCGCCACCCCCAGCCCGCGGGTGGCCAGCTCGATCAGGATCTGCGGGTCGTTGGCCTGGAATTTCACCTGCGGTTCCAGGCCGATCTCCTTCAGCGCGCGTTCCAGCGCGGCTCGCGTCCCGGTGCCGGTCGGCATGCAGATGAGCGGCTGGCTGGCGAGCTCCGACAGCGACACCGTGACCTGGCCGGCCACCGGGTTGTCCGGGCCGACCGCCGCAACCAGCGGGCAGTGCACGAACTCCTGGGTGTGCAGGCCGGCCGGCGCCGGCCCGGACAGTGCCAGGAAGGCCATGTCGAGTTCGCCGGCCAGCACGTCGCGCTGCAACGCGTCGGTGGTCGCCTCGATCACCGACAGCTCGACGTCCGGGTGCCGGGTCACGAAGTCGGCCAGCACGGTGGAGACGTCCACCGGCGCCACCACGAACCGGATGATGCCGACCCGCACCCGGCCCTGGATCAGGCCGGACAGGTTGGCCACCGCGAGCTTGGCCGAACGGACCGCCTGCAGGGCCGCCCGCGCGTACGGGAGCACGGCCTGGCCCGCCGAGGTCAGCTGCACCTCCCGGCCGGAGCGGTCGAACAGCCGCTCGCCGAGTTCGCGCTCGAGCCGGCGGATCTGCGCGCTGACCCCGGGCTGCGTCACGTGCTCCCTGGTCGCGGCACGGGTGAAGTTGGATTCTTCGGCTACGGCGAGGAAGTACTCCAACTGACGGAGTTCCATTTGGGCAATTTAACACCTCATGGGTAAAAAGTACCTATCGCAATCCTCAGAATCGGACCGGTCCGCTCCGTCAGCGCCAGGCGGCGACCAGATCGGCGGCCTGGGCGCGGTTGAGCCGCGGATCGCACCAGCTCGTATAGCGCGGGCCGATCTCGGCCGCCTCCGACTCGTCCAGGGCACACTCCAGCACCTCGTCCGGGGTGGTCTCCAGGTGCAGGCCACCGGCGACGCCGCCGGCCGCCGCCACCGCCTCCTGGAAGTGCCGCAACTCGGTGATCATGTCCCGCAGGTAGCGGGTCTTCAGGCCGTTCGGCACCCGCACCGTGTTGCCGTGCATCGGGTCGCACAGCCAGATCGCCGGGTGCCCGGCCGCCCGCACCGCCTCGACCAGCGGTGGCAGCCGGTCGGCGGCCAGCCCCGCCCCCATCCTGGCGATCAGGGTCAGCCGGCCGGGCTGCCGCCGCGGGTCCAGCCGGGCGCACAGCGCGAGCAGTTCGGCGGCCGTCATCGACGGACCTACCTTGCAGGCCACCGGGTTCGCGATCTTGCTGAGCAGCCGCACGTGCGGGCCGTCGACCTGCCGGGTACGTTCGCCGACCCACGGCCAGTGCGTGGAGGTCAGCAACAGCTCGTCGCCGAACCGGCGGACCATCGGCACTTCGAAGTCCAGCAGCAGCGCCTCGTGGCTGGTCCAGACCAGCGCGTCGAACCTGTCCGCGGTGCCTGCGGCACCCCAGCCGAGGTGGCCGACGACCAGCCCGGCCGCCTCGTAGCAGGCCAGCAGCCGGCTCGGATCCGCCCGGCGGCTGCCCGCCTCCGCCCGGGGCTCGTTCACCATATGGCCGCGGAACACGGGCAGTTCGACACCGCGGACGATCTCCACCGGTGCGCTGCGCGGCTTGGTGTACTGGCCACCGATCCGCCCGACCCGCAGCACCGGGCGGTGCGTGCGCATCTTCAGCACGCCGGCCAGCACGTCGAGCAGGCCGGCCTTGCGGGCCACGTGGTCGCCGGTGCACTCGGCCGGATCCTCGGCGCAGTCGCCGGCCTGGACCACCAGCGCCTCGCCGGCGGCCACCGCGGCCAGGTTGGCCCGCAGGGCGTCGATCGCCGCCGCGCCGACCAGCGGCGGCCGCCGGTGCAACTCGTTCCGCACGTCGCCGACGGCCGATCCCGGCCAATCGGGTTGCTGCCTCGCCGGGATGTCGAACAGGTCGAGAACCGCCGCGTCCATCGGGGCCTCCTCGTCGTTGCCGGATGTGCGCGTTGTGCGAAGAAGACGCACCGAACCTACCTCCGCTCCGGAGCGGGCCTAAATACCGAATGCTTCTGCCCCGAGCGGTCGGGGTTATCGCAGATTCCCCTGCCGGCGCTGGCGATCACATGCCCATCGCGGCCCGTACCTGGCGCAGCGTGTCGTGCGCGAGCTCGTTCGCCCGGCCGGCGCCCCGTTCCAGCAACTGCCGGGCCTCGGCCGGCGAGAACCCCGCCCGGCGCTCCCGCAGCGGCTGCAGGAACGCGTTCACCGCCTCGGTCGCCACCCGCTTGAGCCCCTGGCCGCCGCCGTCGGCGATCTGCTCGGCCAGCACGGCAGGTTCGACGCCGGCGCACAGGCCCGCGATGGTGAGCAGGTTCGCGACCGCCGGGCGGCGTCCGGGCTCGTAACTGATCCGGCGCTCGCCGTCGGTCCTGGCCGACCGGATCTTGGCCGCCACCGTGTCCGCGTCGTCGGACAGCGCGATCGCGTTGCCCAGGCTCTTCGACATCTTGCGGCCGTCCAGGCCCGCCAGGCTCGGTGCCTCGCCGAGCAACCCGGTCGGCAGCGGGAAGACCTCGCCGTACCGCTCGTTGAACCGGCGGGCGATCGTCCGGGTCAGTTCCAGGTGCGGCAGTTGGTCCCTGCCCACCGGAACGAGATCTGCCTTGCAGAAAAGGATGTCCGCCGCCTGATGCACGGGATAGGTGAGCATCAGCCCGCTCACCGATCGGCGCCCGGCGGCCTGCACCTCGGCCTTGACGGTCGGGTTCCGGTCCAGCTCGCCGGTGCTGACCAGCGAGAGGAACGGCAGCAGCAACTGGTGCAGCGCCGGCACCGCGCTGTGCGCGAAAACCGTCGTGCCCACCGGGTCGAGCCCGCAGCTCAGGTAATCGAGCACCAGGCCGAGGCTGCGCTCGCGCACCGAGCCCGGGGTGTCCCGGTCGGTGATCACCTGGTAGTCGGCGACCACCACGATAAGGTCGTTGCCGGCCTGTTGCAGCGCGACCCGGTTGGCCAGGCTGCCGAACCAGTGGCCCAGGTGCAGCGGACCGGTCGGCCGGTCGCCGGTCAGGATCCGCTGGCGCTGCCGCATGGGTGGCAGAACTGGCTGGCAGGAAAGGGGATTCGCGATCGTCACGGGTCCTTCTCTCGGTCGGTGGCCGGTCCGATCGCGAGCGGCACCAGCACGAGAGCGCTGGACAGCACAAGGGCCGCCCGGTCTGGACGGCCCTGTGGCAGGTGAGCTGAGCAGGTGGCGTCCTAGTCGGACTGCCACCAACCGGTCAGTACGCGGTCGTTGCCCATGCGGCGAGGCTAGCAGACGGGCAGCCCCGGTCAGGCACTCTTCGCGGCCTTTTTGGCAGGTTCCTTCTTCGCGGCGGCCTTCTTGGTGCCGGCCGGCGCCTTCGTGGTCGCCGACGCGGTCGATGCCTTCCGGGCGGGGGCCTTCTTCGCCGACGCCTTCTGTCCCGGAGCCTTCTTCGCCGACGCCTTCTGACCCGGCGCCTTCGTGGCCGGCGCCTTCGTGGCCGGCGCCTTCGTGGCCTGCGCCTTCGTGGCAGCCGGTGCCTCGGTGCCGCCGGCCTCGGTCGCCGGCGCTGTCTCCACCGGCTCGGCGGCCTCGTCGGACTGCCCGCGCGCGCGATTCACGCTGCGCTGCAGGGCGGTCAGCAGGTCGATCACCTCACCGGTCGCGCCCTTCGCGCCGGCCTTCTCCTCGGTGCCGGGCAGCTCGGCCGACTCGCCGCGTTCGAGCTTGGCGTCGATCAGCTCGATCACCGCGCCCCGGTAGCTGTCGGAGAACTGGTCCGGGTCGAAGTCGGCCGCCATGCTCTCCACCAGCGACGCGGCCATCTTCAGCTCCTGCGGCCGCAGCTCGACGTCGTCGTCCAGGATCGCGAAGTCGGGCTGGCGCACCTCGTCGGGCCAGAGCATCGTCTGCAGCAGGATCGCCTTCTCCCGCACCCGCAGCACCGCAAGGGTCTCCTTCTGCCGCAGGGCGACCTTGACCACCGCCATCCGGTCGGTCTCGACCAGCGCCTCGCGCAGCAGCGCGTACGGCTTGGCCGCGCGCGAGTCCGGCTCCAGGTAATAGGTCTTGGCGAACAGGATCGGATCCACCTGATCGGCCGGGACGAACTCGACCACGTCGATCTCGTGGCTGGTGGCGACCGGCAGCTTGTCCAGGTCCTCGTCGGTGAGGATCACCAGCTGCCCGTCGCTGGTCTCGTACCCCTTGGCGATGTCGTCGTAGGGCACCTCCTCGCCGCAGACGCTGCAGGTGCGCTTGTACCGGATCCGGCCGCCGTCCTCGCGGTGCACCTGGTGGAAGCGGATGTCGTTCTCCTGGGTCGCCGCGAAGAGCCGCACCGGCACGTTGACCAGCCCGAAGGACACGGCCCCTTTCCAGATCGCCCTCATCGCGGAGACTCCTCACGTCCGGCGTCGAAGTTCAGGCACCATGAGGGTATGCGACCGATGCTTGCCAGCGCAGGCACTCAGCCGCTCGGCGAGCAGTGGATCCACGAGGTCAAGTGGGACGGCATGCGGGTGCTGGCCGACCTCTCCGGTGGCCGCGCGCGGCTGCTCTCCCGGACCGGTCGCGACATCACCGCGGGCTTTCCCGAGCTGGCCCCGATCGGCGACGCGGTGTCCGACGCCCTGTTCGACGGCGAGATCATCGCGCTGTCGAACGGCCTCCCGTCGTTCGAGGCGCTGGCCGAGCGGATGCACGTCGACGACGCCCGTCGCGCAGCCCAACTGGCCGAGCGGGTGCCGGTCACCGCGATGGCCTTCGACCTGCTGCGGCTCTACGGCGTCGACCTGACCGGCCGCCCGTGGCAGGACCGCCGGGCCAGCCTGGACCGGCTCGAGCTGGCCGGCACCGGCTGGAGCCACTCCCCGGTCTACCTCGACGGCCCGGCGCTGCTCGCGGCCACCCGGGAGCAGGGGCTGGAGGGCGTGGTCGCCAAGCGGCGCACCGCCGGCTACCAGCCCGGCCAGCGCAGCCGGGACTGGATCAAGACCCTCAACCGGCACCAGCAGGCCTGCCTGGTCGGCGGCTGGCGCCGGCAGAACGGCACCTCCGCCGAACGGATCGGCGCGCTGCTGCTCGGCATCCCGGACGCGACCGGCCTCCGGTACGCGGGCCGGGCCGGCAGCGGGCTCTCCGCCCGGCTGGAGCAGGACCTGCGCCGGCTGCTGGCGCCGCTGGCCCGGCCGTCCTCGCCGTTCGCCGAGCCGGTGCCGGCCGCCGACGCGTCCGGCGCGGTCTGGTGCGAGCCCCGCCTGGTGGTCGAGGTACGGCACCTGCTCGTCACCGGCGCCGGCCGGTTGCGCCAGCCGGTGCTGCGCGGCATCCGGACCGACCTGGACCCGGCGGAGGTGCGCCGTGAGTCCTGAGTCGCAGCTGGTCGAGGTGGACGGGCGCCGGCTCACGCTGCGCCGGCTCGACAAGGTGCTCTACCCCGAGACCGGAACCGCCAAAGCCGAGGTGCTGGACTACTACGCCACCGTCGCGCCGGTGCTGCTCGGGCACCTGGCACACCGGCCGGTGACCCGGATCCGCTGGCCGGACGGGGTGGCCGCGGGGAAGTTCTTCGAGAAGAACGTGCCCTCGCACGCGCCGGACTGGCTGCCCACCGTGGTGCTGCCGACGCCCGGCTCGACCAGGGACCGGGAGACCCTGACCTTCCCGCTGATCGACAGCCTGCCGGCCCTGATCTGGGCCGCGAACCTGGCCGCGCTGGAGCTGCACGTGCCGCAGTGGACGGTCGGCCCGCGCGGTGGCGTGCGCAATCCCGACCGGCTGGTCGTCGACCTCGACCCGGGGGCGCCGGCCGGGCTGGCCGAGTGCGCCGAGGCGGCCCGGCTGATCGCCGCGGAGCTGGCCGCCGACGGGCTCACCGCGCTGCCGGTGACCAGCGGCAGCAAGGGCCTGCAGCTCTACGCCCGGCTGGACGGCAGCCAGCAGGTGCACGTCGTGCACTCCTACGCCAGGCGGCTGGCCGAGCGGTTGGCGACCCGGCACCCGGCGTTGCTGGTGGCGAAGATGGGCAAGGACCTGCGTGGCGGCAAGGTGCTGCTCGACTGGAGCCAGAACAACCCGGCCAAGACCACCATCTGCCCGTACTCGTTGCGCGGCCGGGACCGGCCCTACGTCGCGGCACCGCGCAGCTGGGACGAGCTCGACGCCGACGGCCTGCGCCAGCTGGAGGCCGGTGAGGTGCTGGATCGGATCGCCGAGCACGGCGACCTGGCCGAGGCGCTGCTGACCGGCGACGCCGGCCGCGTCCCGGGCGACCGGCGGCCGTCGGGAGGAGGAAAAACTTCGCCTGGCTAACGATAGACTCGACCCCGTGCCGCAATCGGAATCCCCTTCCTCTTCCTGGCTGCGACGGCTGGCCGGGTACTGCCTGCGACACAGGCTCGACGTCACCAGCGCCTTCGGCGCGGCGCTGGCCGGCGCCCTCGTCTCGGTGGTCGTGCCGCTGCTGATCAAGCACGTCATCGACACGGTGAGCAACCCCGCCACCCGCGGCCAGTCGATCACCGGCTGGGTGGCGCTGCTGATCGGCGCCGCCCTGGTGCAGTACGGGCTGACCTTCCTGCGCCGCTACACCGCCGGCCGGCTGTCCCTCGACGTCCAGTACGACCTGCGCGGCGACATCTTCACCGCCCTGCA
>DATJNU010000049.1:0-2988 GCA_035507775.1 Jatrophihabitans sp.
GCAGGTCGGCGGCGAGCTCGCGGACCCGGCCGCGGAAGGTGGTCGCGTTGGCGAAGATCAGCGGCGCGTCGAACCGGAAGATCACCAGCCCCGGCAGCAGTTCCGCAGCCGGATAGGACCGGACGTCGTGATAGCCGGGCACCCCGGTCACCCGGCCGAGCACCGTGTCGTACGGGCGCCAGAGCCGGCGGAAGACGTTCAGGATCGACAGCCCGACCGCGATCGCCACGCCCGGCAGCACGCCGAGCAGCACCACCGACAGCATCGCCGTCATCGACACCAGCCACTCGGTGCGGTGCTGGCGCCACAACCGGTTCAGGCCGGGCAGGTCCACCATCGACAGCGCCGCGGTGATCACCACCGCGGCCAGCGCCGGCTGCGGCAGGTTCCGGAACAGGCCGGGCAGCAGCACGATGAGCAGCACGATCACCGCCGCGCCGACCACGCCGGTGAGCTGGGTCTTGGCACCGGCCCGCTGGGCCACCGCGGTGCGGGAGGCGCTGGTGCTCACCGGGAAGCCCTGGAAGAACGCCGCCGCCAGGTTGGCCGCGCCGATCCCGCGCATCTCGCCGTCGCCGTGCACCTCCTGCCCGGTGCGGCCGGCGAACGAGGTCGCGTTGGAGATGGTGTCGGCCAGCGAGACCAGCGCGATGCCGAACGCGCCACCCACCAGCGGCCCGATGTCGGACAGCCCCACCCGGGGCAGCGTGAACGGCGGGAAGCCCCGTGGCAGCACCCCGATCACCTGCACCCCGTGCGCCGCCAGGTCGAAGACCTGCACGGCCAGGATGGCGGCCAGCACCAGGATCAGCCCGTCCATCAGCGCCAGCGCCGATGCCAGCGCCACCGCGCGCTTCGGGTCCTCGGCGGCCACCACCAGCGGCGCCAGGGTGGCCGCGATCATCGGCCCGAGCGCGGAATCCGGGCCGAGCACCAGGATCCGGGACGGACCGAAGATGGCATAGCCGATCAGGCATAGCACCGTCGTGTAGAGCCCGGTGATCGGCGGCAGGCCGGCCAGCTCGGCGTAGGCCATGCCCTGGGGCACCAGCAGGGTGGCCAGCACGATGCCGGCGCCCAGGTCACGTGGCAGCCATGCCCGGCGGTAGGTCCGCAGCGCCTCGATCCCGGGGACGAGCCGATCCATGCGCACCTCCCCGGCGCCGGCCGAAGCTGGACAGGGCGTCGTGGAGCCACCCTGGCAGCATCGGCGCCGGCGCCACATCACCTGTCGTGGATGACGCCGCCAGATTAGGCCGGACGGTGGGAGGTCGTCGATGGAGTCCCGCGTCCTGCTGACGGGTATGTCCGGCACCGGCAAGTCCACGGTGCTCGGCGAGCTGGGCCGGCGCGGTCACCGGGTCGTCGACACCGACTACGGCGGCTGGGGCGAGGACCGGCCGCTGCCCGAGGTGGTGGCGGCGGTCGAATCGGTGCGATAACCGTTATCCGGTCGAGGCGCATCCGTGCCGGTCCGGTTGCCTGCCCCGTGCACACTCGGCGGATGACCAGGTTCGACCCCGGCCCGCCGTTGACCGCGCGCCGCTACGTCGGCTACCTCGCCGTGCTGCTGATCGCCGTCACGGTGGCCGTCGTGGCCGTCGCGATCGTCCTGGGCCGGCCGTCGCACCACCCCTGCTCATGCGGGATGGTCCTGGGTCCCACGGTGTCCCAGCCGGCTCCGGCGCCGCGGACCAGCTGACCGGGTGGTGTGCGACGATCGCGGCATGACCGGCCGGCCGAGCGGCGACGACCAGCGGTTGCGCGACCTCGCCCTGCTGCGCCGGGTCCGCGACCGCATCGACCGCGAGTATGCCCAGCCGCTGAACGTGGAGGAGCTGGCCCGCGGCGTGCACCTGTCGGCCGGGCACCTGAGCCGGGAGTTCAAGCTGGCCTACGGCGAATCCCCGTACGGCTACCTGATGACCCGGCGCATCGAACGGGCGATGGCCCTGCTGCGCCGGGGTGATCTGTCCGTCACCGAGGTCTGCTTCGCGGTCGGCTGCTCCTCGCTCGGCACCTTCAGCACCAGGTTCACCGAGCTGGTCGGCATGCCACCGAGCACCTACCGGCGCGAGGCGCTGCGGGCGACCGTCGGCCTGCCGTCCTGCGTGGTCAGCAAGGTCACCAGACCGATCAGGAATCGAGAAGCACATCCGGCCGGCGTCCCCCTAGCGTGACCGGCATGGATCTCAGCATTCACTCCGCCTTCCTGCCGCACACCGATCCGGAGGCCTCGCTGGCCTTCTACCGCGACACGCTCGGCTTCGAGGTGCGCAACGACGTCGGCTACAACGGCCTGCGCTGGATCACCGTCGGGCCGCCCGGCCAGCCCGGCACCTCGATCGTGCTGCACCCGCCGGCCGCCGACCCCGGCGTCACCGACGACGAGCGCCGCACCATCGCCGAGATGATGGCCAAGGGCACCTACGCCATCATGGTGCTCGCCAGCCACGACCTCAGCGCCACCTTCGCCGCGCTGCAGGCCGGTGACGTCGAGATCGTGCAGGAGCCGACCGACCAGCCGTACGGGATCCGGGACTGCGCGGTGCGCGACCCGGCCGGCAACCTGCTGCGCATCAACCAGCTCACCTGAGCCGGCGGGCAGAATCACCCCTGTGACGACGCGCCTCCGCTGGCTGGACGTTCCCGGCGACGCACTCGCGCCCCGACCGTTCCTGGCCCGGCGCCCGGCCGGAGACGTGCCGGGTGTGCTGTGGTCGCCGGTCGCCCGGGCGGGCGGACCCTCGCCAGGCGAGCCGCCACCGGTGGTGCTGCTCGGGCACGGCGGCAGCGGCCACAAGACCACCGACCGGCTGTGCCGGCTGGCCGGCCTGCTGCGCCGCGCCGGGGTGGCCGCCCTCGCCATCGACGGGCCGTTCCACGGCGACCGGGCCGGCCCGGGTGACGCGGGGCCGGGCTACCAGCGGCGGGTCATCGCGCTCGGCGCCGATCCGGTGATGGACTCGATGGTCGCGGACTGGCTCG
>DATJNU010000050.1:0-14182 GCA_035507775.1 Jatrophihabitans sp.
ATCGCCCCCGGGTGCGGGCGGGGTCACCGGCCGCACCGATCACCCCGGCCCCGTTTTCGGCAGGGCACTGAACTAACAGTATTTTGAGCTGTATGTCGGATGTTTGATGACCGTGAGTCATCGATGAGGTTAAGGGGGTGCCCGGCGGGCTCCGACGCACGGTGCGTCCGGCCCCGGGCCCCTGTCGGCACCGGCCTCGCGGGGGTCAGCGGCCTGCCCGCCGCGGTGCGCGCGGCCGCACCCCGGACGAGGGCTGGCTACTGTCGGAAAGGACGGGAACCGACGACGAAGGAGCATGCGTGTCCGAGGAGAAGAACGTCCGTCCGGCCGGCGAGGGGATCTCCGACGAGGAGATGGTCGAACAGGTGGCCGGCCAGACCGCGAGCGACCTGAAGAACTCCGATGTGTTCGAGCGCGAGGCCGGTGGTGCCACGACGGACACCGAGGCCGCGAAGGCCTCCGCCGACGAGCTGGCCGGCGAGTAGGCCGCGGCCGGGAATGGCTCGGCACAGTCGAGCCATTCCCGGTGTCGCCAGCCCGGTGCCGCGCCGCCCCGCAGGCCGACCCCGGTCCGTCCGGCGGTGGCAGGGGGCCTCGGGCCGCCGACGGTGCTGCGATATAGTCGACATCGTTCGCCGCCCTGTGTCCGCGGTCAGTTTCGTTCCCGCCTGCGTCGGGATGATCGCTGCCTGGGGGTGAAGTGGACCGTGTCGCTGCCTGACCCGCCGTCGACGAGATCGGTCCCACCGCCCGGCAAGGAGTCCAGCCGTGGCAATTGACGAGACCGCGCTCGCCGCGAGCCTGCTCTCGCTGACCGGCGCGATCCGCGCCATCGAGGGCCCGCCGGTGCACCGGCTCTCCGCCCGGCTGACCGCCATCGTCGGCGCCGCGGCGGAGGTGCTCGGGGTCGACAGCGTCGGGGTGCTGCTGCTCGACGAGACCGGCCGGCTCCGATCGGTCGCCTCGTCCGCGGCCGCGGCCGAGGCACTGGAGCGGGCGCAGCAGCAGCTCGGGCTCGGGCCCGGCCACGACACCCAGGCCGGACGGCGCACCGTGGTGGTGCCCGACCTCGCCGACGTGCCGTCGTACGCGCCACTGACCGCCGAGGTGGCCCGGCTGGGCGTGCGGGCGGTGCTGTCGGCCCCGATCTGGTGCGACGGCGCCGTGGTGGGCAACCTCAACCTGGTGCGCGCCAGGGCCGGTTCGTGGACCGATGCGGAGGCCGCCGCCGCCGAGGCCTATGCCGGCGTCGTGGGCAGGGTGCTCGGCCTGGTGGCGGATGTATGGACCGACGGCGCCCGGCCGGCCTGGGGCCGGCGGGCCCGAGACAACGGAGGGGAGCACCGTGCCGACGCACGTTGACGCCGCAGCTCTCGCCGCGAGCCTGCGCCGGTTGCACGAGCATCCCCAGGCGCACACGCTGCGGGCGTCGTTGCAGCAGGTCATCTATGCCTGCGTGCAACTGTTCTCGGTGACCGGCAGCGGCCTGATGGTCGCCGATGCCCAGGGCGTGCTGCGCTACGCGGTCGCCACCGACGGGCCGGCGGAGCAGCTGGAGGAGCTGCAGGTGGAGACCGGGGAGGGCCCGTGCGTGCTCGCCTTCGTCCGGGACGAGCTGGTCGCCAGCGAGGACGCCGCGGTCGACGACCGCTGGTCGCTGGTGGCCGACCGGATCGGGCAGCTCGGCGTGCGCGGCATGCTGGGGATCCCCATCCACCTGTCGGGCATCCCGGTCGGCAGCCTGGACGTCTACGTCGACCGGGCGCATCCGTGGGACGACTCCGAGCAGCGTGCCCTGGCCCGGTACGGCGCGGTCGTCGAGGCGATGCTGGAGACGGCGGTCGCGGCCGACCGCGCCGGCGAGCTCGCCGAGCAGCTCGACTACGCCCTCGACTACCGGGTGCCGATCGAGCGCGGAGTCGGCTACCTGATGGCGCGTGACGGCATCGACCACGCCGAGGCCTTCAACCGGCTGCGCGGCGCCGCCCGGCGCAACCGCCGCAAGATCGGCGAGGTGGCCGAACAGCTGCTGCGGACCGGGCTGCTGCCCCAGGAACGGGGCTGACGATGACCGAATCGGTCCCTGCCTCGTCCGAGCTTACCCCGCAATCACAGGGCATTCCGGTCTCGGGCCGCGCCGTGACCGACCAGCTGCACACGGTCCTGCACCCGATCGGGTCGATGGCCGGCGAGCTGGCCGCGCTGGGCCGGCTGCTCGCCGCCGACGAGCCGCTCGACCTGCCGGCCACCCGGGTCACGGTGCTGGCCGGTGCGCTGCGGGCCGTCCCGGCGGCGGCGCACGCGAGCCTCACCTTCTGGTCGGCCGGCAAGCGGGCGCCGGTCACGCTGGCCAGCACGGACGGCACCGCCCTGGCCTCCGATCAGCTGCAGTACCGAGCCGAAGAGGGCCCGAGCCTGCAGGCGATCCGCGACCGCGGGCTGGTGCAGGCGCCGGATCTCGCCGCCGAGCGCCGGTGGCCGGCCTACGTCCCGGCGGCCCTCGCCGAGAGCCCGGTGCGCGGGGTGCTGAGCTGCTCGCTGGCCGACGGCGGCCACCGGAACCTCGCGCTGACCTTCTACAGCGCCGCCGCCGGGCAGCTGGCCGCGGTCGATCCGGATGTCATCGGCACCGTGATCGGCGGCTGCGCGATGGCGCTGGCCGCCGCCGAGCAGCGCCACCGCGCCGACAACCTGGAGCACGCGCTGGAGAGCAGCCGGCGGATCGGCGTGGCGGTCGGGGTGCTGATGGCCAATCGCCGGGTCAGCGAGCAGGACGCGCTGGAGGCGCTGAAGGCCACCAGCCAGCGCACCAACCGCAAGCTGCGCGAGCTGGCCGAGGACGTCGTGCTGCTCGGCGACCTGCCGGAGGGCCGGCTGCCCTGGCACCGGAACTGACGGGCAGCTGACGCCTGCATCGAGGTGCCGGCTGTGGCGGGGTCAGCTGCCTAGGTTCCGGGCGCCGGGATGCCGGGCGCCGAGGTGCCGGCTGTGGCGGGGTCAGCCGTCGAGCCGCCCGGCGACCGCCTTGATCGCGGCCTGCAGCACCGAGGCCGGCACCGGCGTGCCGGCGCTCTCGGCGTCCACCTCGGCCTCGAGCTGCCGCCCGGTCAGGTAGGCGAAGTCGATGTAGAGCGGCACCGGCCGGCCGTTCGCGGTGAGCTGGACGGTGACCGCGCCGGAGCCGGCGACGTTGGCCGGTCCGGTGCCCGGCCCGGGCGTGAACTTGACCGAGACATTCCCGACGGCGGCGCCGCCGGGAGCCGCGGCGGCCAGCTGCTTCTTCAACAGGTCGCTGTAACAGCTGGGGAGCTTGGGGTTCGACAGCAGCGCCTTGTCGCTGTCGACGTCGCTCTGCGCCCGGTAGCTGGTCGCCGAGGAGGAGATGGTGGCCGCGCCGAGCGTGAAGTCCTGGGAGTCGGCGGTCGCCACCTGGTCGGGGTCGGTGTTCTTGCGCCCGGTGCCGATGCAGCTCAGCAGGGACGCCTCGTCCGAGGCGCTGCTGTCGGCCTGGGCCGGCGTGCCCTTCCAGCCGGTGGGCAGGTCGGCTGCCTGCAGCACGATCTTCTTCAGCTGGGCCACGGTGGCCGCGCTGGCCGTCGGCGAGGGTGCGGCGAGCGAGCCGCCCGGCGACGACGAACCGGCCGCGCTCGGGTGGTGCCCGGAACTGCCGCAGCCGGCGAGCAGGACGAGTGCACCGGACACGGCGCAACTGGCGGATACGCGGAGGATCGGCATGATCGCCGAGCCTAGCCGGGCAGCGCCCGGCACCGCCGGACGGGGCCTTTCGGTCCTGCCGCCGGATGCCGCCCGGTGCGAGGCTGGCGGCATGGTCACGCGCTCGGGCCGGACCGGTTCCGGCCGCCCGGCGATGGCCCGGCGGCTGGCCGCGGCCGGGGCACTGCTGCTCGCGGCCGCGACCTGGGTGTTCCTGCTGGTCGCCTCGCTGTCGCGGTGGCCGGTGCTGCTCGCCGGAATCTGCCTGCTGGCGCTGGTGATCCTCAGCGCCTGGTACGCCCTCTCGCGAGCCGGCCGGCGCCGGTACCTTGGGGTGGCCGGGGCCGGCCTGGGAGTGCTCGGGGTGGTGTTGCTGATGGTGGCCAGCGGCAGCGTCCGGGTGCTGGGCGTGGCCGCCGGCCTGGCGGCGGCCTCGATCGTCGCGGCGGGTTACGCCCTGGCCACCCCGGCGGCCCGTCCGGTGATGCGGCCTGCCGGCCGGGCCCGGCACCCGGTGCTGCTGGTGAACCCGAAGTCCGGCGGCGGCAAGGCGGAGCGGTACGGGCTGGTGGACCGGTGCCGCCAGCGCGGCATCGAGCCGATCGTGCTCGGCCCCGGCAGCGACCTGGCCGGGCTGGTGGCCGACGCGATCGCGCGCGGCGCCGACCTGGTGGGCATGGCCGGCGGCGACGGCTCGCAGGCCCTGGTGGCCTCGGTCGCCAGCAGGCACGGAGTGCCGGTGGTGGTCGTGCCCGCGGGCACCCGCAACCACTTCGCACTCGACCTCGGCCTCGACCGGGACGACGTGGCCGGCGCGCTGGACGCCTACACCGACGGGGTGGAGCGCACCATCGACCTGGCGGAGGTGAACGGCCGGGTCTTCGTCAACAACGCCTCGATGGGCGCCTACGCCCGCGTCGTGCAGTCACCGGAGTACCGGGACGCCAAGCTGGCCACCGCCGCGGCGGTGTTGCCGGCCGTGATCGGGCCGCGGGCGGCCCCGGCCGGCCTGCGCTACCTGCTGCCGTCCGGGGAACGGGCCGGGTCGTCGGTGCTGGTGCTGGTGTCGAACAACCCGTACCGGTTGGCGCACCTGCGCGGCGCCGGCGTCCGGGAGCGGCTGGACGCCGGCGTGCTCGGCATCGTGTCGGTCCGGATCCGCGGCGCCGCCGACGTCGAACGGCTGGCGGCACTGGAACCGCTCGGCCGGTTGCGCAGCTTCGACGGCTGGCAGGAGTGGACGGCACCGGAGTTCGAGCTCGACGCGGACGGCCCGGTCGAGGTCGGGGTGGACGGCGAGGCGCTGCTGCTGCAGCCGCCGCTGCGGTTCCGCTGCCGGCCCGGGGCGCTCACCGTCCGGCTGCCCCGGTCCGCTGCCGGCCGGGCGCCGGCCCGGCCGGTCTACCTCACCTCCGGCCCGACCCTCGTCGCGCTCTGGCTGCTGGCGCTGGGGCGCTCGTGAGCACCCGGTCCGGCCGAGAACGCCTCGCGGTCGCGGTGCACGTCGCCGGCCGGCTGGATCGGGCCGGTTACCGGCTGGTGGGCCGGTGGCACGCGCCCCGGCTCGACCGGCCGCTGCGCGGGGTGGCCCGGGCCGCGGACCGGTCGAAACCCTGGCTGCTGGTCGCGGGGCTGCTGGCGGTCACCGGCGGCGCGCGGGGCCGGCGGGCCGCCGCCGCGGGCGTGACCGCGATCGGGCTGACCTCGCTGCTGGTCAACCAGCCGCTGAAGGCGCTCGGCGCGCGCCGCCGGCCGGACCGGGCCGGGCTGCGGGTGCCGTCCCGGCGGTGGGTGCCGATGCCGGCCTCGACCTCGTTCCCGTCCGGGCACGCGGCCTCGGCCGCCGCGTTCGCGGTGGCGGTGGGGCGGCGGCTGCCCGGCGTGCGCTGGCCGCTGCGGGCCGCCGCGGTGGTGGTGGGCTTCAGCCGGGTCTACACCGGCGTGCACTACCCGAGCGACGTGCTGGCCGGAGCGGCCGCCGGGACGGTCGTCGGCCGGCTGGTCACCCGGTCCGGGCCGGGGCCGGCCCGGACCGGGTGACCAGCTCAGAACAGCTCGTCGCCCCCGGCCGGCAGGTGGACCCAGGCCGCGGTGTCGGGCTCGACCACCCCCGGGTCGCCGCTGCCGGAGCTGAGCACGACGTTGGCGCCGGCGTTCAGCCGCACCGGCTCGGCACCGAGGTTGACCACGCAGCCCAGCGCGCCGCGCCGGAAGGCCAGCACCGCCGGCCCGGCCTCGAACCAGTGCAGGTCGTGCTCGTCGCCCGGGGCCCGGAGCTTGCGGCGCACGGCCAGCGCGGTCCGGTACAGGGTCAGGCTGGAGTCCGGATCGCCGTCCTGCACCGCCACGCTGAGCCCGGCCCAGCCCGGCGGTGACGGCAGCCAGCCCCGGTCGGTGGCGCCGAAGCCGTGCGACGGGGTGCCGTCGGGCGCCCACGGGATCGGGATGCGGCAGCCGTCCCGGCCCGGTGCCTCGGAGGCGTTCGGATCCTGGCGGACCGCCGCGGGCAGGTCCTCCACCTCGGCCAGGCCGAGCTCGTCGCCCTGGTAGACGTAGGTGCTGCCGGGCAGCGCCAGGGTCAGCAGCGCCGCCGCCCGGGCCCGGCGGCGGCCGAGGTCGAGGTCCACCGGCTCTCCGTAGCGCTGGCGGGCCTCGTCCAGCGAGGTCTGCGCGCGGCCGTACCGGGTCACGTGGCGGATCACGTCGTGGTTGGAGAGAACCCAGGTGGCCGGCGCGGTCCGGCCCAGGCCGGCCAGGTGGTCGACGATCTCCCGGCGCAGCGCCGCCGCATCCCACGGGCAGCCGAGCAGGCCGAAGTTGAACGCCGAGTGCAGCGCGTCCGGGCTCAGGTACCGGCGCAGCCGCTCGGTGCCCTCGACCCACGCCTCGGCCACGAACACCCTGGGCGGGTCGTAGCTGTCGGCGACCGCCCGCCACCGCCGGTAGATGTCGATGGTCTCGTCGCGGTCCCAGTGCGGATGGCCCTGCTGCGCGCCGCCGAGCAGCGTCTGCTCGTCCTCGGCCAGCAGGTCGGGCAGCTGCGGGTCCTTGCTGAGGCCGTGCGCCACGTCGATCCGGAAGCCGTCGATGCCCCGGTCGAACCAGAAGCGCAGCACCGCGTCGAACTCGCCGGCGAGCTGCGGGTCGGTCCAGTTGAGGTCCGGCTGGCCGGCCGCGAACAGGTGCAGGTACCAGTCCGGGCCGTCCGGCGTCAGCCTGGTCCAGGCCGGGCCGCCGAACAGGCTCTGCCAGTTGTTCGGCGGCTGGTCCGCCCGCTCGCCGCGGCCGGGACGGAACCAGTACCGGTCGCGGGCCGCGTCGCCCGGCTCCGCGGCGGCGGCCCGTCGGAACCACGGGTGCTGGTCGGAGGTGTGGTTGGGGACCAGGTCCGCGATCACCCGGATGCCGAGCCGGTGCGCCTCCGCGATGACCGCGTCGGCGTCGGCGAGGGTGCCGTACTCGGGGTTGATGCCGCAGTAGTCGGAGACGTCGTAGCCGCCGTCGACGCCGGGCGTCGGGTACCACGGCGTGATCCAGATGGCGTCCACCCCGAGCTCGTGCAGGTACGGCAGCCGCTGCCGCAGCCCGGTCAGGTCACCGATGCCGTCGCCGTTGCCGTCGGCGAAGCTGCGGAGGTAGATCTGGTAGATGACGGCGTGCTGCCACCAGTCGTGGTCGGCATCGTCGTAGGACATGGGCATTCCTCACTGGGTCGGTTCGTGCGGCTGGTTCGATTCGGGCGCGGCCGGCAGCGGCCGCGGGGGGCGCCGGGTCAGTCCAGCGACCAGACGGTGAGCGCGGCCCGGTCCCGCCGCAGGGTGAGCGTGCCGTCGGCGATGACGGCGGCGGCCGGGCCGTAGCGTGCGGTGCACCGGCTGGCGCCGAGCGCGGCCAGCGGCAGCACGGCGGGTTCCGTCGCGGCGCGACAGGCGCTGACCAGCAGCCGCTCGGTGGGCGACTCGCGCAGGAACACCAGCCCGTCGGCGTCCACCTGTGCCCAGCGCAGGCCACCCTCGCGCAGTGCCGGGTGCCGGTGTCGCAGCCGCGCGAGTTCCCGGTAGCCGGCGAGCAGGTCGTGGTCCCACCGCTCCGGCCGGTTCCAGGGGAACGGCCGGCGCGAGTCCTCGCCGGTGACGCCGGTCAGGCCGATCTCGTCGCCGGCGAAGATCATCGGCGTGCCCGGCAGGGTGAACATCAGGCCGGCACCGACCAGGTGTCGCTCGGCGCTGCCGCACACGGTGCGCAGCCGGGCGGTGTCGTGCGAGTCGATCAGGTTGAAGTTGGCCAGCCGCGCCGGCCAGCCGACCCGGGCGCCGAAGTCGGCGATGGCGGCCACCAGCTGCTCGCCACCCCGGCGCGGGATCCGGACCGGCAGCCCGAGGAAGTCGGCGACCGGCGTCTGCTCGTCGACCAGCCACTGCCACAGCGGCTTGAGGAATCCGCCGTAGTTCATGACCGAATGCCAACCGTCGCCGGGCAGGTCGGGGGTGTGGTCGTGGCCGTGCTCGGCGACCAGCAGCGTGTCCGGGTCGACCTCGGCCATCGCCTGCCGGATGTCGCGGGCCACCTGCAGGGCCCGGTCGTCACCGCGATAGCGACCGGTCATGTTCGCCACGTCGACCCGCCAGCCGTCCAGGCGGAACGGTTCCCGCAGCCAGTGCGCGACCACCGAGTCCGGGCCGGTGACGAGCCGGGCGGCCAGTTCGGCACTCGACCAGTTCAGCTTCGGCAGCGTCGGCACGCCCTGCCACGCGACGTAGTCCGGGTGCTCGCGCCAGTAGTACATGGCGGCCTCGGGGGCGTCCGGGTCGGCGACGGCCGCGCGGAACCACTCGTGCTCGTCGCCGGTGTGGTTGGTGGTCAGGTCGCCCAGCAGCCGCATCCCGCGGTCGTGCACCGCCCGGCTCAGCGAGCTGAGCGCCTCGTCGCCGCCGAGCAGCGGGTCGACGTGGCCGAAGCTGCGGGCGTTGTAGCGGTGGTTGGAGGGCGCCTCGAAGAACGGGGTCAGGTAGATCGTGGTACAGCCCAGCTGCTCGATGTGGTCCAGGTGCTGCTCGATGCCGGCCAGGTCGCCGCCGTAGACGTGCCCGAGGCCGGCCAGGTCGCGGTACTCGACCGGGTCGTCGTACCAGTCGCGCGCGGTCGCCCAGTCGGGCAGCGGGGCGGTGTTCCCGGACCGGGCGAACCGGTCCGGGAACACCTCGTAGACCACGGAATCGGCAACCCACGCCGGGGGTGGCGCATGGGTGCTCAACCGGAAGTCGTGGTCATCGGTCACGTCCCGGTCGAACAAGCCGCCCGCGGTCAGCCATGTGTAGCCGCCGTCCACCCGGTCGAGCAGGAAGCGGTAGTGCATGACCGGGTTGTGGACGAGCAGCGGGACCCGCCACCACCGTTCGTGCGCGTCGGCACGTTCGATGGTGGCGCGGTCGATCCGCGGTTCGCCGTCTCGCAGACTTCGGACGCAGAGCCCGTGGAGCTCGTACGCCGCCGGTACCCGCACCCGCAGCGTGACGCTGTCGCCGAGTGCCGGGTGCGGGTTCTCCACGTAGAGCGCCGAACCGTCATGGTGCGGCTGGTGGAGCAGCGGTGTCATCGTGGTCTCCTCGATCGGCGATCGGGGTCAGTTCTGCCAGGCGACCGTCACCGACCCCGTCCCGGAGGACGGCGCGGTGTAGGTGTGGTTCGAACCGCCCTCCCAGACGATGCTCCCGTCCGCCTTCTTGATGAAGAACTTGTACTGGACGGTCGCGCCGGCCGGCACGCTGGCCATCGAGAACCAGGTCGGGTAGGCCGGATCCACCAGCGGGCCGATCGCCTTGGTGGTGTCGGTGCTCCAGTTGCCGAGCTCGTCGTCGTTGCCGGCGAGGTAGATCTGGTCACCGTAGGCGGTCGACGTGCCGGTCACCGTGAAGGTCACCGGCACCTGGGTTCCCGACTCGACGTGGTAGTTGATGCCGTTGCTGGCCACCCCACCACTGGACTTGAGCACCACCGAGTCGGTGCCGGCCGCCGCCCCGGACGGGACGGTCAGGTCGACCTCGGTCGGCGACCAGTACTTGACGGTGGCGGCCACGCCGCCGACCGTCGCGGTGCCGGCGGTGCTGCCGAAGTTGGCACCGGTGATGGCCACGACGTCACCGGCGTGACCCAGCGTCGGGCCGACGTTGCCGACCTGCGGGGTGGAGGTCGACGGCGCCACGTAGGACCAGACCGCGGCCTGGCCGGCGTTCAGCGTGTACGAGCCGGTCGGGTTGTTGCCGCCGCTGCCCGCGTTGACGGTGAGGGTGCCACCGCCGAGCTGGTTGCCCAGCACGTCGGAGTACGTCCCGGCCGGCAGCGAGGTGTTGAGGCCGGTCAGGGCGTAGCCGGTGGTGGTGCTCTTGTTCACCGCGACCAGCACGACGTTGTTGTAGAACTTGCGCTCGTAGACGTAGACGTCGCTGTTCAGCCAGCGCTGCCCGGACGAGCCGTAGCGCAGTGCCGGGTTGGTCTTGCGCAGCGCGGACAGCGCCTGGACCAGCTTGAAGTTGCGGGTGGTCTCGGAGAACGACGACATCATCGGCCGGTTGTACGGGTCACCGCCGACCTGGCCGGAGCCGTTGGTGGTGTCGTTGTGCAGGTACTGCTCGTCGCCGTAGTAGATCGACGGGATGCCCGGCACGGTCATGTTCACCACGGTGGCCTGGTCGAACCGGGTGGTGTTGTTGTTCACCGACAGGAACCGCGAGACGTCCTGGCTGTCCACCAGGTCGACCAGGTCGTTGGCGTAGTTGAACGAACTCTGCTCGCGGCTCAGCGTCGCGTCCAGCTCGGACATCGAGGCGTTGCTGGCGAACACGTCACGCTCGGCCTGGTTCAGGTCGAAGTTCTCCAGGGACTGGCCGTCGGTGTTGGCGAACTTGACCTCGTTCGGCCAGAGCTGGGCCGAGGACGGGTCCGCCCACTCGCCGAAGGTGAACAGGCTCTTGGTGTTGTAGATGTGGTCCACGTAGCCCTTGAGCCAGCCGCCCGGCATGTGCTTCACCGCGTCCATCCGGATGCCGTCCACACCGTGGCCGAGCCAGGTGTCGACCGCGCCCTGCAGGTAGTTGGTGACCGAGGCGTTCTCCTGGGCCAGGTCGGCCAGGTTGAACAGGTTCTCGTACTCCACCTGGTAGAGGTCCTGGTAGTTGCTGACCCCGCCGTTGTGGTGGAAGTAGCCGTTCGGGTCGTTGTCGTACTCCGACTGGGTGACGCCGTTCTTCTTCAGCGCGCCGTCCACGCCGTAGCCGCTGTTGTTCACGTCCTCCGGGCTGGTGTGGTTGGGCGCCCAGTCCATGATGACCTTGATGCCCTTGGCGTGTGCGGCCGAGACCATGTTGTCGAAGTCGGTCCAGGAGCCGAAGTGCGGCTCGGGCACGTAGAAGTCCATGCCCCAGTAGCCGTGGTAGCCGGCCGAGGCCGAGCTGCCGCTGCCGACCGGCAGGTTGACGTTCTGCACCGGCGGCGAGATCCAGATCGCGCCGACCCCGAGGTCGGACAGGTACTGCATCTTGGCCGTGACCCCGGCGAAGTCGCCGCCCCAGTACAGCTGCCAGTTGGTGTGCGAGCTGTCGTTCAGCCCGGTGCTGCCGGAGGGGTTGTCGTTGCCGGTGTTGCCGTTGTAGAAGCGATCGGTGAGCAGCTGGTAGATGACGTCGTTGGTCATGTCGCCGGTGCTCACCGGGGTGCTGCTGAGTGCCGTGGTCACGGCGGGCGCCGCACCGGCGGTGCCGCCGGGAAGGACCGCCGCGGTGGTGGCGGCGACCATCGACAGACCGGTCAGGGCGATGCCGAGCATCCGGCGACGACGCCGGGAATGTGCCTTGTGCGAGGGACTTGCACGCATAGCGATGCCTTTCTCACAGAGGGGAGGGTACGGGCTAGCCCTTGACGGCGCCGGCCGTCAAGCCATTGACGAGAAACTTCTGCAGGTACAGGTAGATCAGGATGACGGGCAGGCCCGCGAGCAACGAACCGGCGGCGAACTCGCCGTAGTCGGTGTTGTGCTCGCCGGACACCAGCCCGAACAGCCCGATCGCGAGCGTCTTCTGCGAGGTGTCGGTCAGGAAGACGTTGGCCAGCAGGATCTCGTTGAGGGATGCGACGAAGGAGAACAGGCCGACCACCACAAGCATCGGCGCCGCCAGTCGCAGGGTGATGCGGAAGAACACCTGGGCATGGGTGGCGCCGTCGATCAGCGCGGACTCGTCCAGCTCGCGCGGGATGGTGTCGAGATAGCCCTTGAGCAGCCAGGTGTTCACGCCCATGGCGCCGCCGAGGTAGACCAGGATCAGGCCGAGTGAGGTGTTCAGCCCGGCCGCCGGGAAGACCGCACCGATCTGGATGAAGACCAGGTAGAGGGCGACGATGGCGATGAAGTTGGGGAACATCTGCACCAGCAACACCGCGATCAGGCCCGGCCGGCGACCGCGGAAGCGCAGCCGGGAGAAGGCGAACGCGCCGCTGGCCCCGATCAGCACGTTGAGGACCGCCGAGGTGCCGCAGATGACCAGCGTGTTGGCGTACCACCGCAGGTACGGGTTGTTGCCGTCGGCCAGCAGCTTGTGGAAGTTGTGCAGGCTCGCGCCGTGCGGCAGCAAGGTGGTCGTCGAGAGGGTGCCCACCGGGTTGAGGGCGGCGGAGACCAGGAAGACGATCGGGAACAGCGCGAAGACCAGCGCCGCCAGCCCGACCAGGTGCCGCCACCAGACGGCGCTGCCCCCGGGCCGGCGCCGCGGGGGCGTGGCGACGGGCACTGCCCCCGCGGCGGGCGGTTCGGTGGTGCCGACCGGAACGACCGTGGTCATCGGGCGTACACCTCCTCCAGGGAGCGGGTCCGCTGGAACCCGGCGAAGGAGATCAGCCCGACCAGCATGAAGATGAACAGCGAGATCGCGGCGGCCAGGCCGTACTGCGCGCCCTTGCCGCCGAAGGCCAGCCGGAACGTGTAGCTGATCAGGATGTCGGTCTGCCCGGCGCTGGCGCTGTCGGACGGGAACGGCCCGCCGTCGGTCAGCAGCTTGATGGTGTTGTAGCTGTTGAAGTTGTAGGCGAACGACGAGATCAGCAGCGGCGTGACGCCGACCAGCAGCAGCGGCATGGTCACCGACCGGAACACCCGCCACGCCGAGGCGCCGTCGACCCGGGCCGCCTCCTTCAACTCGGCCGGCACCGACTGCAGCACGCCGGTGCAGACCAGGAACATGTACGGGAAGCCGAGCCAGAGGTTGGTCAGCAGGATCGAGCCGCGCGCGGTCCAGGCACTGCCCAGCCAGTCGACATCGACGTGCAACAACCTGTTCAACAAACCGAAATCCTTGTTGTACATGCTCTGCCAGACCAGCAGCGAGATGAAGGCGGGCAATGCGTAGGGCAGCAGCAGCAGCGAGCGGTAGATCCGCTGGCCGCGCAGTGCCGGGTGGTCGAGCGCCAGGGCCAGCCCGAGCCCCAGCGCGAAGGTGGTCAGCACCGACAGCACCGCGAAGGCCAGCGTCCAGGCCAGCACCCGCAGGAACGGGGCGCGGATGCTGGCATCGGTGAGCACGGTGGTGAAGTTGCGGAACCCGACACCGGCCTTCCAGCCGATCTCCAGGGTCTTGGCCGAGCCGTCGGTCGCGACGAAGGTGCCGTCGTGCGGCCGGTAGCTGATGCCGGTGCGGGTGTCGGTCATCGTCTGGCGCGCGCTGTCGTAGCGCAACGTCTGCTGTCCGACGTAGGCCTCGGACAGCCCGACCGACTTGATGAAGCCGCCGGCCACCGGCACCGCGAAGGTGCGCAGCTCGGCCGCTCGCGCGTTGACCTGCAGCCCGGTCAGGATCGTCCAGCCGGGCACCCGGGTCACCTTGCCGGTGATCGGATCCGTGCTCGCCTGCCCGGCCGGCACCGGGGTCAGGCCGTGCTGATCACCCTCGAAGACCTGGCCCTTGTCGTCGGTGAGGAAGAAGACGATGGCACCGGAACGGACGCTGCCGCGGGTCGCCACCGACAGCGTGTAGCGGCTGGCTCCCGGTTGCTCGACCACCGAGTTCGCCTCGAGCTGGGCGATGGCCTGCGACTGGCTCAGCCGGTGCCCGTCGCCGTAGTTGGTGAAGGCGGTGCTGAGGGTGTAGGCGACCGGATAGATCTGGAAGGCCAGCAGCAGGATCGTGCCGGGCACCAGGTACCGGGCGGCCAGCCGGCGGGGGCTGAGGTAGACGTAGGCGAGCACCAGGGTCACCAGCAGGACGACGGCCAACGCCGTCCACGAGTGCCGGGAGACCAGCCGGGGGACCGCGACGATCGTCAGCGCGACCACCACCCCGAGGAACGCAGCACGCTGCCACGAGGGCCGGGCGAGCCGTTCGTGCTTCATCCGTCGTCCTTTCATCCGCCACCGATCCGCCGGCGCGATCCGGCCTGGGGTGCCGGCGGCATCCTGGGATGCCGCCGGCACGCCGGGCTGCTA
>DATJNU010000051.1:0-43863 GCA_035507775.1 Jatrophihabitans sp.
CCGGTGTCGCCGACGGCTTCCGTGACCCCGCCAACGTCCGTGGCGACACAGGCCCGGCCACACGTCATCGCCTCGATCAGGCTGTAAGGGAATCCCTCGGAGACGCTGGACAGCGCGACGATGCTGCCAGCGTCGTAGGCATCCCGTATGTTCTCGACACGCCCTTCGAAGACAGCTGCCTTACCGATGCCGAGCTCGGCCGCCAGCGCCTGGCAACGCTGCAGGTAGGAATCCCTCCCGCCGGGCGGCGACCCGAACATGCGCAGTCTCGCCGCCGGCATCTTCTGGCGCACGATCGCGAATGCACGCAGCAGCGTTTCCAGGTCCTTGATCGGGTCGATGCGGCCGACCCAGGAGATCGTCGGAGTCTCGGGCTCGCCGTCGAGCGCCGGAAAGTTCGCCGGGTCCACGCCGTTGTATACAGTGCGGATTCGCGCCGGGTCAGCGCCGAGCCGTTCTTCCCACCGGCGGTTGTACACGTTGCCCGGGGTGATCGTCGTTGCCTCGTTGTAGCCGAGCGCGCAAAGTCGCCGCATGAATCCCAGATGGAGTGCCTTAATCGGCCACCGGTACGGCCCGTTGCGGTTCTGCATGTACTGCTCACGCAGGTACACGCCGTGCTCGGTAACGATGATGGGCGTGCCGTACCGCCACTTCGCCGACAAAGCAGGCAGTACCCCGAGGCCGTTGGTCACCGTGTGCGCGATGTCAGCCTCGACCGGCGGATGGGCCAGCGGGCGGAGGGAGTGGTCGAGCAACTGCATCGCCGTGACCGCGTCATGCATGTTGGGTGTGGCATGGCCCGCGCCCGGCCACCCGTCCGCCCACGCTTCGCTGAGTAGCCGGACCGCGTTCTCGCTGGCCAGGCCGGCGCTGATGTTCCCGTGCTGACCAAACTGCCAAAGTTCATGCAGCACGCCCGCGAAGCGGTCCTGGGCGTTGCCTGAGCAGTCGAGCAAGGTGCCGATGAGGTCGCCCACTAGGCGGAGGGGGAGTGCGTCCCGCCTGCCGTGCACCCGGGAGGCTGACCCTGAGCCCCAGAGCGGGACGGTGGACAGCGAAGAGACGTTGCCGGGCAATGACCAGACCATCGGCTCGGCCCCTGTCGCCACGATGGCGACCAGCTGGAAGTCGTATCCGGGCATCCCGCGGATGATCTGGTCGCACCACACGCTCACCCCACCGAAGCCGTATGGATACGTGCCCTCGGTCATCATCGCGATTTTCATCTCAGCCGCTCGCCGTTTTCATCTGAGCCGTTCGTTGGTAGCTGGTAAAAGCGACCGTAAGCACGGTCGCAGAACGGGAGTGGAATTGGCGATTATTCACAGGTTTGCCGCATTAACGAGAGCTGCGATTTGGCGGTTATTACCCCGGTTACGTGCAGAGACATCCATGCCGCGCAAGCACTGGTAGTCACACATATTCTCCCCCTAACTCGGACAATGTGCACGCATCTGGACTATGCGGAAAAGTCGACGTCCCCCAAAGGTCGCGCAAACTGTATAAGAGTCGGACAAACTGCATGATAGCCGCTGTCAACTGCATATAAAGTCGCGCTAGCGCTAGCTGTATATAAGATTCCTACCTCGTCGCTGCGGATGACCGCGATCGTTCGTCGTTATTATTTCGTTATAAGAATGTCGGTTTCTGGGAAATGAAAAGAAAAGACTTTTCGGACTCTGCGCTTTCGTGAGTATTTCTCGTGCGACATGCGGGCCCGCTGATCCGGTCGGAAGCATTCCGGACGGCCGGCGGGAGTCGCGATGAGAGGCGTCGAGCGGACTGATGCCATGGCGGGCGACGGTACGGACGTAGCACGACGAATGCGGACGTCCGCTTGTATCTCGGCCCGGTGCGGACGCCTTCGACCGCGCCGCCTCGGCGACCGCGTAGTCAGCTGCGGGCGATTTGGTTCCGAGGGCTCGACCCCGTACAGTGCACTCAACGACGCGGGGTGGAGCAGTTCGGTAGCTCGCTGGGCTCATAACCCAGAGGTCGCAGGTTCAAATCCTGTCCCCGCTACAAATAAGAAGGCCCGGACCGCAAGGTCCGGGCCTTCTTATTTCTGGCAAGGTGAGCCGGGATGTGGGAGGAGCGCAGCGACGGTTCCTGTCCCCGCTACAAAGTCGGAAGGCCCTTTCCGAATTCGGAAGGGGCCTTCCGCGTTCCGGCCGGGAACCGTGCCGTCGACCGTGCGCGAGCTGGCCGGTCCGGACGACGTCCGGGGGAGTCAGCAGGCGGGCGAGGGCTGCCAGTCCTGCCCGATCAGCCCGTACACCCAGGTGTCAGAGACCTCGCCGTCGACGATGCAGTCCTGCCGCAACGTCCCTTCGCGCAGGAAGCCGAGCTTCTCCAGCACCCGGGCGGAGGCATGGTTGCGCGTATCGGTCTCGGCCTGCACGCGGTTCAGATCCAGCGTGGCGAAAGCCCACTGCAGTACCCCGCGCGCGGTCTCCGTCGCGTACCCGTGCCCCCAGGCCGCCTCGTCGAAGCAGTATCCCAGTGAGGCGCTGCGGTAGTCCGGATTGAACCGGGTCAGGCCGCACCAGCCGATGAACGTCCCGTCGCAGGCACGGTCGACGGCCAGCCGGGCTCCGGTGCCGTCCCGCTCCAGCTGTCGGCACGCCGCGAGGAAGCGCCCGGCGCGCTCGCGGTCGCGCCACGGCGGCGCATCCCAGTAGCGGAGCACGCGGCCGTTGCTGTGCAGTGCGAACAGGTCGCCGGCGTCGGCATCCCCGAAGGGACGCAGGCGCAGGCGAGCGGTGTGCAGGGTGGGGGTGCGCAGCGCCATGAGCGTCCTGTCGTCCGGGGCCAGTGCGTCCAGCACACAGCGGAGGGCGACCGCCCGCAAGCGGATTCCCCGCCTGCGGGCAGGCGAGGCAGGGCCACTATGCCGACCCCGCGGCGGCCTGGGCGGCGGCGTACACCTCGTCGGCGACCGGCTCCAGCCAGCTGGTCGCCTCGCCGTCGCCCGCGGCGTCGAGGATGGCGTAGTGGCACATCATGTTCTCGGCGGTGCCGCCGTGGAAGTGCTCCTCGCCGGCCGGCGTCCACACACTCTCCCCGGCCCGGAACAGGACGGCCCGGCCGTCGCGGGTGCCGACCAGCCCGATGCCGTCGGTGCACACCAGCAGCTGCCCGTTGGCGTGCGAGTGCCAGTTGGTGCGGGCGCCGGGGGTGAACCGGACCAGCCCGCACACCAGCCGCGAGGTGCCGCTGCCGTCGAAGACCGGGGTGAGCCAGACGTCGCCGGTGAAGTTCGCCGCCGGGGTCCGGACCGTTGCGGTCGTCGGGTTCTTCTCCATCTCGATCTCCTCTGGTCGGGGCGGTCAGGCGTCGCGCGGGCCGCAGGGCAGCTCAGGGGGCGATCAGCACCTTGAGCGCCTCCCGGTCGGCCATCGCCCGATAGCCGTCCGGGACGCCGTCGAGCCCGACGGCGCGGTCGAAGACCTTGCCGGGCTCGACCTTGCCGTCGAGCACGTCCGGCAGCAGTTCCTCGATGTAGGCGCGGGCCGGAGCGACGCCGCCGGTCAGCGTGATGTTGCGGAGGAACACCTCGAAGCCGGCGGGCACGTCCGCGTACTGCGGCGCGCCGACCCGGGAGACGGTGCCACCGTCGCGGACCACGCCCAGCGCCGTCTCGATCGCCGGCCGCAGCCCGACGCATTCCAGCACGGTGTGGGTGCCGTCGCCGCCGGTCAGCTCCCGGACCCGCTCGACGCCCTCGGCGCCGCGCTCGGCAACCACGTCAGTGGCGCCGAACTCGCGGCCGAGGTCGGTGCGGTCGGCATGCCGGCCCATCAGGACGATCCGCTCCGCGCCGAGCCGCTTCGCCGCCAGCACCGCAGACAGGCCGACCGCACCGTCGCCGATGACGGTGACGCTGGTGCGCGCCGTGACGCCGGCGGTGACCGCGCAGTGATGGCCGGTGGGGAAGACGTCCGAGAGGGTCAGCAGCGAGGCCAGCAGCGCCGGGTCCTCACCGGCGGGCAACCTCACCAGGGTGCCGGACGCCTGCGGGACGCGCACCGCCTCGCCCTGGCCGCCGTCGATGCCGTCCCGGGCCCACATCCCGCCGTGCCGGCAGCTGGTCTGCAGTCCCTCGCGGCAGAAGTCGCAGCTGTTGTCGGACCAGACGAACGGCGCGACGACGAGGTCACCCGCCTGGAGGCCGGTCACCTCGGAGCCGGTCTCCTCGACGACGCCGAGGAACTCGTGCCCGATCCGGTCACCGTGCGGTGTGGATTCCTTCGCCCCGTAGGGCCACAGGTCCGAGCCGCAGATGCAGGAGCGGACCACCCGGACGACGGCATCGGTCGGTTCGACGAGCTTCGGGTCCGGGACGTCCTCGACGCGGACGTCGCCGGCTCCGTAGATCAGGGTTGCGCGCATGGTGCTGGGTCTCCTTCGATGGTTCTTCGTTCAGGGGTGACTCCCACGTCCACTCTGGGAGCCGCGGGCGCGGGAGTGACAGCGGCTGGTCTTGCAGGTACTGCCAGTGCCCCGCTCGGCGGACGCCGGCCCGGCCTCAGTCCTCCGGGACGACCCGGGCGAACATCTCCGGACGGGCGACGTCCGGATCGGGGCCGTTGCGGACTCCGGTGTCGAGCGCGTCGAGGCGTGACGCCTCGTCGGCGGTGAGCTCGAAGTCGAAGACGTCGAAGTTCTCGGCGATCCGGGCCGGGTTGGTCGACTTCGGAATGGCGGAGCGGCCGTGCTGGAGCTGCCAGCGCAGCATCACCTGCGCCGGGGTCCTGCCGTGCGCGGAGGCGATCGCGGCGATGACCGGATCCTGCAGCACGCTACGGCGGTGCTCGCCCCAGCCCGGGTAGAAGGTGATGCCGCCGATCGGCGACCACGCCTGGGTGAGGATGCCGTGCTCGGCGTCGGCCCGCTGCACGTCGGGCTGGGCGAAGTAGGGGTGCAGCTCGATCTGGTTCACCGCCGGGACGACCTCGACCTGCCGCAGCAGCGCGTCGAGGTGGTGGCGCAGGAAGTTGCTCACGCCGATGGCACGGACCCGGCCGTCGGCCAGCAGCGTCTGCAACGCCTGGTAGGCGGCGATGGTGGCCTCGAAGCGGTCCGGGGCCGGCTGGTGCAGGATCAGCAGGTCGAGCTGGTCCACGCCCAGCTTGCGGGTCGCCTTGTCGAAGGCGTGCAAGGTCTGCTCGTAGCCGTAGTCGCTGACCCACACCTTGGTCTCGATGAACACCTCGCCGCGGTCCAGGCCCGAGCGGCGGAGCCCCTCGCCGACCTGGCGCTCGTTGCCGTACGCGGCCGCGGTGTCGACGTGCCGGTACCCGACGCGCAGCGCCGCCTCGACCGCGGCCGCGGTCTCCTCGGGCGGGCTCTGGAACACGCCGAGGCCGAGCGCCGGCATCGTGACACCGTTGTTGAGGACGAGATCTGGGGCCGTGAGCGTCATGCCTACGACGGTAGGAGCGGCTGCCGGACCGTGCGGGGTACCAGTGTTACCTCCCTGCCACCGCGGTCCGTGCCTACCGTGGGAGTGTGGAGATGGCAGAGCACCGCGCGCAGGTCAGGGACTTCCTGGTCTCCCGGCGCGAGCGGATCACCCCCCAGCAGGCCGGCCTGCCGGCCTACGGCGGGAACCGGCGGGTCAAGGGCCTGCGCCGCGAGGAGGTCGCGTTGCTCGCCGGCGTCAGCGTCGACTACTACGTCCGGATGGAGCGCGGCAACCTCGCCGGCGCCTCGGACTCCGTCCTCGACGGCGTCGCGAACGCGCTGCGGCTCGACGAGGCCGAACGCGAGCACCTGTTCGCGCTCGCACGCGCGGCGGGGCCGTCGACCACCCGCCGCCGGCGGCCCGTCGCCACCTCGGTCCGGCCGGTGATCCAGCAGGTCCTCGACGCGATCACCGACGCGCCGGCGTGGGTGCGCAACGCCCGCCACGACCTGCTCGCGCTGAACCCGCTCGCCCGAGCCCTCTATGCGCCCGTGCTCGATTCGCCGGTGGCCGGCGCGACCGGGCGGCGCCCGGCGAACACCACCCGCTTCGTCTACCTCGACCCGGCGGCGCGGGAGTTCTTCCTCGACTACGACCGCATCGCCGAGGACGCCGCGGCGATGCTGCGCCTGGAGGCCGGCCGCAACCCGCACGACCGGGACCTGATCACGCTCGTCGGCGAGCTCTCCACCCAGAGCGAGCTGTTCCGCCGGCACTGGGCCTCGCAGAACGTGAAGTTCCACCGCAGCGGCCGCAAGCGGCTGCGCCACCCCGCCGTCGGCGAGCTGGACCTCAACTTCGAGGCGCTGGAGCTGCCGTCCGAGCCCGAGCTGCGCCTGAACGTCTACACCGCCGACCCCGGGACACCCACCGCGGACGGGCTCAGGCTGCTCGCGAGCTGGGCAGCCACCGCCCCCGCGGGCGCCACCCTCGGCGCCACGTAGCGGCCGAGACGGGCATTCATCACATCCGGGTTTACAGGCCCACCGGCAGCGATCTACGTTCGATGCACGAAACTGGTCATTCGGCCTGCCCCCGCTGCGGGTCCGTCGCCGGCGGATCTGGCGCGTGCCGCGCGGACCGGGCCGGCAGGGAGGAGCACGGGTGAACCGAGCCGAGCAGGTGGCGATGTTGACGCGGCTGGCCGGGCTGCGGGAGGCCCGGCGGGACGAGCGGATGCTCGACGAGGTGGTCACCCTCCCGGTGACCACCTACACCGACGAGAACCGCTACCGGCGCGAGCTGGCCGCCACCTTCACGGCGTTCCCGCTGGTCGTCGGCCACGTCGCCAGCCTGCGTGAGCCGGGTTCGTTCGTCCGCAGCGACTGGGACGAGTTCCCCTACCTGGTGGTGCGCGGCGCGGACGGCGTGCTGCGCGGGTTCTACAACCAGTGCCGGCACCGCGGTGCCGAGCTGACGGCCGAGCGGGCCGGCACGATCAAGAACTTCGTCTGCCCCTTCCACGGCTGGGTCTACGACCTGGACGGCAGCCTGAAGGGCGTCACCCGGTCCCGGGACTTTCCCGGGCTCGATCCCTGCGCGTACGGCCTGGTCGAGCTGCCGGTCGCCGAGGCGGGCGGGCTGGTCTGGATCTCGCGCACGCCGGGCGCCGTCCTCGACATCGAGGAGTTCCTCGGCGACTTCTACGCCGACCTGCTGCACTTCGACATCGCCTCGCTGGTGCAGTACAAGAAGACCAGGGTCGTCAAGAACGCCAACTGGAAACTGCTGATCCAGACCTACCTGGAGGGGTATCACGTCCCGTACCTGCACCGGGACACCCTCTCGGCGGCGTTCCGCCGGGGCGTCATCGCGCACGACGAGTCCGGCCCGCACATCCGGCTGTCGGCCGCGCGCACCAACTTCGACGACCTGCTCGCGGTTCCCGAACAGGACCGGAAGATCCTCGACTACGCGTCGGTCTACTACAGCCTCTTCCCGAACACGTTCTTCATCCTGCATCCGGACTACGTCTCGATCAACATCTTCTACCCGCTGTCGGCCGGGCGCTCGGTCTGGACCCACGAGATGCTCTACCGGGCCGACGATTTCCCTGGTTCGGAAGGGCAATCGGCGCTGGAGAAGCGGTTTGTCTTCACCAACGACACCGTCTTCGGCGACGAGGACTTCGCGATCGCCGAGGACATCCAGAAGAACCTCGTGCGCGGCGGCAACACCCACCACACGCTGGGGCTCGCCGAGGGCCTGCTCGCTATGTTCGCAGACAACATCGACCAGCGGCTGGACGCGCAGCCGGTGACCTGTGAGGCGGCTGACCGTGCCTGAGATGCTTGCCCTGGCGAAGGAGATCTTCGCCGCCCAACCGTTCACCGCGCTGCTCGGCGCCGAGCTGACCGGAATCGGCGACGACTGGGCGGAGATCTCCCTCGGCATGCAGCAGCAGCTGCAGCAGCAGCACGGCTACGCGCACGGCGGCGTCATCAGCTACCTCGCGGACAACGCGCTCACCTTCGCCGGCGGCATGTCGCTCGGTGGTGACGCCCTGACCTCCGAGTTCAAGATCAACTACGTCCGGCCGGCACGGGGCGAGCGGCTGGTCGCCCGGGCCAGCGCGCTGTCGGTCGGCCGGCGGCAGGCGGTCTGCCAGTGTCTCGTCTACTCGGTGGCCGGCGACGAGGAGACCCTGGCCGCCGTTGCGCAGGGCACCATCACCTCGCTCGCGCCGCGCGCCGACGGCTGATCCCCGCGGGGCGTCCGGTGCGTCACCTACACCGACCTGCCCTACATCCCCGACGCGGGCGGCTCGTGCGCCGCCGGCTCGGTCAACTCCGGCAACTCCCTCGACGGCGTGCGCATCGTCGAAGGGCACGAGCTGGCCGAGGCGATCACCGGCCCGGAGCTGAATGCCTGGTACGACGCGTCCGGCAACGAGATCGGCGACATCTGCGCCTGGACCGGAATGGGCGACGTCAACCTGAATGGTTCGACCTTCGCGGTGCAGCCGCTGCGGAGCAACGCGACCAACTCCTGCGTGCTGGCCTCCCGACCGCCTGCCGCCGACGGCCGGGCCGGTCATCCCGCCGGGTGGCCGGCCGGCTGCCGACCGCCCGGTGGCGGTGGGCGCGGTGCTGGCCGAACGCGGAGGGTCACAGGTCGTTCCCAGGCTGACCGGGTTTCCTCCACCTTTCCCTCGACGGGCGAAGGGTGATCGCTGCGCGGTCCGCTATGCCTGTCGATAGGGGCATGTGAAGATGGACAGCACGGTCCGACCAGCCCAAGGTGGTACCCAGTGCAGGCGATCCGGCAAAGCGACGAACCCGACCCGTCCGAGACGGGTGAGCCCTCGCAGTACGGCCTCGAGGTGCACCTGGGCGGCCTGCGCGAGACGGTACTGCGCTCCGGCCAGCTCTTCGTCGAGGCACTGCTGGTGCCGGGGCTTCTCTTCGCGCTGGTGCTGCACAACGTCGGCCTGTTCCCCGCGCTCGGCGCCAGCCTCGGCTGGTGCTACCTGGTCGGCGGCGCGCGCTGGCTGCGCTGCGGGCGGCTCTCCGGCACCATGATGATGGCGATCGGCATGATGTCGGGCCGGGCCATCATCGCCTTCGCCACGTCCAGCGCGGTGCTCTATCTGCTGCAACCTGTCGTGGGCTCGGTCTGCACCGCGCTGATGTTCGTCGGCAGCGCGGTCTTCGGCAAGCCGATCACCCTGCGGCTGGCCCGCGACTTCGTCTCGATCCCGGCCCACGTGCTGGCCCGCCGCGGGGTGCGCCGGATGTTCACCGAGATCGCCGTGCTGTTCGGCCTGTCCCGGCTCGCCGACGCCGGCATGACCTTGAGCTTCCTGCATCACGGCGTCTCGGCGGGGCTGATGTCGCGCAGCCTGTTCAGCCCGCTGCTCACCCTGACCACGATCGCGGTCTGCGCGTTCTGGGGCACCCGCCGGCTGCGCCGGGAGGGCGTGACGATCCGGCTGGGCGCCCCGGCGCTGGCCGGCTGAGCCCGGATGCGCCGTCGCGACACCGCAGGCCGGGTGGTGCTGGTGACCGGCGCCAGCCGGGGGATCGGGCGCGCCACCGCCGAGCTGCTCGCCGACCGGGGCGCCGTGGTGGTCGCCACCGGACGGGACGAGCCGGCGCTGGCCGCCGTCACCGCCCGGACCGGCGGCTCGTACCTGGCCGCCGACCTCACCGAGCCGGCCGCGCCCGAGGCGCTGGTCGAGCACGCGGTGGCCGCGCACGGCCGGCTGGACGGGCTGGTGGTCAACGCCGGCGCCGGGCACGTCGGCCCGTTCGGCCAGATGACCGCCGGGCAGGTGGCGGGCCTGGTGGACCTCGACCTGCGGGCGCCGTTGCTGCTCGCCCGGGCCGCGATCCCGGCGCTGCGCACGTCGCCGGGCCGGCAACGCGGCATCGTCTTCGTCGGCTCCATCGCCGGCGCGGTCGGCGTGCCGGAGGAGAGCGCCTACAGCGCGTGCAAGTCCGCGCTCGGGACGTTCGCCGAGCTGCTGGCCGAGGAGCTGCGTGCGGACGGCATCAGGGTGAGCACGGTGCTGCCCGGGGTGGTCGACACCGAGTTCCTGGCCGGCCGGGCGGTGCCGTACGACCGGCGGTTCCCCCGGCCGGTGCCGCCCGAGCGGGTTGCCCGGGTGATCGCCGACGCGCTCGACGGCGGTCCGGCGCGCCGGTTCGTGCCGCGCTGGCTGGTGGTGCCGGCCCGGCTGGCCGGCGCGGTTCCCGGCAGCTACCGCCGGCTGGCCCGCCGGTTCGGCTGACCCGGCCGGCGGCGCTCAGCCGCCGACGGCGGCCCGGATGGACTCCTTCAGCGATCCCATCGTGGCCAGCACCGCCGTGGGCTCATAGCCGCAGTGCGCCATGCAGTTCGCGCAGCGCTCGTCCTTGCCGCGGCCGAAGGCGTCCCAGTCGGTGGTCTCGATGAGCTCCTTGTACGTCTGCACGTACCCGTCGGCGAGCAGGTAGCAGGGTTTCTGCCAGCCGAGCAGCGAGTAGGACGGGATGCCCCACGCGGTGCAGGCCAGGTCACGCTTGCCCTCCAGGAAGTCCAGGAAGACGGGGGAGTGGTTGAGCCGCCACTGCTTGCGCCGGCCGTTGCCGAACGCCTTCGCGAACAGCTCGCGGGTCTGCTGGACCCCCAGCCAGTGCTCCTGGTCCGGCGCCTTCTCGTAGGCGAAGCCGGGGGAGATCTGCATGTTGTCGACGCCGAGCTCGTTGTTCAGGTAGTCCAGGATGTCGATGACGTCCTGCGGGGTGTCGGTGTCGAAGAACGTGGTGTTGGTGTTCACCCGGAAGCCGGCCGCCTGCGCCTGCTTGATCGCGGCGACCGCCTGGTCGAAGACGCCGTCCTTGCAGACCGAGGCGTCGTGCCGCTCGCGCAGGCCGTCGATGTGCACCATCCAGGCGAAGTTGCGGTGCGGGCTGAACTTGTGGAGGTGCTTGGGCAGCAGCACCGCGTTCGTGCACAGGAAGACGATCTTGCCCTTGTCCAGCAGCTGCCGGACGATCTCGTCGATCTGCGGGTGCATCAGCGGCTCGCCGCCGGCGATCGAGACCATCGGCGCGCCGGACTCCTCGATCGCGCCGACCGCCTGCTCGACCGGCATCCGCTGCTTGAGCAACGTGTGCGGCTGCTGGATCTTGCCGCAGCCGGCGCACTTGAGGTTGCACGCGAACAGCGGCTCGAGCTCGACCAGCAGCGGGAACTTCTCGCGCCGCAGGACCTTCTGCTTCAGCAGGTACGTGCCGAGCCGGACGGACTGCCTGAGTGGCATGGCCATGCTCAGGACACCTCCCTGGGTAGTGAGAACTGCATGTGCTCATCGACGACGTGCGTCGTCCGGAGATCGACCGGGCCGAGGCCGGACAGTGCCCGGGCCAGCTCGTCGACGAGATGGGGCGGGGCCGAGGCGCCCGCCGAGATGCCGATCCGGTGGGCCCCGGCCAGCCAGCGCAGGTCGACCTCGCCGGCGTCCTCGACCAGGTGGGCGGGGGTGCCGGCGCGTTCGGCCACCTCCACCAGCCGGGCCGAGTTGGAGGAGTTCGCCGAGCCGACCACCAGCACCAGGTCGGTTTCGGCGGCAATCGCCCGGATGGCGCGCTGCCGGTTGGTGGTGGCGTAGCAGATGTCGTCCCGGGACGGCGCGGCCAGCTTCGGGAACCGCTGCCGCAGCACGTCGGCGATCTGGTCGGCCTCGTCCACGGCCAGGGTGGTCTGCATGGCGTAGGCGACCCGGTCGGGGTCGGCGGCCTGCGCCGCGGCCGCCTCGCGCGCGTCGCCCACCACGATCACCTGCTCCGGGGCCTGGCCGTGGGTGCCGACGACCTCCTCGTGGTCGGCGTGCCCGATCAGGAACACCGTGTCGCCGCGCCCGGTGAAGCGGCGCACCTCGTTGTGCACCTTGGTCACCAGCGGGCAGGTCGCGTCGATCACCTGCAGGTCGCGCTCGGCGGCCTGCCGGTGCACCTCCGGCGCCACGCCGTGGGCGGCCAGGATCACCCGGGCGCCCGGCGGCACCTCGTCCAGCTCCAGGACGAACCGGGCACCCTTGGCCTCCAGCTGGCGGACCACGTGCGCGTTGTGCACGATCTGCCGGCGGACGTACACCGGGGCGGAGTAGCGCTCCAGGGCGCGCTCGACGATCTCGATCGCCCGGCTGACCCCGGCGCAGAACGAGCGCGGTGAGGCCAGCACGAGCTCGCGTGCGCCCAGCGCGGCCTGCCACTGCCGGATCACCGGGGCCGCCGCGCGCAGGTTGCGCAGCGCGCGCACCCCGCGGCCGGCGGTGCCCGGCCGGAGCAGCGGATGCTCGGGGGTGTCGACCACCGCCCGAACCACCAGCACCGGGTGGCCGGCGGCACCGGTGGCCAGCTGCGCCGATTCCATGTCCACCGCGAGCACCCCGTCGGCGGCGAACGCGGCCCGTTCGGCGCCGTGCACGATCCGCTCCGAGGTGTGCACGGGGCCCAGCCGCACCGGCAGCCCGGCCCGGCGCAGCGCACCGGCCACCAGGGGCGCGGCAGGGACCGGCACCGGCACGCCGTTGCCGGCCGCGCCGGAGCCACGCACCTCGGTGGCCACCACCAGGTCACCCGGCCGCAGGCCGGCCGCCACCGCGCCGGCCAACCCGGCCACCGCGACCGGGCGGTCGCGCAGCCCGGCGCGGGCCGCGCTGGCCGCCGACCGGGCCGGCCCGCGCCCGGTGCGCAGCACGGTCAGGTCGGGCAGTGCCGGGGCCACCGCCGCGTGCTCGACCGCCAGCGGGGTGCAGATCACCGCCTCGCCCATCACGCCCGCTCCAGGTACCGGCCGAGCGCGGAGATCGGGAACACCGCGCGATACAGGTGATAGTTGATGTAGAAGTCGCCCGGGAACCCGGTGCCGGTGAACTGCGGCTCGTCCCAGCTGCCGTCCGGGCGCTGGGTCTCCACCAGCCACCGGACGCCGCGCCGGGTCACCGCGGACCGCTCGCCGGCCGCCAGCAGCGCCAGCAGCGCCCACGCCGTCTGGGACGCGGTGGAGGTACCCCGACCGCTCCACTCCGGCTCGCGGTACGAGCGCAGGTCCTCGCCCCAGCCGCCGTCCGGGTTCTGCACGTCGGTCAGCCAGCGCACCGCGTTCCGGACGGCCGGGTCGTCGGCGGCCACGCCGGCCGCCCGCAGCGCCGGCACCACCGCGCCGGTGCCGTAGACGTAGTTGGCACCCCACCGGCCGAACCAGGACCCGTCCGCCTCCTGCGCGTCCCGCAGCCACCGGATGCCCCGCCGGGTGGCCGGGTGCTCGGCGAGCCCCTCGGCGGCCAGCATCTCGACGACGTGCGCGGTGACGTCGGCCGACGGCGGGTCGATCACCGCGCCGAAGTCGCAGAACGGCAGCTTGGTGGCCAGCGCCTTGTCGTTGTCGGCGTCGAAGGCGCCCCAGCCGCCGTCCGCGGACTGCATGCCGATCACCCAGTCGATGCCCCGCCGCCTGGCCGCCGCGGTTCCCTCGCCCAGCCGGCGCAGCGCCAGCACCACCTCGGCGGTGTCGTCCACGTCCGGGTAGCCGGCATTGGCGAACTCGAACGGCCAGCCGCCGGGCAGCAGCTCCGGCCGGCGCACCGACCAGTCACCGGGCACGGTGATCTCCTGCGCCAGCAGCCAGTCCGCCGCCCGGTGCAGCGCCGGCTCGTCGCCGGGCCGGCCGGCGTCGGCCAGCGCGGTCACCGCGAGCGCGGTGTCCCAGACCGGCGACTGGCACGCCTCGATCCGGCGGAGCACGCCGTCCGGGGTCTCCTCCCGGATGGTGAAGCCGTCGAGCCCGGCCAGCCCGGCCTGGATCGCCGGGTGGTCCAGCGGGTGGCCGAGCACGTGCAGCGCCAGGATCGAGTACACCCACGGCGGCTGGATGCCGCCCCAGGAGCCGTCCGCCTCCTGGTGGGCCAGGATCCAGTTCGCCGCCTTGACCGTGGCCCGCCGCCGCAGCCAGCCGACCGGGCGCCGGGAGTAGACCCGCAGGCCGCGGTCCAGCCACTCGAACGCGGTCTGCCAGTCCAGGCCGGGGCGGTGCGCCGGCGGCGTGCCGTGGCCGCGCAGCTCGTCGATGCCGAACGGCACCGGCCGCACCGGCCGGGCGGTCTGGACGAGGGTGAGCGGCACGATGGTCTGGCGCGCCCAGCAGCCCCAGTTGTAGATGTTCAGCGGAGCCCAGGACGGCAGCAGGATCAGCTCCGGCGGCATCACCGGCACCTCGTCCCAGGACCACAGCCCGAACAGCGAGAACCAGATGCGGGTGAACACCCGGCTCGCCTCGACACCGCCGCCGCGCCGGACGAACTCCGCCGCCCGGGCCATGTGCGGCGCGGCCGGGTCGTCGCCGGCCAGCCGGAGCGCCACCCAGGCCTCGGCGGTGGTCGAGAGGTCCGGCGGCCCGTCGTGGAAGGTCGCCCAGCTGCCGTCGGCGCGCTGCTTGCTGCGGATCCAGCGGGCGGCCTCGGCCGTCTCCTGCTCGCCCCGGATGCCGAGGAACTCGCGCAGCAGCAGGTCCTCGGCATCCATCGTCACGTTGGTCTCGAGCTCGCCCTTCCACCAGCCGGCCGGGTCCTGGCGGTCCAGCAGGTTGCGCACCGCCCGGTCGAGGGCCTCGGCGACCGGGCCGTCCGGGTCGGTGCGCCGGCCGGGTGCCGGCTTGGCGGTGGTGGTCATCAGAACTCCCGGTCGGCGACGAAGCGCGCGACGTTCATCAGCTCCGCCGAGACCGCCGGCGGGATCGGCGCGGCGGCCAGCGCCTGCTCGGCCTGCTGGATCTGCCAGGCGGCCTCGGCCGTGGCCCAGCTGCGCGCCCCGGTCGCCTCGATCAGCTCGGCGATCGCCCGCAGCTCGGCCTCGTCGGAGGTCCCGTCGCCGTGCAGCCAGGTGGCCAGCTCCCGGCCGGCCGGGCCGCCGCGCGAGAGCGCGTAGGTCACCGGCAGCGACCGCTTGCGGGCCCGCAGGTCCGAGAGCACCGGCTTGCCGGTGACCGCCGGGTCGCCCCAGATGCCGAGCAGGTCGTCGACCAGCTGGAACGCCACGCCGAGGGCCTGGCCGTAGCCGTCCAGCGCCGTGGCGACGACCGGGTCGCCGCCGACGAGCACGCAGCCGAGCACCGCGCTCGCGGCCAGCAGCGCACCGGTCTTGCGGGCGGCCATCCGCTGGCACTGCGCCAGGTCGACCCGGTCGGCGGACTCGAACTGCAGGTCCTCGACCTGGCCGTGGATCAGCGCCCGGGTCGTCGCCAGCAGCAGCCGCAGCGCCTCGGCCGCGTGCGGGGAGCCGCTGTCGAGCAGCACCTCGTTGGCGACGGTGAGCATCGCGTCGCCGGTGAGGATCGCGCTGGGCACGCCCCACAGCGCCCAGACGGTCGGCCGGTGCCGGCGCTCGGCGTCGCGGTCCATCACATCGTCGTGCACCAGCGAGAAGTTGTGCACCAGCTCGACGGCCACCGCGGCCGGCACCCCCGCCTCGGCGCCGGCGCCGGCGGCCCGCGCCGACAGCAGCGCCAGGGTCGGTCGGACACCCTTGCCGGCCGGGGCCTGCAGCGGCGTGCCGTCGGCGGCGGACCAGCCCAGGTGATAGGCCGAGATCGCCGCGGAGCTGGGGTCCATCCGCGCCACCGCCGCCTGCAGCGCGGAGCGGTAGCTGTCCATGCTGCGCTCGAGACCGGGACTCAGGGTCGTGGTCACGTGGCGTTCCTTTCCAGTTCGGGGCGCTGTGGTGCGGTGCCTGCCGTGGGTGCGGTGCCTGCCGTGGGTGCGGTGCCTGCCGGTGGAGCGTCGTGGGACGTGCTGTCGGGATTGCGCTGGTGTTGGCTGTCAGCGCGTTCGGGGCCCGGGATCTTCCCGGTGCCGGGCGCCGGGTCGACCCGGCCGGCCTGCCCGGCGGGTACGGCGGGTACGGCGGCCGCCGGTGCCGGGGTGGCGAGCAGCAGCGCCGCGGCGGCCTCGCCGCTGAGCACCGCGCTCTCCATCGTCGCGGGCCAGCCGGTGTCGGTCCAGGCCCCGGCGAGCACCAGGCCCGGCAGCCGGGTGGCCGTGCCCGGCCGCAGCCGGCCGGTGCCCGGGGCCGGCCGGAACGTCGCGTGCCGCTCCCTGGTCACGAAGAAGTCCAGCACCCGCGCGCCGCGCAGCTCGGGCAGCAGCGCGGTCAGGGCCGGCAGGATCCGGTCGCGCAGCTCGGCGGTCCGCAGGTCGATCAGCTCGTCGGCCGCCGACAGCGAGATCGCCAGGTACTGCTGGCCGGCCCGGCCGGGCAGCCGGGCCAGGCCGGACTGCTCGGTGCGGTCGAAGACCCACTGCACGGCCGAGTCGAGCCCGGCCACGAACGGCTCGGTGAGCACCTGCCGGTCCAGCACCAGGTGGGCGTTCACGATCGGCGAGGTCCCGAGCCCGGCGGACCAGCCCGCCGGCTGGTCCAGGGCGCCCGCCGGCAGCAGCCGCTCGACCTGGTCCGGCGGCGCGGCCAGCACGACCTGGTCGGCCCGGTCGGTGCCGCCGGCCTGGTCGGTGAGCAGCCAGCCGCCGGAGTCCGGCCGCAAGCCGGCCACCCGGGTGCGGGTGCGGAGCTCGGCACCGGCCGCGGCCAGCGCCCGGGCCGCCGGTTCGGCGTGCAGCTGCTGCAGCGGCAGCCGCGACCAGCCGATGTCACCGGCGCCGGCGCGGGTCAGCAGGCCGGTCTGGAACACCTTCGCGGCCATCGCCAGCGAGGCCTCGGCGGCCGGCACGTTGAGCGCGGCGATGGTGAAGACGTCCCAGAGCGCGGCGGTGGTGCGCGCGTTCTGGCCGTGCCGGGCGAGCCAGCCGGCGAAGTTCACCTCGTCGACGGCCGGGTCGGCCAGCCGGATCCGGCGCAGCGCCAGCGCACCGGCGACCGCCCGGGCCCGGTCGGCCGGCGAGAGCATCGGATAGCGCAGCAGCGTGCCGGCCAGGTGCAGCGGGGCCGGCAGGCCGGTCCGGCGCAGCCGGGCGGTACGGCCCGGGGCGCGGACCACGACGTCCAGGCGCGGCTGCAGGTGCACCTGGCCGCGCACGCCCAGCCGGCCGAGCAGGTCGAGGTAGGCGGTGCAGCAGCGCAGGAACACGTGCTGGCCGTTGTCGACGTCGAGCTCGCCGCGCCGGAACGAGTGCGTCAGGCCGCCGAGCCGGGCGCCGGCCTCGTACAGCAGCACCTGCCGGCCGGCGTCGGCGAGCCGGACGGCGGCGGCGATGCCGGCCAGCCCGCCGCCGACCACCGCGACCCGGACGGCGGGGGCGCTCTCGTGCACGGCGGAGCGAGCCGGCGGGTTGCCGAAGCGGACCGGCCCGGTCATGCCCGGCCCCCGGCCAGGGCGCGGACCGCGATCCGGGCCTTGTCCGCGCCCGACAGGCTCAGCCGGCCGCCGAAGACCACGGCCGGGTCGGCCGAGATGCGGGTGAGCAGGTGCCGGTAGATGCCGGCCATCGCCGCGCAGCTGGCCCGGCTGCGCCGGTCGAGCAGCGGGAGCAGCCGCAGGCCGTCGTCGTACCAGCCCACCGCCCGGTCCGCGCTGAACCGCACCAGCTCGGTGAGCCGGCCGCCGTCGTCGACCAGCCGCCCGTCCGGGCCGATCCGCAGCTCGACGCCGAACCGGTCCAGGTCCTCGGCGGGCAGGTACACCCGGCCGGCGAGCAGGTCCTCGCGGATGTCGCGCAGGATGTTGGTCTGCTGCAGGCCGATGCCGAGCGCGTCGGCGTAGCCGGGGCCGGCCGGATCCGGCGAGCTGCCGAAGACGCCCAGGCAGAGCCGGCCGATCGAGCCGGCGACGTACCGGCAGTACTGGGTGAGCTCGCCGAACGTCGCGTACCGGCGGCCCTCGACGTCCTCCCGGACGCCCTGGATCAGCTCGCCGAACGCCTCCAGCGGGATCGGGAAGTGCCGGGCGGCCTCGGCTACCGCGAGCAGCACCGGGTCGGTCACCGTCTCGGTGCCGAGGGCGGCCAGCTGGTGGTCCTGCTCGGCCAGCCGGGCCAGCTTCAGCTCGGCCGGGGCCTGGTCGCCGTCGCCGATGTCGTCGATCCGGCGGGCCAGGGCGTAGACCGCGCACAGCGCCTGCCGCTTGGCCCGCGGCAGCAGCCGGATGCCGTAGTAGAAGTTGCGGGCCTCGGCGCGGGTGATGGACTCGGTCCGGGCGAAGGCCGCCACCAGCTCGGCGTTCACCGGGCCGCTCCGCGGCCGGCCAGCAACCGCAGCGCGTGCCAGGCAAGGTCCCGCCGGCGCGGGGTGACCGGTGCCGACAGCGGGTCGCAGCCGGCCCGGCGGAACGCCGCGACCGTCGCCCGGCCACCCGCGGCGTACCCGGCGACCGCCACCCGGGCCCAGCCGCGCAGCCTGGCCACCAGCTCGTCGCCGGCGTCGAGCAGCAGCTCGCAGCGATCGACCTGGGTGGCCACCAGCGCGCGCAGCTCCGGCCCGGCGGCGCGCGCGGTGAGGTGGTCGGGGGTGACGCCGTAGTGGCGAAGTTCTTGCTGCGGCAGGTAGATCCGGCCCCGGCGGCAGTCCTCGCCGACGTCCTGGCAGTGCTCCAGGATCTGCAGCGCGACGCACACGTCGTCGGACAGCCGGGCCAGCTCCGGCTCCGGCCGGTCGAAGATCGCCAGCACCAGCCGGCCGATCGGGACCGCCGACAGCCGGCAGTAGCCGAGCAGGTCCGCGTAGGACTCGTACCGGCTGACCCGCTGGTCCTGCAGGTTGGCCTCGATCAGGTCGCGCAGCGGCTGCTCGTCCAGCCGGCGCCGGCCGATGGTGGGCACCAGGGCGCGCAGCACCTCGTACCGCGGCTGCCCGCCGGTGAAGGCCAGGTGCTGATCGGCGGCGAAGCCGGCCAGCAGCGCGGCCCGGTCGCCCGGCGCCTCGTCGCCCAGGTCGTCGATCACCCGCACCACGCCGTAGACCGCCTCGAGGTCGCGCCGGACCTCGGCCGGCAGGACCCGCAGCGCAACGGGGAAGTTCTCCGCCGCGCGCTTGTCCAGCAGCAGGGCAGGGGCCGGCGTCTGCGACGCGGTCACGGGCAGCTCCCAACGATCACACCTGGCGGATTGCTTCGCACCCGACGACAGACCCATTCTTTCCGTTCGGCGGGCCAAGATCTGCCTGTTAGGTAGCGAGTTTTCCGCCCTGTTCCTATCACACAATTACAAAACCGCCGCCAGACGCGCTACAAAGTACGGATGGCAGCCGACCCGTCCACGCTGGCGCAGCTGGAGGGCATCGTGCCCAGTTTGCGGCCTATCGTCCCAGAACTCATCGAAGACCTGGCCGGGCAGCTGCGGCGGCTGATGCCGGAGTACTCGCAGTTCCTCTCCGAGCGCCGGGCCGAGGTGACCGTCGCGGCCGAGGGGGTGGTCTGCACGCTGGTCCGGATCGCCGAGCAGATCCTGACGCAGAACTCCGCCGACGACGCGGTGCTGGCCCAGGCCGCCGACCCGGCGATCTTCGAGCAGATCGGCCGGATGCAGTGGCGGCAGGGCATCCCGATCGGCACCCTGCTGGCGGCCTACCAGCTCGGTGCCCGGCAGACCTGGCGGCTGATCTCCCGGCAGGCGCTGCTGCACGACCTGCCGCCGGAGGTGCTCACCGCGCTGGCCGAGTCGGTGTTCTGCTTCGTCGACCAGCTCTCCTCCGCCTCGGCCGCCGGCTACCTGGACGAGCAGAGCGAGTCGGCGGCTGCCCGCGAGCAGTCCCGGGACGAGCTGGTCGAGCTGCTGCTGTCGGACCGCAGCGACAGCCAGGCGGTCCGGACGGCAGCTCTGCGGGCCGGCTGGCGGCTACCTGCCACCGCCGCGGTGGTGCTCGTCAGCAGGCAGAGCGAGGCGGGTGCGGCGGCGATCAGCCGGCTTGACCAGAGCTGCCTGCGGATGCGGCACGGCGGGCTGCTCGGCGCGATCGTCCCCGACCCGGCCGCCCCCGGCCGCCGGCAGCGGCTGGCCGCGGCCCTGCGCGGCGCCTCGGCCACCATCGGGCACAGCGTCACGCTGGCCCAGCTGCCGGGCAGCGCCCGGATCGCGGCGATCGCGGCCCGGCTGCAGCAGGAGAAGGTGCTGACCGCCGACCCGCTGTTCGCCGACGAGCACCTGGACGCGATCATCGTGCACAACGACCCGCGGCTGCTGCAGGCGCTGCGCCGCCAGTGCCTGCAACCGCTGGAGGGGCTGCCGGCCGGCTCGCAGACCAGCCTGCGCGAGACGCTGCGTTCCTGGCTGCGCAACTGCGGCGACCGGCGCGCGACCGCGGACGAGCTGCAGGTGCACCCGCAGACCGTCCGGTACCGGATGGCCCGGCTGCGCGAGCTGTTCGGCGACGAGCTGGACGAGCCGTCCTACCGGCTGAAGCTGCTGCTCGCGCTGGCCTGGGACCCGGCCTGACCCGGCCGGGCGGCGCGGAGGTGACCAGCCGGACGATTGCCGCGAGGCCACCCCAGCCGGTATGACAGAGGGCGAGGTCAACAGCGCCCTTCCCGCGTGATCGAGGACCAGCCGGTGAGCACGACCGAACGCATCGCCGCGCCGGCGGCCGGGCGCGCCGGTGCCGCTGCCGCCGGGCCGGCGCCCGGGCCCGCCGCGCGCCGGACCGCGCGTGCCCGGGACGGCCTGCGGCAGCTGGCGTTCGGCCTGCTGATCTGGGGCGGCTACCTGCTGATCACGCACGCCGTCGCGGTCGACCTCGGTGCGGCCGTGCACCGCGGGCAGCTGCTGCTGGCGGCCGAGCGGCAGCTGCGCCTGGCCGTCGAGCCGGCTGCCGACAGCTGGCTGGCGCACCACCGGTCGCTCGGCCGGCTGGCGGCCTGGGAGTACGCGACCACCTACATCGCCACCACGTTCGCGGTGCTGGGCTGGCTGTGGTGGCGGCGTCCGGCCAGCTACCGGTGGGCCCGCAACACCCTGGCCGGCAGCACCCTGCTGGCGCTGGCCTGCTTCTACCTGGCGCCCACCGCGCCGCCCCGGCTGCTGCCCGGCGCCGGCTTCACCGACATCGTCGCGCGCGTGCACCCGGTGCTGTCGTGGGGCGGAGGTACGGTGGCCTCGACCGCCGACCAGTACGCCGCGATGCCCAGCCTGCACGTCGGGTGGGCGGTCTGGGTGACCGTGGTGAGCCTGCGGGCCGGGGCGACCCGGCTCGGCTACTCGCTGGCCGCCCTGCACCTCGCCGTGACCACGGCCGTGGTCGTCGCGACCGGCAACCACTACGTACTCGACTGCCTGGCAGGGGCCGTGATCGTCGCGATCGCAGCCGGAATGGAGCGGATCCGCACCGTGGCGAGCAGCAGGTGGCGGCCGGCCGGCAGCCGGGTCGCAGCGGCGGACGAGTTCTTCCTGCAGGTGGAGACGCCCACCGTGCAGCAGCCGGTGGGCGGGGTGGCGCTGCTGGACCTGACCCGGGCGGACGGCCCGGTGGACCTGGCCCGGCTGCGCCGGGTGGTGCGCGGCCGGATCGGGCGGATGCCGCGGTTCCAGCAGCGGCTGGCCGGGCCGTCCCGCTGGTGGCACGCCCGGTGGGTCCCGGCCGCGGCGGTGATCGACGAGCACGTGCTGGAGTACCGGCTGCCCGGCGGCGGCCGGCCGGCGCTGGCCGAGTTCGTCTCCCGGCTCACCGAGCAGCAGCTCGACCGGGACCGGCCACCCTGGCGGCTGTGGTTCGTCCCGGAGGTCGCGCCGGGCCAGGCCGCGGTCGTGGCGGTCATGCATCACGCGGTCGCCGACGGCCTGGGGGTCGTCGACATCCTGCGGCAGCTCTTCGACCCGGAGCTGCCCGCACCCGAGCTCGCCGGGCCGGCGGTCCCGTCCCGGCCGGCCCGGCTGGCCCTGGCCGCGACCGGCATCGGCCAGCTCGCCCGGGACGGCTTCGCCGACCGGTTGCCCTACACCGGCCGGCTGACCGGCGAGCGGACCTTCCGGTGCGCCCGCACCCCGCTGGCCCCGGTGCTGGACCTGGCGCGCCGGACCGGGACCCGGGTCACCGACGTGCTGCTGGCCGCGACCGGCGAGGCGCTGGCCCGGCTGGAGTGCCAGGGCCTGGCCGGGACCGCGCTGCGCGCCGCGGTGCCGGTCACCACCCGGCTGCCCGCCCCGGCCGGCACCGGCCGGGCCGCGCAGCCCGGTAACCTGACCGCCGCCCTGCGGCTGGACGTGCCCCTGGCCGCGATGGACCCGCTGGACCGGCTGCGGGCGGTGCACGCGGCGGCGGCCCCACGCCGGCGCTCGCCCCGGCCGCTCGGGGCGGCCGCGGTGATCCGGCTGCTCGGCCTGCTGCCGCCGGTCCTGCACCGCCCGGCCGCCCGGTCGGTCTACCGCGGCCGGCACTTCGGCGCGATCGTGTCGAACATGCCGGGCCCGTCGGTGCCGCTGTCGCTGGCAGGTGCGCCGATCCAGGACGTCTACCCGATCCTGCCGCTGGCCGAGCGGGTGCCGCTCGGCGTCGGGGCGCTCGGCTGGGCCGGGCAGTTCTGCGTCTCGGTCACCGCCGACGCGGTCCGGTTGCCGGCGGCCGGCTCGCTGGCCGAACGGATCGTCGAGGCGATCGAGGCGATGCAGGCCGCGGCCGGGTCGATGCCGGGCTGGCCCGCCGCCGGTCCCGACCGGGTGGCCGGGTGAGCACCGGCCCACCCCGGACGCTGGTGGTGACCGGGCACTTCCCGCCGGAGCACGGCGGCGTGCAGACCTTCACCTGGGAGCTCGTCCGCCGGCTGCCGGCCGACCGGATCGCGGTCGTCGCTCCGGCCTGGCCGGGGGATCGGGACTTCGACGCCGGGCTGGACTTCCCGGTCCACCGCCGGCGCGGGTACGCGCTGTTCGCCGGACTGCGGCCCATCGTCGCCGAGCACCGGCTAGACACCGGGTGGATCACCGCGATGGCGCCGTTCGGGCTGTACGCGCCGCTGATCCGCCGGGCCGGCCTGGCCCGGCTGGTGGCCTCGACCCACGGCCAGGAGCTGGGCTGGATCCGGGCCGGGCCGACCCGGCTGGCGCTGCGCCGGGCGAGCCGGGCGGTGGACGCGGTGACCTACCTCAGCGAGGCCACCCTGCCGGAGCTGCGGTCCGGGATCGACCCGGGCACCCCGCTGGTGCAGCTGGCCGGCGGCGTGCGTGCGTACCGGTTCGCCGGCGCCGACGGTGCCGCGATCCGCCGCCGGCACGGCCTCGGCGACGGTCCGGTGGTCCTCAGCGTGTCGCGGCTGGTCCGCCGCAAGGGCCAGGACGTGCTGCTGGCGGCCTGGCCGCGGGTGCTGGCCCGGTTCCCGGACGCCCGGCTGCTGATCGTCGGCGACGGCCCGATGCGCCGCCGGTTGGGCGAGGCGGCCGGTGCGTTCGGCGGGTCGGTGGTGGTCGCCGGCCCGGTGCCCGAGGCGGAGCTGGCCGCGCACTACGCGGCCGCGCAGGTGTTCGCGCTGCCCTGCCGGGACGACCGCCGCGGGCTGCAGACCGAGGGGCTGGGCCTGTCGACCCTGGAGGCGTCGGCGGCCGGGCTGCCGGTGGTGGTCGGCCGCTCCGGCGGGAGCCCGGCGTCGCTGCTGGATTCCGAGACCGGCCTGCTCGTCGACCCGCGCCCGGGCCCGGTCGCCGCGGCGCTGCTGGAGCTGCTGGCCGATCCGGGCCGGGCGCGCCGGCTGGGCGCGGCCGGGCAGCGCTGGGTGCGCGAGCGGTGGGGCTGGGAGGCCGCCGCCGAGCGGCTGGTCGCGGTGCTGGCCGGCTGCCCGGCGCGGTGCGCGGGGGAGCGGGTGGTCGGCCGCCCCGGCGGTGCGCCGTGAGCCTGCGCACCGCCGTGCGCTGCCACCCGGTGCGGTACGCGCTCGGCGCGCTGGCCCTGGTCGTCGCGGCGGTGTTCCTGACCCCGAAGGTGAGCGAGGCGCTCTCGGACGTCCACCGGCTCCGCGGCGCCGCGATCGGCTGGCTGGTCGTCTCCTTCGCCGGCGAACTCGCCTCGCTGCTGAGCTTCAGCGTGGTCACCTACGTGCTCATCCAGCCGGCCAACCGGCCGAGTTTCGCCCGCATCCTGCGGGTCGATCTGGTCACCGTCGGGGTCAGCCACGCGGTGCCGGCCGGCTCGGTGGCCGGCACCGCGCTGGGCTACGAGCTGCTCGCCGAGGAGGGTGTCGGCGAGGTCGAGTCCGGCTTCGTCAAGGTGTCGCAGTCGCTGCTGTCCGGCATGCTGCTGCAGGCCATGCTCGGCGGCTTCCTGCTGTTGAAGATCCTGCTCTACGGCCCGTCCACCTCGAACGCGCTGCTGGCCCTGGCCGGTAGCGCGATCGTGGCCCTGGCGGTGGTGTTCGTCTGGTTGCTGGACCGGCGGCCGGCGGCGATCCAGCGGATCGCGTCGGCGGCGCTCGGCTGGCTGCCGCGGCTGCAGCCGGACCGGGTGCGCCGGTTCGTGGGCCAGTTGCACGAGCGGCTGGCCGAACTGCTCGCCCATCCGGGGCGGCTGGCCTGGGCTGCGGCCGGCTCGCTGGGCAACTGGGCCTTCGACCTGGTCGCGCTGTGGGCGGCGATCCGCGCGTTCGGGCACTCGCCGAGCGTCGCCCTGGTCGGGGTGGCCTTCTGCGTCGCCCAGGTCGCGGCGTCGCTGCCGATCAGCCCGGCCGGCCTCGGCGTGGTCGAGAGCTCGCTGGTGCCGCTGCTGATCGGCTTCGGCGCGACCTCGGCGGTGGCGGTGCTCGGGGTGCTCACCTGGCGGGTGTTCAACTTCTGGTTCCCGCTGCCGGTGGGGGCGCTGGCCTACCTGCTGATCCTCCTCGACCGGCGCCAGCGGCCGAGCGTGCAGCCGCACCGGGCCTGACGGCCGGCCCGCCGCATCCGGGGCGAACCGCTCAGCTCGGGCGGGGCGACGCCGATCTGGTCAGCGGACAGCGTTCCGGGAGCCGACCGTGCCCGGAGACCCGGGGGGAGGCCGCGATGCTGGACGTGCAGGGCACCCGGTCGCGCCGGGCCTCGACCTGGCAGCCGTGCTACCAGCTGGCCGCGCACAGCCCGGCCGACGCCCTGGCCGAACACGTCCGGTGCATCGCCGAGCGCCGGTTCTACAGCCTGATCGGGCTGGAGGCCGAAGCCACCGCGCACGCCGCCGCGGCCCGGGCCGCCGGCCTGCCCGAGGTGGCCTGCCACGCCGACCTGATCGCGATCGAGGTGCGCAGCCGGCAGGGCGCGTTCGCCGAGGTCAAGGCCGAGCTGATGTCGCTGCTGGCCGCGGCGCCGCGTGGCTCGGCGCTGGCCGGCCGGATCCGGATGCTGCTGGCCACCACCTGTGACCGGCTGGGCGAGCGGACCGAGGGCATCCGCTGGATCCGGCAGGCGCTGTCGGAGTGGCCGGACGGCGAGGCCCTGCACTGGCGGGCCGAGGCCCTGATGGTCGCCGCGGACGTCGGTGCCAGCCGCACCACCAACGACTACGCCCTGATGCATCACGCCGCGTCCGAGGTCACCGCGCACGGCGACCGGCTGCTGGTGGCGGCCACCCTGGGCAACTTCGCCGAGGCGTGCGCCGAGGTCGGGGACCTGGCGGTGGCGGCGGAGTTCGCCGACGCGGGCTCGGCGCTGCTGCGCCGCCACCCGGAGCTGGCCTCGGCGCTGACCCTGGACTCGCTCGGACGGGCCCGGCTGGCCCTCGGCGAGCTGGCCACCGCGCACTACTGCCTGGAACTGGCACTGCGGCTGGAGGAACGGCTGCACTGCACGGACGTCCGGGGCGACCCGTGGCTGACCTTCGCCGAGCTGAAGCTGGCGCTCGGCGAGCCGGACGAGGCGTGGTCGCTGCTGGAGCACCCGCGCCGGACGGACTGGGCGGCGAAGTGCTCCTGGACCCGGTGCCGGGACCTGGCGCTGCGCGGGCAGGTGCTGGCCGCCCAGGGCAGGTGGGAGCAGGCCTACCGGGCCAGCGTGGCGCACGTGGAGACCTACCAGGCGCTGCGCTCGCTGGAGGGTGACCGGACGGTGGCCGAGTTCGCGACCGTCCAGATCGCCGACGAGGAACGCCGCCGGGCCGCGGAGTTCGAGAAGCTGGCGCTGACCGATCCGCTGACCTCGCTCGCCAACCGGCGGCAGATGGAACGCTGGCTGGCCGACACCGCCCAGCAGGGCGCGGGGCCGGTGGCGCTGGCGATCGTGGACCTCGACCACTTCAAGCGGGTCAACGACAGCTTCTCGCACGAGGCCGGCGACGAGGTGCTGCGCCGGGTCGGCGAGGCGCTGGCGCGGGCCGGCTCGGGCACCGACGTGCTGATCGCCCGGCTCGGCGGCGAGGAGTTCGTGCAGCTGAGCCGGCGGGCCGCCCTGGACGAGGCGGCCGGCCGGGCGCAGGCGCTGCTGGCGGGCATCCGGGAGCTGGACCTGGCCGTGATCGACCCGGCGCTGCGGATCACCGCCAGCATCGGGCTGGCGGTCGGCGACCCGGCCGCCCCCTCCGTCCTGCTGCGGGCGGCCGACCGCTGCCTGTACGAGGCCAAGCGGGCCGGCCGGGACCGGCTGGTGGTCGAGCCCGGCGGCTGAGCGGTGCGCCCGCGGGGTCGGCGGCTCAGGCCAGCCGGACGCTCGGCCGGGCCCAGCTGCGCCGGAGCAGCCCGAACAGCTCCGGCTCGGCGACCGGCTTGGCGAAGAGGTACCCCTGCCCGTACGGCACCCCCAGCTCGTCGATCAGCCGGCGCTGCTGCTCGGTCTCAACCCCTTCTGCGACACAGCCCAGCCCGAGGTCGTGGGCCATGCCCGCGATCGCCCGGACGATGGCCAGGTCGCCGCTGCGCTCGGCGATGCCGGAGGTGAACGACCGGTCGACCTTGAGGTGGGTCACCGGGAACGTGCGCAGGTAGGCCAGCGAGGAGTACCCGGTGCCGAAGTCGTCCAGCGCGATGTGCACCCCGGCCGAGCGGAGCGTGGTGAGCTGGTCGAGGGTGCGCGCGTCGGCCTCCAGCAGCGCCGACTCGGTGAGTTCGAGCGACAGCGCCCGCTCCGGCAGGCCGGCCTCGACCAGCGCGGCGTCGACGGTGGCGATCAGGTCCTGCCGGCCGACCTGGCTGGCGGCGACGTTCACCGCGATGAAGAGGTCCATGCCGGACGTCCGGCGCAGCGTGGCCACCGTCCGGCAGGCCTGCCGGAGCACCCAGCCCCCCATCGGGATGATCAGCCCGCTCTGCTCGGCGACGGCGATGAAGCTGTCCGGTGCGACCAGCATCCCGTCCTCGTCGACCAGCCGGACCAGCGCCTCGAAGCCGACCACCCGGCCGGTCGCCAGCTTCACGATCGGCTGGTAATGGATGGTGAAGCGGCCGTCGTCCAGCGCGGTGCGCAGCGCGGTCTCGGTGCGGGCCCGGCTGATCGCCTGCCGGTGCAGCTCGGTGTCGTAGAGCTCGCTGCGGTCCTTGCCCAGCCGCTTCGCGCGGTACATCGCGACGTCGGCGCGGTGCAGCAGCTCGGTCGGGTCGGCCAGCGGGATCCGGCCGTCGGCGATGCCCACGCTCGCGGTCACCCGCACCGGCCCGGCCGTGGTCAGGATCGGCTCCTCCAGCGCGCCGGTCAGCCGCTGGGCGATCTGGCAGGCGTCGTGGCCGCCGGCGGGCTCCGGGCACAGCACCACGAACTCGTCCCCGCCGAGCCGGGCCACGGTGTCGGTCGGCCGGACGGTGGACCGCAGCCGGCGGGCGACCTCGATCAGCACCTCGTCGCCGACCTCGTGCCCGCAGCTGTCGTTGATCAGCTTGAAGCCGTCCAGGTCGATGAACAGCACCAGGCAGCCGGCCGAGGCGCTCGCCTGCTCCAGCAGCAGCCGGTTCAGGTGGGCCCGGTTGGCCAGGCCGGTCAGCGGGTCCTCCTCGGCCTGCCGGCGCAGCGACAGCTCGGCGGCCCGGCGGGCGGTGACGTCCTCCAGCTGCAGCAGCATGTTCCGGCTGCCGTCCTGCTCGCTCAGCGCGGTGATGGTGGCGACGGTCTCGATGGCCGAGCCGTCGGCGTGCCAGAGCTGCAGGCCGAAGACGGTGCGCCCGTCCGGCGCGGCGGCCGCGGCCCGGGCGGCCCGCTGCACCGACCCCGGGTCGGCCGGGTCGCAGATCGCCGACGCCAGGCTCAGCAGCTCGGCCTCGGACCGGCCCAGCAGCTGGCACATCGCAGCGTTCACCGCGCCCAGCCGGGTGCTGGTGCCCAGGGTGAGCGCCATCGGCAGCGGCGAGCCGGCGAAGATCGACCGGAACCGCTGCTCGCTGCCGGCCAGCTGCTCCTGGGCGGCCTGCCGCTCGGCGAGCCGGGTCGACTCCAGCGCGATCAGCCGCAGCAGCGCCTCGTCCTCGGAGTCCACCGGCACGCCGGCATCCCGGAAGACCAGCACGTAGCGGAGCCGGTCCGCCACCGACAGCGGCAGCAGGACGGCCCGGGCCTGACCGCTGCAGTGCTGGACCATCAGCTGCTGGGACTTCCCCTCCTCGGCCAGCCTGGCCAGCGACGCCGGCACCAGGTCGGCCGCGGTGATCGGCGGGCTGCCCGGCGCCGACCAGCTGACCGGCACCGTCCAGCGGAGCCCACCGGTCACCGGCCCGGTGCCCCCGGGCGCGGCCCGGACCAGCGCCGCCTGCCGCCAGCCGAAGTGACCGCAGACCGCGGCCAGGATGTCGCCGGCGGCGCGTTCCAGGTCGACCGAGTCGTTGGCGGCCCCGGCCACCGCGTTGAGCAGGGTGAGCCGGCGAGCCGCGGTCAGCGTCTCGGCGTGCGCGTTCTCCAGCTCCGTCCGGTTGCGTTCCTCCTCGGTCAGGTTCGCCACCATCGACACCCACCAGCGCGCGCCGCCGTGCTGGTCGCGCAGCAGCGCGCTGGTCACCCGGACCGGCACCGTGCCGCCGTCGCGGCGCAGGAACCGCCGGATCGCGGTGATGCTGTCCGGGCCGCCGTCCAGCAGGTGGGCGGCGTCCTGCCGGATCGAGGCGAAGACCTCGGGCTCGGCGAAGTCGGCGATCCGGCGCCCGATCATCTCCGCGGCGCGGTAGCCCAGCATCGCGGCCAGTGCCTCGTTCACCGCGCTGACCCGGCCGTCGAGCTCGGAGAAGATCTGGCCGATCGGGGCGTGCGTGAACACCGCCTGGAAGCGCGCCTCCGCGTCGCGCAGGTCCGCCTCGGAGGCGCGCAGGTCGGTGACGTCGGTGGAGATGCCGCCGATCGCGTACGCCTCGCCGCTCTCGTCGACGAGGGCGAACTTGTGCGAGACGTACTCGTGCATCGTGCCGTCCGGGTGCGGGGCCCACTCGCTGCTGGTGCGGGCGATCCCGTCGGCGAGCACCTGCAGGTCGTTCTCCCGGTGGACGTCGGCCACCTCGGGCGGGAACAGGTCGTGCCCGGTCCTGCCGAGGATCTGCTCCAGCGGCAGCCCGACGAGCTCCTCGAAGGCAGGGTTCACCATGACGAACCGGCTGCTCGCGGCATCCCGGACGTACATCACCCCGCCGGCGTTGCGGAGCAGGCCGTCGAGGTAGCGCAGCGACGTGCCGGGCGGGTCGGACGGTGCCGGGTAGGGGCCGTCCGCGGGGGCAACCACCGATGTCCTCCTGCCGCTGATCGGACGACGGTTCTGACCGGGTCGTCGCCCATCATTCTGATCGGCGGCCGATGTCCGGTCCTGAGCGGCCCGCGGCGTGGGCGAACGATGTTCGGCACTCCCCGGAACGCGGCACTTTTCCGGCGGCCGGCCGGGGGCGGCGCGGTAGGGTCTGGGTACCCAAGAAGCGGGCCCGACACGACAGGTCACCGATGACATCGCACGTACCCGGTGAACCGGTGGAGCAGCGACTGCTCGCCACCGCCCGCCGCCGGTCGACGCTCATCTCCGAGGTCAGCACCGCGATGGCCGGATCGCTCAACATCCGGCGGTCCGTGCTGCGGCTGCTCGACCTCCTCACCCCCGAGTTCGCCGACTGGGCGCTGCTCGGGCTGCTCGACTCCGCCGGCCTCCGGCTGGACCTCTACGGCGGCCTCGACCCGCGCGGGCTGACCGACGTCTCCGTCGCCGAGCTGGCGTCGCTGCGCTCGCTGCAGACGCTGATGCTGACCGGCCAGACCGAGCTGCTGCACGTGGCCGTCGACCACCCCGAGCCGGACGGCCTGGACGAGCTGGTCCCGCATCGCGGGCTGCGGGAGGAGGCCAAGCGACTGCGGCCGGCCGACGCGCTCGGCCTGGCGCTGCTGACCCGCGGCAGCGTGATCGGCTTCCTGGTGCTGCTGCGCGGCGACGGCCGCGGCTTCACCGTGCGGGACGTGTCGGCTGCCGAGGAGGTCGCCCGGCGGGCGGCGCTGTCGCTGGACTCGGCCCGCCTCTACCGGGCCCGGGTGGAGCTGACCAGCGCCCTGCAGGCGGCCCTGCGGCCACCGGAACTGCCGAAGGCGCCCGGCCTGCGGCTGGCCGCCACCTATCGCGCGGCGGCCGAGCACCTCGACATCGGCGGGGACTTCTACGACGCCTTCGGCACCGAGTCCGACCTGGCGCTGGTCTGCGGCTCGGTGCGCGGTCAGGGCATCGTCGCGGCACCGGCCGCCATCCAGGCCCGGCAGAGCGTCCGCACCGCGGCCCGGTTCTCCCGCCGGCCGGACTCGGTGCTCGGCGCCACCGCGGACGCGCTGCGCCCGGAGCTGCCCGACGTCGAGGTGAACCTCTGCTACGCCCGGGTGCAGCTGTCGCCGGGCGGTGGGCACGCCACCATCGACATCGGCCGCAGCGGCGACCTGGTGCCGGTGCTGGTCGGCACCGGTGGCCGGGTGCAGCCGGTGGCGTTCCCCGAGCTGGCCGACCCGTTCGCCTCGACCTTCGCCCGGATCGAGGTGGAGCGCGGCGACATGCTGGTGCTGGCCAGCAGCGGCCTGCTGCGGGCGACCGGCCCGGACGGGCAGTACGGCATCGACCGGCTGCTCGCGCTGTGCGCCCGCTACGCCGGCACCGGTGCCCTGGTGCTGGCCGAGGCGCTGGAGCAGGACGTGGTGGACTTCCTCGACGGGCAGGGCCACGACGATCTGATGGCCCTGATCGTCGAGTGCGGCTCGTGACGGCGGTCGGTGCGGCCGGGGTCGAGGAGTTCGAACGGGCGGTGGCCGGCTTCGACGCGGCGGCCGGCCGGGGCGTGATCGGCGAGCTGCTAGCGGCCGGGGCCGACCCGATCTGCGTGATCGACGAGGTGATCGTGCCGTCCCAGCACCAGGTCGGGCTGCGCTGGCAACGTGGCGAGTGGACGGTGACCCAGCAGCACGCGGCCACCGAGGTCGCGCTGGCCGCGGCCGACGCGCTGCGCGAGCGGCTGCCCGAACCGGCCAACCGGCGCGGCCACGTGCTGCTGGCCTGCGCCGAACGCGAGTGGCACGCGCTGCCGGTGACCCTGGTGGGGTTGGCCATGCGGTCGGCCGGCTGGGACACCACGGTGCTCGGCGCCGGCGTCTCGCCGCTGCGGCTGAGCCGGTTCCTGCACGAGCTGGGGCCGGACGCGACCGCGATCTCGTGCTCGGTGCTGGCCGGGGTGCCGACCACCCGGCGGTTCATCGAGGCCAGTGCCGCGGCCGGGGTGCCGACGGTGGTGGGCGGTGCGGCCTTCGGCGGGGACGCCCGGCGCGCCGACGCGCTCGGCGCCACCGCCTGGGCCTCCTCGGCGCGCGGTGCCGTGCACGCGTTGCAGGGGCTGCCGCTGCTGGTGCCGCCGCTGCCGCCGCCGCGCCGGGAGCTGGGCGCGGAGCTGGCGGCCCTGCACGAGCAGCGGCCCAGCATGCTGCGCGACCTCGCCGCGCGGTGGCAGCCGTTCGGCGGCGGGCCGGCCGGGGTGCGCCGGCCGGACAGCCTGGCCGATGCCGTCCGCGACTGCCTGGAGCAGTCGCTGCACGCGGTGTCGGCCGCGCTGCTCACCGACGACCCGGCCGCGCTGGCCGAGACCCGGGTCTGGGTCGAGGCGGTGCTCGCCGCGCGCGGGGACGGCCGGGCCGCCGAACACGCCGAGCAGCTGGGCGAGCTGATCGGCGTGCAGCTGCGCGAGTACCCGCTCACCGACGCGCTGCTCGGCACTCACTGGTAGCCGGATCCGGTCCGGCTACCAGCTCAGGCGCAGCGGACGCAGCGCCGGGTGGCCGGCCGGGCCAGCAGCCGCTGCTCGCCGATCGGGCCGCCGCAGCTCTCGCATGCCTCGTACTCGCCCGCCACCAGCCGCCGCTCGGCCAGCTCCAGGTCGCGCAGCCGGCCTTCGGCCTGCTCGATGGACGCGGCCAGCTGGGCGCGTTCGAAGGCGATGGTGGCGCCCTCGGGGTCGTGCTCGTCGTCGGCGTTCGTGTCGGCCGACGCGGCGATCAGGGCGGCCAGATCACGCCGCAGGCCAGCCAGCAGCTGCCGGGTTTCGGCTTGTGCGGTATGCACATTCTCGGCGAGGTAGGTCATGTCAGCTGCTGCTCGATCTCCTCCGGCCGCGGCCGCGGGCTCGGGCTGCGGGGAAGGTTACCCGGCCCGACCGGCCGTGGCCGCGCGGCCTCACACGCTTCGAACATTGCCCGCACCGAGGGATCACGTGCGCTCTCTAGAAAGTGTGGTGTCCGGTCGATCGCCGGGCAGCCCGCCGCAGTGCGCGGCCGATTTCGAAGGAGCACCCCCATGTCCCGTACCCGCATCGCCTCGACCGTCGCAGCCGTCGCCGTCGCGGCCGTCGGTGGCGCGCTGGCCCTCGCCGCACCCGCGACCGCCGCCACCGTCAGCCCGGCCGCGGCCGCCTGCGACCGGGCGCCGTGGCAGCCCATCGTGCAGGGCGCGCCGCGCTCGTTCGACGCCGGCGACTCCGGTGGCGACTACCTGTGGCACGACACCTCCGGCTTCCACCTGCGGGTGACGCACCGGGGCGACGGCCGGCAGGTCTACAGCGGCACGATCAGCAGCTCCAGCCCGATGCGGATCGACCCGGTGCGGCTGGAGGGGCACGACACGGTGCGGCTGAGCGCCGACCACAAGACGCTGGCGTTCGCGTTCGCCGACTACGGGCACATCGACGGGGTCGACGTCCACACCGACTGCGCCAGCACGCTGGTCGTCTCGCACCTGCACGTCGGGACCGCCGAGCTCCCGGCCGGCCGGGTGTACCTCGGCGCCCTGGAACGGCACCCCGCGGCGGTGCCGTTCGTGCTGCACCGGGCCTGAGGTCGTGGCGGCCGGTCCTCGTCGGGGACCGGCCGCTCAGCTCGGAGAGCTCAGCTTGCGCAGCCAGGCGTTGTACTGATCGAGCCGGCTCTCGTCGTCGTCGAAGTCCTCGTCGTCGGCCGCGGCGCTGCCGGTGTGCTCGGCGAAGTTCGCCCGTCGCGCCTGTTCGAGCCAGCCACCGGGCTCGCGCTGGGCCGTCTCGGGCCGGTGGATCCAGAGGATCGCGATGACGATCATGATCACCGCCATGATCGCGTCGCCGCCGAACCACATGATCGCCCCGCCGGTCTGGGTGTCGGTGATCGGGTTGATGTGCGCGCTCGGCGGCGGGCTCATCATGACGGCGGTCTTGGTCTGCAGCAGGACGATGCCGGTGAAGGTGTCGACCGCCATCGACAGCGCGAGCATGAACAGGCGCGCCGGCGCGGCCAGCTTCCACCGGATCGGCGGGTCGCCGATGACCACCACGAAGAACTGGCAGCCGAGCAGCAGGTAGGCCAGGTGCTCCAGCTGGCCGGCCCAGGTCAGGCGCATGATCTGGTCCATCAGCCCGGTCAGGTGGGTGCCCACGATGACTACCGTGTAGCTGGCCAGGGCGACCGGGGGCGCGGTGAGCAGGCTGACGGTCGGGCCCAGCAGCCGGCGCCGGATGCGCTCCCGGCGCTCGCCGCTGGTGGCGTCGAGCAGCAGGTTCAGCGGGCGGCCGGCGACGATCAGCGCCGGTGCGACCATCACCAGCATCAGGTGGCCGATCATGTGCGCGGTGAACAGGCTCATGTCGTAGACGGCGATGCTGGAGTTGGTGGCCAGCATGCAGACGACCAGGCCGGCCAGGAACGACAGCGTGTACGGCAGCGGCCATCGGCGCTGGTTCCGGCGGGCTGCCGCGACCCCGGTCAGGTAGAGCGCCGCGACGAGCAGCAGGACGGCGTCGGCCACCGCGTCGAGCTGCCAGGCGGTGAAGAGGTTCGCCGACATCAGCGGGCCGTCGGGCACGTGGCCGGCCCGGTAGAGCGAGTCGGACATGTGGCTCATGCCGGCCATGCCCTGGTCGGGGGTGCCGCTGTAGTGGTGCGCGACCCCAAGCCCGATCAGCGCCAGGACCGCTACCGTCAGCCCCCAGGCCGCCCAGACCACACCGGGTACGCCCCCGCGCTGCCGTTGCCGCCGCTGTGCCAGATTCGCTTTGCCCACGTCCCGCTCCGTTCGCCCGCGTGCCCTCCATGGTCTCTCACTCCGGAGACGCCGCTGGCAGTCGGGGCGGTAGGGAGTGACGGCTCCGGTGCCGACGTGGCCGCTCCGAGGCAGAGCGGTGCGTGACACGTGGAGCTGACGAGCGAGACCAGACCCGGGTGAGGTTGTCGACTGTGCTCTGTCGCTTTGTCAGGCGCGGTATGCGTCCGATCGGTTCGAGATCGTCAACACGGTGACGGCGTGCTGCTGGTCGTCCACGCGGTACAGGACGCGATAGGTTCCGCGACGTGCACTGTGCCGGTCGGCCAGCGGTGGCTGGAGTTGCTTGCCTACTCGGTGCGGGTTGTCCAACAGCGGGCCGACGATGAATTCGTACGCGGCGCTCGCTACCGCCTCGGGCAAAGAGTCGGTGAGCTGCCGCCGCACGGTCGGGGCAACAACCAGTCGGTATCGGTCGCGGTGACTCACTCGGCGCGGCCGCGTCGGCGCATGGCCGCGGCGAGTCGTTCTTCGGTCTCACCCTCGCCGCGAGCGATCTCTTCCTCTGCCAGCACCAGTTCCCGTACGGCCTCAGAGTCGGACAGCACCGCGATCGTTTCCTGTAGGGACTCCAGGTCCTCCACGGCAAGGAGGACTGCCGACGGCCGACCGTGGACGGTGACGGTCAGCCGCTCGTGCTGAGAGCTAACCCGGGCAACCAGCTCAGATAGGTGGGACTTGACCTCGGCCAGCGGCAACGTCGTCGACATGGTCATAAGTCTGACCAGCGAGCGGCGGTGTCGCAAGCTGCTGCGACGAGCGACGGATGCTCTGGACGCGCCCACAGCCCGAGGCGCACAGTGAAGCTCGTAGCCGTACCACCAGCAACCACGGGGGATCTGATGGCGAAGTATCTGGTGAAAGCGTCCTACAACGCCGAGGGCATCAAGGGTGTGCTCAAGGGCGGCGGTTCCAGCCGCGTCGAGGCGGTGAAGAAGGCGATCGCGAGCGTCGGCGGCACGGTCGAGTCGTTCTACTTCGCCTTCGGTGGCAACGACGTCTACGTCACCGTGGACGCGCCGGGCAACGTGGCTGCCGCTGCGATGGCGGCGGCGGTCGGATCGTCCGGGGCGATGGCGCACTACGAGACGGTCGTCCTGCTCACCGCCGACGAGATCGACGAGGCGATGAGGGTGGCCGTCAGCTACACGCCACCCGGCAGTTGATCGAGAGAACTCGGCAAACGAAGCGCAACCGCCCGGCACCCCGTAAGGGGCACCGGGCGAGCCTGCTCAGACGTTGCGCCGGTACTGGCCGCCCACCTCGAAGAACGTCTCGGTGATCTGCTCCAGCGAGCACACCCGGGCGGCGTCCATCAGCACGGCGAACAGGTTCTCGCCGGTCTGCGCGGCCTCCCGCAGCCGGCGCAGCTCGGCCGCCCCGTCGCTGCGGTGCGCCGCCTGGAACTCGCCGAGCCGCCGCAGCTGCGACTGCTTCTCCGACTCCGTACCGCGCGCCAGTTCCAACACCACCGGTTCCTGCGACGAGGCCGGCGGCAGGAACGTGTTCACCCCGACGATCGGCAGCGAGCCGTCGTGCTTGCGGTGCTCGTACAGCATCGACTCGTCCTGGATGCGGCCGCGCTGGTAGCCGGTCTCCATCGCGCCCAACACGCCGCCGCGCTCGGTGATCCGGTCGAACTCGGTGAGCACCGCCTGCTCGACCAGGTCGGTCAGCTCGTCCACGATGAACGACCCCTGCAGCGGGTTCTCGTTCATCGCCAGGCCCCACTCGCGGTTGATCACGAGCTGGATCGCCAGCGCCCGGCGCACCGACTCGGCCGACGGTGTGGTGACCGCCTCGTCGTAGGCGTTGGTGTGCAGGCTGTTGGCGTTGTCGTAGATCGCGCACAGCGCCTGCAGCGTCGTCCGGATGTCGTTGAAGGCCATCTCCTGCGCGTGCAGCGACCGGCCGGAGGTCTGCACGTGGTACTTCAGCTTCTGCGAGCGCTCGTTCGCCCCGTATCTGTCGCGCATCGCGACCGCCCAGATGCGCCGGGCCACCCGGCCGAGCACGGTGTATTCGGGGTCCATACCGTTGGAGAAGAAGAACGACAGGTTCGGCGCGAAGTCGTCGATCTTCATCCCGCGGGCAAGGTAGGACTCGACGTAGGTGAAGCCGTTGGCCAGCGTGAAGGCCAGCTGGCTGATCGGGTTCGCCCCGGCCTCGGCGATGTGGTAGCCCGAGATCGACACCGAGTAGAAGTTGCGCACCTTGTGCTCGACGAAGTACTCGGCGATGTCGGCCATCATCCGCAGCGAGAAGTCGGTCGAGAAGATGCAGGTGTTCTGGCCCTGATCCTCCTTGAGGATGTCGGCCTGCACCGTGCCGCGCACCGTCGACAGAGTCCTCGCCCGGACCGTGGCGTACTCCTCGGCCGACGGCTCCCGGTCGTGCTCGGCGCGGAACCTCTCGACCTGCTGGTCGATGGCGGTGTTGAGGAAGAACGCCAGGATGGTCGGCGCCGGCCCGTTGATGGTCATCGACACCGAGGTGTTCGGCGCGCACAGGTCGAAGCCGGAGTACAGCACCTTCATGTCGTCCAGCGTCGCGATGCTGACCCCGGACGTGCCGACCTTGCCGTAGATGTCGGGGCGCTCGCCCGGGTCCCGGCCGTAGAGGGTCACCGAGTCGAACGCGGTCGAGAGCCGGGTGGCCGGCTGCCCCTCCGAGAGCAGGTGGAAGCGCCGGTTGGTGCGGAACGCATCACCCTCGCCGGCGAACATCCGGGCCGGGTCCTCGCCCTCCCGCTTGAACGGGAACACCCCTGCGGTGTAGGGGAAACGTCCGGGCAGGTTCTCCTTGCGCAGGAACCGCAGCAGCTCGCCGGCGTCGTCGTAGCGGGGCAGCGCGACCCGCGGGATGCTGTTGCCCGACAGCGTCGAGCGGCGTAGCTGGGTGTGCAGCTCCCTGTCGCGGACCTTCACCACGAGCTCGTCGCCGGTGTAGCTGGCCGCGGTCTGCGGCCAGCTCTCCAGTTCCCGGGTCACCGCCGGGTCGAGGTCGGCCGAGACCGACTCGAGCACCTCGTCGAGCTTGTCGGTGGGACCGGCCAGCTCGCGCGCGGTGGTCAGCGCCTGGCGCTGGCGCACCAGCTCGACCTGCCGTTCGGTGGCCTGGTGGTAGCCGCGCACCGCGTCGCTGATCTCGGCCAGGTAGCGCACCCGGCTGGCCGGCACCGGGATGGTCAGGCCGGTGGAGGCCTTGACCGCGACCGGCGCCAGGATGCCCTCGTCGATGGTCAGGCCCCGCTCGCCGAGCACCCGGCGCAGGTGCTGGTAGAGCGCGGTGACGCCGTCGTCGTTGAAGCTCGCGGCCGAGGTGCCGAAGACCGGCATGTCCTGCCAGGTCTGGCCGAACGCCTCGCGGTTGCGCACGAGCTGGCGGGCCACGTCGCGCCGGGCGTCCTCGGAGCCGCGCCGCTCGTACTTGTTGATCGCGACCACGTCGGCGAAGTCGAGCATGTCGATCTTCTCCAGCTGCGACGCGGCGCCGAACTCGGCGGTCATCACGTAGAGCGAGGTGTCGACCAGTTCCACGATGCCGGAGTCGCCCTGCCCGATGCCTGGCGTCTCGACGATGATCAGGTCGTAGCCGGCCGCCCGGCACGCGGCGATCGCGTCCGGCAGCGCGGACGGCAGTTCGGCGCCGCTGCCCCGGGTGGCGATCGAGCGGAAGTACACCTGGTCCGCCCCCAGGCTGTTCATCCGGATCCGGTCGCCGAGCAGCGCGCCACCGGCCTTGCGCCGGGTCGGGTCGACGGCCAGCACGGCCACCCGCACCTTGTCCTGCTGGTCGATCCGGAACCGCCGGATCAGCTCGTCGGTCAGCGAGGACTTGCCGGAACCGCCGGTGCCGGTGATGCCCAGGACCACGCCGGACGTCGCCCGGTCCCGGAGCTCGGCCAGCTGGCCGGCCGGCAGCTCGCCGGCTTCGAGCAGCGAGATGGTGCGCGCCAGGGCGGCCGTCTCGCCGGCCCGCAGCCGCTGCGCCAGGTCGGCCGGGGCGGCCGGCAGCGGCCGGTCACCCGCGGCGATGATCGTGTTGACCATCGGGGCCAGGCCCAGCCGCTGGCCGTCCTCGGGGGAGAAGATGCGCGCCACCCCGGCCGCGTGCAGCTGCTCGATCTCCTCGGCCACGATCGTGCCGCCACCGCCGCCGAAGACCTTGATGTCGCCGGCGCCGCGCTCGGCCAGCAGCTGCACCAGGTAGCTGAAGAACTCGACGTGCCCGCCCTGGTAGGAGCTGATCGCGACCGCCTGCACGTCCTCCTGGATCGCCGCGGTCACCACCTCGTCGACCGAGCGGTTGTGGCCGAGGTGGATGACCTCGGCGCCCTGGGCCTGCAGGATCCGCCGCATGATGTTGATCGCGGCGTCGTGCCCGTCGAAGAGGGCGGCGGCGGTGAGCACCCGGACCGGGTGGGTGGGGACGTGCAGGTCGGCCATCGGGGTCTCCTGGTGGCTCGGAGAGGTGCAGACGAATTACTAGGACGTCCTAGTAACTGCTCAGCCTACAGGCTCGCCAGGACAAGTGATAACGCGACGAGCCGCATGCCGGGACGGGCCGGCCTCATCCCCGGACGGCGGCGGACAGCTCCGCCCTGGCCACGGCCAGCGACGGTCCGTACCAGGTGAGCAGCCGGCCGCTGAGCAGCACGGTCCGGATTCCGGGGAACGCCTCGGGCCCGTCCCCGGCGGTGAACCGGTACGGCTCGTCCGGCAGCAGCACCACCTCCGGCCGGGCCGCCCGGATGGCGTCCAGGTCCAGGTGCGGGTAGCGGTCCGGCCCGGTCTCGACGAGGTTGCGCACGCCGAGCCGCGCCAGCAGGTCGCCGGCGAACGTCCGCGGCCCGACCACCATCCAGGGGTCCCGCCAGATCGGCGTGACGGCGCGCAGCTCGGGCCGCTCCGGCGGCGCCGCCCAGCTGGCTTCGGCCGCGGCCAGCCAGCCGGGCACCGGGCCGGCCAGCACCTCGGCGAACAGCCGGCGCAGCGAGGCGAAGGCGTCGTCCAGCGTCTCGATCCGGGTGACCCAGACCGCGATGCCGGCCGCGCGCAGCCGCCGGACGTCCAGCTCGCGGTTCTCCTCCTGGTTGCAGACCACCAGGTCCGGCGCGAGGCCGCCGACCGCCCGCAGGTCGGGGTTCTTGGTGCCGCGGACGCGGGTCACCGCGAGGTCGGCCGGGTGGCTGCACCAGTCGGTGGCGCCGGCCAGCAGCTCGGGCCGGCTGGTCGCGATGGCCTCGGTCAGCGACGGCACCAGCGACACCACCGACCGGATCGGGTCGGCCAGCGGGACCGGGGTGCCGAGGTCGTCGGGGACGGTGCGCATGCCCGCCATCGTCGCACCGGCGGGCGGTCGCGCGGTTGTGTCGGTGTTGTCTGGCAGGGTGCGAGCAACCCGAAGGCATGCCGAACTCCCGAAGGACTGCTTGCACGATGGCGCCCGCACCACCCTCCCGCCTGCTGGATGCGCTGGCCGTCCGGCACACCGGTGCCGGCCGCCGGCTGGACCTGGCCGACGTCCGGTGGCTCGACCCGCTGCACCTGGTCGGGGTGGCGGCGCATGCCCAGCTGGCCCAGCGGCAGGGCAGCCGGCTGATCGTGCACGGCCTGCCGGCGGACCAGGCGACCTATGCCGCCCGGATGCACCTCGGCCGGATGATCGAACGGTTCGGCGGCGAGCACGACCTGCCCGACGTCACCGAGCGCGACCTGCACGACAGCCTGCTGGAGCTGCAGCCGCTGCGCAGCCCGGCCGACGTGCGCCGGCTCACCGAGCTGGTCTACCGCCGGGTGGCGCCGCACGACGAGGCCGCGGCCCGGGCGCTGCACGTCGCCCTGGCCGAGGTGGGCGACAACGTCTGCCAGCACGCCCGCAGCATCGGTTTCGTCGCCGCCCAGACCATCGGCGAGCGCGGCCTGCTGCGGTTCGCGGTCGCCGACACCGGGGTCGGGCTGCGGGCCACCCTCGCCTCGATCGGGGCCGCCGACGACGCCGGCGCGGTGCGGCTGGCCCTGTCGGGCGAACGCCGCCGCCGGACACCCGGCCGGGGCTACGGGCTGCCGAGCACGGTGCGGATCATCACCGCGCTGCGGGGCGAGTTGCTGCTCGCGAGCGGGGACGCGGCGGCGGCCGTGCGCACCGGCGGCACCGCCGGGCACCGGCTCGCGGCGCCCTTCCACGGGACGATCTTCGAGGGCTCGGTGCCGGCCGGTGCCCCGGTGCCGGACGCCGGACAGCCGGCCGGGCGCCGGTCCTGCCCGGTCCCGGCGAGCGCGCGGAACACCCTGGTCGGCGGCAGCGCGCCGCTGTACCAGTCACGCCGAGAGGTGAACAATGAGGTGCACAGAGCAGTTGTCCGCCCGAACGTTGCCGGCGACGATGCCGCATCGGACGGCGGACGACCCCGGGGGAGGGGACTCGTGAGCGTCCGAACTGTGCGGCTGCCGCGGCTGGTGGCCGGCCGGGATTACGCAGACGAGCTCGTGCAGGCGCTCGGGTTGGCGCCCGGCGCCGAGGTCGTGATCGACGCCGGCGAGTTGCTGTCGGGCACACCGTCTTTCGCCGCGGCGCTGGTGGAACGGCTGCTGGTCGCCGGCCAGGCGTCGTCGGTGCGGGTGGTCGGCGGTCCGGCCGAGTTCACCCACTACCTGCAGACGGCCGCCGGCGACCTCGGCGTGCGCAGCCGGCTCACGGTGCACGACGCCGCGGGCGCGGGCACCGTGAGCTGACCGGCGCGGCGCGGGTTCAGCTCGCGTCGGTGAGCGCCGCACCGACCGCGGCGTTGAGGGCAGACCACGCACGCTGCTCGTCCGCCGGTGACGAGGCGTCGTGACTGCTGATGAAACTGACCTGCGCGACCAGCCGCCAGGCGGTCACCCGGTGCCGCACCGGCTCGGTGTCGACCCGGCTCAGCATGACGTCGAGCAGCCCGAGCGCGCGATCGAACTCCCTTTCCGCATCGAGCAGTTCCTTGGTGGGCATGGCCGGATTGGCCCGGGCCAGCTCGCCGAAGGCGGCCAGCGCCTGGCGCAGCCGGAGGGCGGCGTCCTGGACGTCCAGCAGCGCCGCCCGGCGCCGCTGGTAGCGGTGCTCCCGCCGGTTCAGCCGGGCCGAGCTGAGCGCGCCGAGCAGGGCCACGACCAGCGACACCACGGCCGCGATGAGCGCCGAGTCCAGTGCGCCGCCGGCCTCGGAGACGGCCCGGACGATCATCGGCAGCCCTTCCTCCCGCGCCGGGCCACGCACCCGCCGGTCGCAGGTAGTACAGCAGCCGACACCGACAGTTCGCGCCCGGTCTGCCGGTCACCGGGCTGTGTTACGTTTTGCTTCCCTTTCACACCGGTGCGACACGCGCCCGACGAGGTGGCATGAGCGGCAACGAACCTGACCCACGTCCGGACTTCCCGGCTCCGGAACAGCCCGGCACCGCGGCGCCGCCGGGCTACCAGCCACCCCCGCCGTTCGCGCCGCCGGGCAGCGGTTACCCCGGAGCCGGCTACCCGCCCGGGCCCGGCTACCAGCCGGGGCAGTACCCGCCCGGCCCCGGCTATGCGCCATCGCCGGGGCAGTACCCGCCACCCGGCTACCCGCCGCAGTACCCACCGCCCGGCGCGCAGGCCTACCCGCCGCCGGGCCACCAGCCGCCCGGCTACCCGCCGCCGGGCCAACCGGCCGGGCACGGCCAGCCCGGTCCGTACCAGTACTCCGGCTACCGCCCGCCGGCCGGCCCGGCGCGCCCGCGCGGCGTGCTGCGCCGTCGTTCGGTGCTGATCGCGGCCAGCGTCGTGGCCGTCTTCGCCGTGGTGGGCGCCGTCGCGGCCACCCAGGGCGGCACCTCGAAGCCGAAGGCCGTGGCGCACCGGCTCGCGCTGCCGGCCTCGTTCGCCGGTTACAGCCAGGTCGACGACCAGCAGGTCGCCGACGACCTGCGGGCCGGGCTGGTGCGGTCCAACCCCGGCTTCGCCGACGCCTACCGCCGGGCCCAGATCGGCCTCTACCAGTCCGCGGCAGGTGGCCAGCTGGTGGCCGTCGCGATGCCGGCCAGCGTGATCCCCCAGGCGAGCCGGAGCGCGCTGGCCCGGGATCCCGGTTCGGTCGCCGCGGCCCGGCTGACCGAGAACGGTGCCGCGACCGAAGCCGACTTCCCGGCCGGCCCGCTCGGCGGCTCGCTCAAGTGCGGCCCGCACGCGACCGGCGAGGCCGCGGTGTGCGCCTGGGCGGACGCCGCGACGGTCGGCCTGGTGTTGACCGCCGACCAGAGCCAGGCTGACGCGAACCAGGCTGCCGCCGACACGCTGTCACTGCGCAACGCCGCGGAACACTGACCGCCTGAAACGCTCGTACCGCGGGCCGGAGGAGGCCCACCCTCGACCGCACCTCCAGGCCCGGTGCGGGCGGTGCCGCCGTGCCTCCGGCCGCCGGGGATCGCACGCACCTGGCGAATCCGATGAATGCCGACGGCGTCCGGTGGGTATGACGACCTCACAGTCGTTTAAGGAGCATCGTGCAGACTTCAGACCTGGCGGTCCTGGGCGATCCGACCCAGGAGATCCTGATCCGCGACCTGCCGTCCTTCCTGCAGCTCGGTGTCGTGCCGGTGCCGGCAGACCTCGGCGGCCCGGAATCGACGAGCTCGGACGACCGATCGTACGGATGACCGCCCGCGCGCCGGCATCGATCGGGGGAATCCTCTTCGATGTCGACGGCACCCTGGTCGACAGCACCTTCGTGCACACCGTCTGCTGGTGGCAGGCGTTCCGGCAGCAGGGTATCGACGCCCCGATGGCCAGGATTCACCGCGCGATCGGCATGGGCTCCGACAAGCTGATCGGCCAAGTGCTCGGCGGGACCGACGGCGTCGACGAGGATGCGCTGGCCGCCGGTCACGATGCCCTCTACGCCACCTACTGGCCGGCACTCCGGCCGCTGCCCGGCGCTCGGGAGGTGCTGCGGGCCTGTGCCGAGGCCGGTCTGCGCACCGTGCTCGCCTCGTCGGCCGCCGAACGAGAATTGACCGTGTTGCGCAGGGTGTTGGACGCCGACGAGTGGCTGCACGCGGCCACCAGCTCCGCCGAGGCGGAGGCCAGCAAACCCGCGCCGGACATCGTCGAGGTCGCCCTGCGGAAGGCCGGCCTGCAGCCGTCCGAGGCGGTCTTCGTCGGTGACGCGGTGTGGGACGTGCGGGCCGGCACCGCGCTCGGCGTGGCGTGCATAGGCTTGGAGTGCGGCGGCACCAGCGCCGCCGAGCTGCGGGAGGCCGGCGCCTTCGCCACCTACGCCGACCCCGCGGACCTGCTGAGCCACAGCGCCGAACTTCCTTTCCTTGGAGCACGATCGTGACCCGTTTCGGCTACACCCTGATGACCGAGCAGAGCGGACCGAAGGAGCTGGTCGGCTATGCCGCCGAGGCCGAGCGGCGCGGTTTCGACTTCGAGGTCTCCAGTGATCACTTCTTCCCCTGGCTGAGTTCGATGGGGCACGCGCCGAACGCCTGGACGATGCTCGGTGCGGTGGCCCAGGCGACCTCGACCGTCGAGCTGATGA
>DATJNU010000052.1:0-5286 GCA_035507775.1 Jatrophihabitans sp.
TGCAGCCGCTCGACCAGGTCCGGCCGCGGGTGCTCGCCGAAGAGGTGGGCGAACCGGCCCTGCCGGCGCAGGTAGTCGGCCACCGGCACCCGCTGCCGGATCGGCATGCTGGCCGTCACCCGCCCGCGCTCGGCCTCGTAGACCGGGAACAGCCCGCTGCGCTGGGCCAGCCGCGCCAGCAGCACGGTCTCGGCCGGGGCGCTGCTCCAGCCCAGCGGGCAGGGCGAGAGCACGTGCAGGTAGCGCGCGCCGCGGATCGACATCGCCCGGCCGACCTTGGCCTCCAGGTCGTGCAGCTCGGCCACGGTTGCCGTCGCGACGTAGGGGATCCGGTGCGCCAGCGCGATCCGGGGCAGGTCCTTGCCGCCGGTGAACGGGTTGCCCGGTTCGGGACCGACCGCCTCGGTGGTGGCGGTGCGGGCCGCGGCCGGCGTGGCGCCGGAGCGCTGCACTCCGGTGTTCATGTAGGCCTGGTTGTCGTAGCAGACGTAGAGCACGTCGTCGTCACGCTCGAACATGCCGGACAGGCAGGCCAGGCCGATGTCGACGGTGGCCCCGTCCCCGCCCTGGGCGAGCACCCGGACGTCCGGCCGACCCCGGGCCGCGGTGGCCGCCGCGACCCCGGTGGCGACCGAGGCCGCGTTGGCGAACAGCGAGTGCAGCCAGGGCACCCGCCACGCGCTCTCCGGGTACGGGCTGGAGAACACCTCCAGGCAGCCGGTCGCGTTCACCACCAGCAGCCGGCCGCCGCTGGCCCGGTGCGCGGCGTCGAGCACGTACCGCGCGGCCAGCGCCTCACCGCAGCCCTGGCAGGCCCGGTGGCCGGAGTCGAGCGCGTTCATCCTGTCCGCGCTGGCCTGTTCGGTGCGCTCGCCGGGCGCGAGCAACCGGTTGCCGACCGCCCGGCTGCCCACCTGGTAGAACTTCACCTCACCGCTCGTCATGGTCTGCCCCTCAATGCACGTGCGTTCCCGGTGGCGCCGATTCCCGCAGCAGGTTGCGGATCGTCGGCCCGGAGTCGCGGCGCGCTTCCATCCGGGCCAGCTCGCCGGCCACCAGGTCGGCTCGCAGGTCGAGGAAGCTCACCCCGCCGCGGGCCGGCGGCCCGTCGCCGAGCAGCCGCACCAGCGACTCCTCCCGGACGCTGCGGCCGCCGAGCCCGGCCACCACCGTCTCGACCGGGACCGGGCTGCCGGCCAGCGCGGTCCGCACGTCGGCCGAGACCACGCCCCCGGCGCCGGGCGCGAAGGCCCGCTCGAGCACGATCACCCGGTCCGCGCCGGCCAGTGCCGCGCGCACCAGCCGGTGCGGGAACGGCCGGAACAGGGTCAGCTCGACCGAGCCGACCGGGTGGCCGGCCGCCCGGGCCGCGTCCACCGCGCCGCGCAGCGTGCCGGTCACCGAGCCGAGCGCCAGCACCACCGTCCGGGCGTCCTCGGTGCGGTACGCCGACACCGGCGCCAGGGGCCGTCCGGTCCGCTCGGCGAACTCGCCGGCCGCCTCGCCGAAGGCCTGCTCGGCGGCGAGCAACTGCAGCTGGCTGAGGTAGCGCACCTCGGTGAACGCCTCCGGCCCGACCATCGCGCCGATGGTGACCGGGTCGTCGATGTCCAGTGACTGGCGCGGTTCGTAGCGGGGCAGCCAGCTGTCCAGCAGCGGCTGGCCGGGCACCGCCAGCGGCTCGAAGGCGTGGGTGAGCACGAAGCCGTCGACGCACACCATGGCCGGCACCGAGAGCTGCTCGGCGATCCGGAACGCCACCGGGTGCAGGTCCACCGACTGCTGGTTGTCCGCGGCGTAGAGCTGGATCCAGCCGCAGTCGCGCATGCTCATCGCGTCGGAGTGATCGTTCCAGATGTTGATCGGGGCGCCCACCGCCCGGTTGGCCACCGTCATCACCACCGGCAGCCCGAGCCCGGCGGCGTTGAAGAGCGCCTCGGCCATGTAGAGCAGGCCCTGGCTGGCGGTCGCGGTGTAGGTGCGGCAGCCGGCGGCGCTGGCGCCGATGGCCACCGACATCGCGGCGAACTCCGACTCCACCGTCACGAACCGGCTGCCCGGCAGCGCGCCCTCCTTGATCAGCCGGCCGAGCCGCTCGACGATGTGCGTCTGCGGGGTGATCGGGTAGGCCGGCACCACCTCGGGACGGCACCGCCGCACCACCTCGGCGATCGCCTGCGAGCCCTCCAGCAGCTCACGCACGGCTGGTCACCGCGATCCGCTCGTACGCCGCGCGGGCCAGCTCGGACTGCGGCCCGGCCACCCGGTCGCCGAACCGGTGCCGCAGCGCCCGGTCGGCCGCGACCAGGTCGAACAGCCCGGTGACGGCGGCGATCGCGCCCAGCAGCGCGCTGTTGGAGCGGGTGCCGCCGGTCAGCTCGCGGGCCAGCGCGGTGGCCGGCAGCGTGATCAGGTGGCCGGCCGGCAGCCGCTCGGCGTACTCGGCCAGGCCCAGCCCGGCCGGCCGGTGGGTGGAGTTCAGCAGCACCCAGCCGGCCGGCCGCAGCCCGTCGAAGACGGCCACCGAGTGCAGCAGGGTGGGATCGCAGACGGCCACCAGGTCGGGCCGGGTCACCGGCTGCCGGGTGCGGATCGGCCGGTCGGCGATCCGGCAGAAGGCCATCACCGGCGCGCCCATCCGCTCCGAGCCGAAGCTGGGGATGGCCTGCGCCTCGTGGCCGGAGTCGAACGCGGCGAGCGCGATCAGCTCGGCCAGCGTCACCACCCCCTGGCCGCCCCGGCCGTGCACCCGGATCTCCATGCCGTCTCCGCCCGTTCCCGCTGGCACCCCTGCGTCCTGGCATCCGAGTCCACTCCCCCGCACCGGAGCGCAGGAAGGGCCGGAAGTCCCGCCGGAGCAGCCCCATCGGGCTCTACTGCGCCGGGCCGGGCGAGATGACAGTGGCGGGCATCGGGCGTGCGCCGAGCGCTGAGGAGGCCGGAGTCATGGACACCATCCGCTGGTTCGCCGAGACCGGGTTGGCCGAGGTCGACTCGGTCGGCGGCAAGGGCGCCAACCTGGGCGAGCTGACCCGGTTCGGGCTGCCGGTGCCGCGCGGCTTCGTCATCACCAGCGAGGCGTACCTGGCCACCATGGGCGAGTCCGGCGCGCGGGCCGCGCTGGCCCGGTTGGTCGCCGAGCTGGCCGCCGACGACGCCGCCGGCCTCGCCCACACCAGCCAGGCCGCGGCCGAGGCGATCCGGCACAGCGTGATCCCGGCGGGGCTGGCCGAGGACATCCGGCTGGCCTACGCCCACCTCGGGCACGACGCCCGGGTGGCGGTGCGCTCGTCCGGGGTCAGCGAGGACGCCGGCGACACCTCGTTCGCGGGCATGAACGCCTCGTTCACCAACGTCTCCGGGCTGGCCGACCTGTTCGACCGGATCAAGGACTGCTGGGCCTCGCTCTACGGCGAGCGGTCGCTGGCCTACCGCACCCAGGCCGGGGTGCGCGCGGAGCCCGCGATCGCGGTGGTGGTGCAGCTGATGGTCGCCTCGGAGTGCTCGGGGGTGATGTTCACCGCCGACCCGTCCACCGGGGCAGAAGACCGGGTGATCGTCGAGGCGGTCTTCGGCCAGGGCGAGGCCATCGTCAGCGGCGCGGTCGAGCCCGACACCTACGTGGTGAGCAAGACCGGGCCGGCGGTGCTGAGCACCCGGCAGGGCCAGCAGCGGTTCAAGATCGTCCGCGGCCCGGACGGCGGCGACCGGCAGGTGACGCTGTCGGCCGACGACGGCCGGCGCCGGGTGCTCAGCGACCAGCAGGTGCTCGAGATCGCCGAGCTGGGCATCGCGGTGGAGAAGCACTACGGCTCCCCACAGGACATCGAATGGGCCTGCGCACGCGGGCAGATCTACCTCGTGCAGTCGCGCCCGATCACCACCCTGGACCGGTCCCCGGAGCCCGCGCCGGCCCTCGATCAGCCACCGCGGGTGCTGGTCAGCGGGCTCAGCGCCTCGCACGGCCGGGCGGCCGGCGCGGCGCGGATCCTCACCGCGCCGGACCAGCAGGACCAGCTGCGCGACGGCGAGGTGCTGGTCGCGCCGATGACCAGCCCGGACTGGGTGCCGGCGATGCGCCGGGCCGCGGCGCTGATCACCGACGGCGGCGGCATGACCTGCCACGCCGCGATCGTCTCGCGCGAGCTGGGCGTGCCCTGCGTGGTCGGCACCCACGACGCGACCACGGTGCTGCACACCGGCCAGCTGGTCACCGTGGACGGCGGCGAGGGCCGGGTGTACGCCGGCGACCTGGCCGCCCGCCCGGCCGCGGCCCAGCCGCCGGCGACCGCCGCGGTCGACCCGCTGGGTACCCGGGTCTACGTGAACCTGGCGATGTCCGAGCACGCCGAGCAGGTCGCGGCGCTGCCGGTGGACGGGGTCGGCCTGCTGCGTGCAGAGCTGATGCTGATCGAGGCGCTCGAGGGCACGCACCCTAAGCTCCTGATCGAGCAGGACCGCCAGGGCGAGGTCGTGGACCGCCTTGCCGAGGCGCTGACCACGTTCGCCAGTGGCTTCGCGCCCCGGCCGATCACCTATCGCACCTACGACTTCCGGACCAACGAGTTCCGCGGCTTGGAGGGCGGTGAGCGCTTCGAGCCCGAGGAGAACAACCCGATGATCGGCTTCCGCGGCGCGTTGCGCTACACCGTCGAGCCAGAGATCTTCCAGCTCGAGCTGGCGGCGCTGAAGCGCGTCTGGGACGCGGGACACACGAACCTGCACGTCATGCTCCCGTTCGTCCGCACCGCGGACGAGCTGGCGAAGTGCCGCACGCTGATCCGTGACGCCGGCCTGTTGGACCGTCCCGGGTTCGAACTGTGGGTGATGGCCGAGGTCCCGTCGGTGCTGTTCAACCTCGAGTCCTACGCGGCTCAGGGCGTCGCCGGCATCTCGATCGGATCGAACGATCTGACGCAGTTGCTACTCGGTGCCGACCGTGACTCAGAGCTGCTGGCCGCAACCTTCGACGAGCGCGACCACGCCGTCGTGTCGTACCTCAAGCAGCTGATCCCCAAGGCGCGTGGGCTCGGGCTGCGAACCTCGATCTGTGGCCAGGCACCCTCGGTCCATCCCGAGTACGCCGAGTTGCTCGTGCGCGCCGGGATCGACGCGATCTCGGTGAACATTGACGTCGTGGAACGCACACGTGGGCTGATCGCTTCAGCCGAGGCGCGGGTGCTGCTCGACGCGGCGCGCTCGCAGCGGCGGCAATGACCGCGCCGGCGCCGAATGGGCTGCGCGGGTGGTGGATGACTCCACCGCGGACCGGGATGCGACGCATCA
>DATJNU010000053.1:0-8833 GCA_035507775.1 Jatrophihabitans sp.
CTTCGTCCGCACCGCCCGCGCCACCGGCCTGACCCGCGCCCAGGCCATCCGCCGGCACGCGCTGCGGGCCTCGCTGATCCCGACCGCGACCTCGGTGGCCTTCACCATCCCGAGCGTGTTCACCGGCGCGATCATCACCGAGACCGTCTTCGGCTGGCGGGGGATGGGCACCTACTTCACCCAGACGATCGCGCAGAACGACGTGCACGGCACGGTCGCGGTGGCCGCGTTCGGCGCCGTCACGACGGCGGTGGGGGCGATCCTGGCCGACATCGCCACGGTCGCGCTGGACCCGCGGATCCGGGTGCGCTGAGGTGACCGCCTCCGCCCTGCTCACCGCCCCGGGACCGGCCGCGCCGCCGGTCCGGCTCGGCCGCACCCGCCTGTACGCCCGCCGCTTCGCCCGCAACCGGGGCGCCCTGGTGGGGGTGGTGCTGCTCGCCGGGCTGGTGCTCTTCGCCACGTTCGGCAGCGTGCTCACCCGCTGGAGCTGGTCGCAGTCGGACTTCCTCGCGCTCACCCGGCCGCCGACCACCGCCCACCCGTTCGGCACCAACCAGGGTGGCAACGACGTGCTGGCCGAGTGCGTCCACGGCCTGCAGCGGTCGCTGGTGATCGCCGCGTGCGTCTCGGTGCTGACCATGGTCATCGCGGCGGTGGTCGGTGCGGGCGCGGCCTACCTCGGCGGCCGGATCGAACGGGTGTCGCTGGCGGTCATCCACTTCCTGCTGGTGGTGCCGTCGTTCCTGATCCTGGCGCTCGTCTCCAACCGGGTGGCCGGCGACTGGCGGGTCCTGATCGTGGTGCTCACCGTCTTCGGCTGGATGCTCAACGCCCGGGTCATCTGGTCGGTCTCGACCTCGCTGCGCGAGCGCGACTACGTCCGGACGGCCGAGTTCATGGGCGTGGCCCGGTGGCGGATCGTGCTGCGCCACATCGTGCCGCACCTGGGCGCGCTGCTCATCGTCAACACCACGCTCGGCATCGACAACACCGTGCTGAGCGAGACCGCGCTGAGCTTCCTGGGCTTCGGGGTCAAGCCGCCGGACGTCTCCCTCGGCTCGCTGCTGGCCGACGGCGCGAGCTCGATCTCCAGCGCCCCGTGGCTGTTCGGCTACCCGTCGCTGCTGCTGGTGGTGCTGACCGTGTCGGTGATGCTGATCGGGGACGGCCTGCGCGACGCCCTCGATCCCACCTCGTCCTCGGGCGGGCGGGGATGACCGAACCGGTGCTGTCCGTCCGCGACCTGCGGGTGACGTTCCCGTCCGAGCGCGGCCCGGTCGAGGCGGTCCGCGGCATCGACTTCGACGTGCGTCCCGGCCGGACGCTGGCGCTGGTGGGCGAGTCCGGCTCGGGCAAGTCGGCCACCGCGATCAGCCTGATCGGCCTGCAGCCGCCGAACGCCCGGGTCAGCGGCGAGGTGCTGCTGCGCGGCCGGCAGCTGGTCGGCCTCGACGACCGCCGGCTGTCGGCGGTGCGCGGCCGGCAGATCGGCATGGTCTTCCAGGACCCGCTGTCGGCGCTCACCCCGATCTACTCGGTGGGCCGCCAGGTCGCCGATGCCGTGCGGGTGCACTCGAAGCTGACCCGCGAGCAGGCCTGGGACCGCGCCGTCGAGCTGCTCGACCTGGTCGGCATCCCGCAGCCGCGCGCCCGGGCGCAGGAGTTCCCGCACCAGTTCTCCGGCGGCATGCGGCAGCGGGTGGTGATCGCGCTGGCGATCGCGAACGACCCCGACGTGATCGTCGCCGACGAGCCGACCACCGCTCTCGACGTGACCGTGCAGGCGCAGATCCTCGACGTGCTCGAAGTGGCCAAGCAGCAGACCGGCGCCGGCATCGTGCTGATCACCCACGACCTGGGCGTGGTCGCCGGGCACGCCGACGAGGTCGCGGTCATGTACGCCGGCCGGATCGTCGAGCACGCCCCGGTCGGCGAGCTGTACGCGGCGCCGGCGATGCCCTACACCCTCGGCCTGCTCGGCTCGGTGCCCACCCCGGACGCCCGCCGCGGCCAGCCGCTGGTGCCGATCGAGGGCGAGCCGCCGTCCCCGCTGGAGCGGCCGGCCGGCTGCCCGTTCTCGGTGCGCTGCCCGCTGGCCGTCGAAGCCTGCCGCGAGACGGAGCCGGACCTCGCCGAGGTGGCGGCCGGCCACCTGACCGCGTGCCTGCGCGCCCCGGAGGTGACGGGGCGCCGGCCGGTGGAGATCTTCCCCCGCGCGGAGCTGCCCGATCCCGGCCGGGACGGCGACGGTGAGACGGTGCTGCGGGTCCGCGGGCTCGGCCGCACCTTCCCGGTGACCCGGGGCGCGGTGCTGCGCCGCCGGGTGGGGACGCTGCGCGCGGTCAGCGACGTGAGCTTCGAGATCCGGGCGGGGGAGACGTTCTGCCTGGTCGGGGAGTCCGGCAGCGGCAAGACGACCACGCTGCTGGAGATCCTGGGCCTGCGCGCGCCGGAGTCGGGCGCGGTCGAGGTGCTCGGGGTCGACGTGGCGGCGATCCCGTCGCCGGACCGGGCCCGCGAGCTGCGCCGCGCCGTGCAGATCGTCATGCAGGACCCGCAGGGTTCGCTCGATCCGCGGCTGCCGGTCTTCGAACTGCTCGCCGAGCCGCTGCGGGCCGCCGGCTACGGTGCCGGCCCGACCCGGGACCGGGTGCGCGAGTCGCTGGAGCTGGTGGGGCTGCCGCCGGACTCCCTCGACCGCTTCCCGACCGCCTTCTCCGGAGGGCAGCGGCAGCGGCTGGCGATCGCCCGGGCCATCACCACCCGGCCCCGGCTGCTGGCACTGGACGAGCCGGTCTCAGCGCTGGACGTCTCGGTGCAGGCCAGCGTGCTGAACCTGCTCGCCCGGGTCAAGGTCGAGCTCGGCCTCGCCTACCTCGTGGTCGCGCACGACCTGGCCGTGGTGCGCCACATCGCCGACCGGATCGCGGTGATGTACCTCGGCCACGTGGTCGAGGTCGGGCCGGCGGAGGCCCTGTTCGCCACGCCCCGGCACCCCTACACGCAGGCGCTGCTGTCCGCGGTGCCGATCCCGGACCCGGTGCGGGAACGCGGCCGGGAGCGGATCGTGCTGGCCGGCGAGCAGCCCAGCGCGACGGACCTGCCGCCGGGCTGCGTCTTCGCCGACCGGTGCCCGCTGCGACCGAGCCTCACCGACGACCTGCAGCACCGATGTCGGGTCGAACGCCCGCGGCTGCGGCCGGCGGCGGACGGGACCGACGTCGCCTGCCACGCGGCCTGACCCTCGCAGACTCCCACCACCCCCAGGAGGAACCACCCATGCACCGACTTCTCAAGCCGGGAGCCGCCGGCCTCGCGCTGCTCACCGCGGCCACGCTCGCCGGCTGCACCGGGACGTCGCCCGGCGCGCACGCCGGGCCGCACCCCTCGACGGTCTCGGCCGCCGTCGACTACAACCCGCAGCCGTACGACAACGTCCGGACCGGCGGCACGCTGCGCTACCCGGGTTCGGTGTTCGAGCAGGGCAACCCGTTCCAGGCGGACGCGAACCTCAGCGCGTCCCGGTTCTGGTTCTGGTACAACGCCGACGCGATCACCTACTCGCCGACCGGCGAGGTGCAGTACAACCCCGACTACTTCACCGACGTCAAGGTCACGGTGGTCGGCGGCAACCAGCGGGTGACCATCACCATCAACCCCAAGGCGACCTTCAACGACGGCACCCCGATCGACTACCGCGCGATCGAGGCCACCTGGCGGGCCGACAACGGGTCGAACCAGCAGTACGTCGCGGGCACCACGATCCCGTACTCGCGGATCACCGGGGTGCACGCCGGGGTGAACGACAAGCAGGCGGTGATCGAGTTCGCCGGGGTGAACCCGTGGTGGTCGGCGCTGTTCACCACGTTCCTGAACCCGAAGGCGGCCGCGTCGCCGAGCGTCTTCAACACCGCCTACCTGAACAAGGCGGAGCCGCAGTGGGGCGCCGGGCCGTACACGGTGCAGTCGTACAACCCGAAGACCGGCGACGCGACGTTCGTGCGCAACCCGAAGTGGTGGGGCAAACCCGGCAAGCTCGACAAGCGCGAGCTGGTCGGCCTCGACTCGGACGCCGCGATCAACGCCTTCGACAACCGCGAGATCGACTACGCCTCGACCGGCGATGCCGACGGGCTCAAGCGGATCTCGGGCGTGAAGGGCACCCAGCTCCGCCGGGGCGGCAGCCCGTTCGAGTACTACCTCGACCTGAATGCGACCTCGCCGCTGCTGAAGGACCTCGCGGTGCGCAAGGCGGTGCTGGAGAGCATCGACCGGGCGCAGATCGCACAGATCCAGTTCCAGGGGCTGGACTACAGCGAGCCGCTGCCGGGGTCGGCCTTCCTCTACTCGTTCCAGAAGGGCTACCACGACAACGTCGCCGACGTCATCACGTTCGACCCGGCCGCGGCCGGCAAGGAACTCGACGCGGCCGGCTGGACGGTCGGCGACGGCGGCATCCGCGTCAAGGACGGCAAGCGACTGGAACTCGGCTATACCCTGATCGGCAACCAGCCGCTGGACAAGGCGCTGGCGAACGCGATTGCCGCGCAGCTGAAGCAGATCGGCGTCAAGATCGACATCAAGCCGACCTCGGAGAACGACTTCGACTCGGTGGTCAGCGGCCGCAAGTTCGACCTGTTCCTGGTGGGCAACCGCTCGATGGACCCGTTCGGGGCGCAGTACCTCGACAACTTCTACGGCAGCAAGAATGCCGAGAACCTGACCGGGGTCGGCAACGTCTCGCTGGACGCGGAGATCAAGGCCGCCGCCGACATCGCCGACCCGGACGCCCAGATCGCCAAGGCGAACGAGATCGAGCGCGAGGGGCTGAGGCAGTACGGCTTCATCCCGCTCTTCAGCGGGCCCTCGATCTACGCGGTGACCGACGGCCTGGCCAACGTCGGAGCCACGATCTTCGGCACGCCGCTGCCGGAGACGGTCGGTTGGCAGAAGTAGCGGCGCCGCCCCGGGGGATTCGCCCGCATCTCGGCGGCCTCGCGGGTTTCGACTACATTCCAGCCGGCGGGGTGAGCGGGTGACGAGGGGTCGGGAGTCGGCGATGGACGGCGAGGTTCAGCTGATCGGTGACGGCGAGGGCGTGGCGGTCATCGGGGAGCCGGGTGCGGTGGAACGCTTCCTCGCCGCCGAGGGGCTGCCGTCGAAGGACCTCGGACTGCCCAGGCTCGGAGCGCTCCTCGGCACCGCCGCGGGTGTCGCGCAGGCCGGCTCGGAGGTCGCCGCGCACTCGGGGCGCTGGGTGAAGCTGACCGAGAAGTCCGCGGCGGCGCTCCGGCACGGCAACCTGATGAAGGGTTCCGAGGCCGGCGCCGGCCGGGCCGTGCTGACCGACAACGGCAAGGTCCAGGGCTTCCTCGAGATCGTCCGCACCCCCGGGTCGCTGCTGGCGAACCCGGCGGTGCTGGCCGGTGCCGCCGGCCTGATGGCGCAGCTGGCGATGCAGCAGACCGTGGAGGAGATCACCGACTATCTCGCGCGGATCGAGGAGAAGGTCGACGACGTGCTCCGCGCCCAGCAGGACGCGGTGCTGGCGGACGCGATCGGGGTGGGCCTGGTCATCGAGGAGGCGATGACCATCCGGGAGCACGTGGGCCGGGTCTCGGAGCTGACCTGGTCGAAGGTGCAGGGCACGTCCGCGACGATCGCCCGGACCCAGGCGTACGCGCTGCGGCAGCTCGACGCGCTCGCGGAGAAGGTGGAGCGGGGATCCAGCCTCGGCGACCTGGCCAGGACGGCCAGGGAGGTCGAGGCCACGGTGCGGGAGTGGCTCGCGGTCCTGGCCCGCTGCTTCCAGCTGCAGGACGCGATCGCCGTGCTGGAGCTCGACCGGGTGCTGGAGGCGTCGCCGGAGGAGCTCGACCGGCACCGGCTCGCGCTCCGGGTCGTCCGGCGGGACCGGTTGGACCTCATCGCCGGGACCACCGGACGGCTGCTGGGCCGCCTGCAGGCCGCTGCCGGCACCGCCAACGCGAAGGTGCTCCTGCACCCGGGCGCCTCGCCCGAGGTGGTGCGAGCGGGCAACCGCGTCTCGGTCGCCGTCGACGACTTCCAGGAGCTGCTCGGGATCGGGCGGGACCGGCAGCCGTTGGCGGCCAGGCGGTGGGTGGAGGCGGCCAGCGAGGCGAGGGACCGGGCCCTCGGCACCGGCGCGGAGGGCGTCGACACCGCCCGGCGACTGGGCAACGAGACCCTCGACCGGGCCAGGTCGATGACGGGCCGGCTCTCCCGCGGGATCGCCGGGCGAGCGCCTCGCCGGCGCGCGGGCGACCAGGATCACTGAGCGCGCGGGCGGGCCCCGACCGCCGGCGCGTACCTGACAGAACCGGAGCGATGACCGGCACCGGATCGGCGGCCGGTACGGGTGCCCCGGCCTCGCGCCGGTGGAAAGGCGGTAGTCAATCGGCTACGGTCGGTTTCGTGAAAATCCTCGTTCTTTGTGGAAGTTTGCGTGCGCAGTCGCTCAACGCGGCCCTGGCCCGGGCCGTGCCCGAGCTGGTGCCGGACGGGGTGGCGGTGCTCGAATACGGCCGGCTCGACCAGCTGCCCTACTTCAACCAGGACGTCGAGGATGTCGAGCTGCCGGCGGAGCCGGCGCGGCTGCGCGGGCTGGTCGCCGAGGCGGCCGCGATCGTGATCGCCTGTCCCGAGTACGCCCACGGCGCCAGCGGGATCATGAAGAACGCCCTGGAATGGCTGGTCGGCGGCATCGAGCTGATGGGCAAGCCGCTGGCCCTGGTGAGCGCCTCGACCGCACCGACCGGGGGAGACCGGGCCCAGGCCTGGCTCCGGGAGACCCTGGCCGTGATGGGTGCCGACACCCTCGAGCCGAGCGTGCTGGTGCCGACGGCGCGCAAGCGCATCGTCGACGGCGTGCTCGTCGATCCCGAGGTCCGGGACGAGCTGCGGGACCTGCTGGCCGTGCTGGTCGAGCGCGCCGCGGCGGCCGTGGAGTCGGTGGCCTGACCCCGGCCGGGGCGCCGCGGCGATCAGTGGTCGCCGGCCGCTCGTCCACTATGTGGAATTCCGAACGGGAATATCACTGAGATAGGCTATCGTCCGATCAGGTCAATTTAAGGCTTTTATTCCCTATTCCGGTCAGCCGATGCTGCTGCCCCGAATCGCTCGACCACCGTCCGCCGATCCCCATCGAAAGCTGGATCATGACGCCCTCCGAGCACAGCCCGGTCCGCACCGGCGGCGGCCCCGTCGACACCGACGGAGCCGAGACCGCCGACCTGGACTCCGCCGACCTGGACTCCGCCGGCGCGGAACCGGCGGCGTCACCGCACGCCGTCACGACCCTGCTGATGGCCCTCGGCGCGACCTTCATCGCGATGATGGACAGCTACATCGTCAACGTCGCCGTTCCCTCGATCCGGCTCGACCTCGGCTCGTCCTCGGCCGCCGTCGAGGCCATGGTCGGCGGCTACCTGCTCTGCTACGGCGTCTTCCTGATCACCGGCGGCCGGCTGGGCGCGATCATGGGCACCACCAAGGCGTTCCTGGGCGGCGTCACCGCGTTCACGCTGTTCTCGCTGGCCTGTGGCCTGGCACCGAACACGTCGTTCCTGATCGCCTTCCGCTGCGCCCAGGGGCTGTCGGCGGCGGTGTTCTTCCCGCAGATCCTGGTGATCCTGCAGACGACGTTCGCCGGCCGGGCCCGGGACCGGGCGCTGGCGTACTTCGGCGTGACGATCGGCATCGCCGCCATCGCCGGCCAGATCATCGGCGGCCTGCTGCTCGGCGCCGACATCCTCAACCTGTCGTGGCGGCCCATCTTCCTGGTCAACGTCCCGATCGGCCTGCTGCTGGTGATCGTCGCGGCGCGGGTGCTGCCCCGCTCGCAGTCCACCGGGCAGGCCCGCCTCGACCTCGGCGGGGTGGTGCTGCTGACCGCGGGGCTGGTCGCGGTGTTCCTGCCCCTGACCGAGGGGCAGTCCCTCGGCTGGCCGGTGTGGAGCATCGTGCTGCTGGCGCTGGCGCTGCCGATCCTGGCCGGCTTCGTCGCGTTCGAGCACCGGCTGGCCGTCGCCGGCGGAGCTCCGCTGCTGCGGCCGGGCCTGTTCGCCTTCCGCGCCTTCCGGGCCGGCAACCTGACCTTCCTGTTCTTCTTCGCCGCCAACGCCGGCTTCTACTTCGTGCTGGCCCAGTACCTGCAGAACGGCCTGGGCTACTCGGCCCTGGACTCGGCCTGGGTGTTCGCCGCGCTCGCGGTGTCGTTCACCGCGGTGTCGCTGCTGCTGCCCGGCATCCAGGCCCGGCTCGGCCTGCGGACCCTGACCGTCGGCTACACCCTCAACGCGGTGGGCTACGCGCTGCTGCTGGCGTTCGTGGCAGCCAGGGGGCACGGCGTAGGCGGTGGCTGGATCGCCCCGGCGCTGGTGGTGATCGGCATCGGGCAGGGCCTCGGGGTGAGCCCGCTGCTCGGCGCTGCGCTGGGCAAGGTGCCACCGGCGGAGATGGGCGTCGCGGCGGGCGGCCTGGAGACCGTCGGCCAGATCGGCATGACGCTCGGGGTCGCCGCGATCGGCTCGATCTACCTCGCGCGCAGCGGGTCCGGCAACTTCTCCGGCGGCCTGACCGGCGCGCTCGTCCTGGCCACGGCGCTGGCGGTCCTGGCCGCGGCCTGCGTGCCGTCGCTGCGGCGAGGGGCCAGCCAGTGAGCGTCGAGGCCGCACCGGCGACCCTGACGCTCACCCGGGCCCAGCGCGCCGTCGTCGCGGCGGCGCTGGAGGACCCGGCCGACGCCAGCTTCCTGTGCGGCAGCAGCTACCACATCGACGGTCCGCTCGACACCGCCCGGCTGGCCGAC
>DATJNU010000054.1:0-16748 GCA_035507775.1 Jatrophihabitans sp.
AGCGTCCGCTTGATCAGGCCCTGGTCGCAGTAGTGGCCGGCCACCAGCGAGCCGAGGATCTCGGTCACCCCGAGCAGGATCAGCGTGGCCGAGGTGACGCTCGGCGACATGTCGTGCATCTGCAGGTCGGCCACCAGGTGCACGTCGATGAAGGCCATGGTCACGCCGCAGCCGAAGAAGGCCAGCGCCAGCAGCACGAACGACGGCAGCCGGACGATCTGGCCGAGCCGGTCGACCAGGCCCTGGCCGGCCGCGGGCTCGGCGACGGCCGGCGCGGCGGCCGGCGCCGGGTCCACGGTGAACCGGCGCAGCGACCAGGCGATCGGCGCGAGCACCACCCAGAACACCACCCCGATCACGAACAGCACCGACCGCCAGCCGGCCACCGACTGCAGCGCCACCCACAGCGGCACCAGCACGATGAAGCCGATCGCCGGGCCGTTGGTCAGCGTGGCGTAGCTCAGGCCCTCGCCGCGGCCCTCGAACAGCTGGTCGACCAGCACCGCGAGCGGGATGAAGGACAGGAAGGTGAAGGCGAACGCGCCCAGCAGCGCGTAGGCGACCACGAAGGTGGCGACGTTCGGCGCGATGGCGCAGAGCATGAAGGTGGCCCCGGCGAGCACCGCGCCGAGGGTCAGCGTGACCGCACCGCCGAACCGGTCCGCGAAGTGCCCCACGAACGGGCTGGCCAGCGCCGTCATCAGGGCGAAGATGGTGGTGGACCAGGCGAAGCCGCCGGCCCCGGCGTGCAGGGTGTGCGCCATGTCGTCGAAGTTCACCTGCACGGTGCTCTTCAGCGCACTGCCGGCCAGCGAGAGCAGCAGGGCCATCGCGGTGGCCAGGATCAACACCAACCGGCGGCTGGCCGGGCGAGTGGTGTCGAGGCTCATCGGGCGATCTCGGCCGGGCCGGCACCTACCCGCGGGACGTCCACCGGGTTGCCGTCCTGGTCGTAGCTGGTGTGGAAGTCGAAGGCCACCGGCGACGGGCCGTGGTCGTTGATGTGCTCGATCCGGCGCGCGGCCTCGACCCAGGTCGGGATCTCGTCGTCGCCGATCCACCAGGCGGCCACGCCCTTCCAGCCCTTGGGCTCCACCCAGCGACCCTGGTTGCGCAGCATGTACTGGTGCAGGCCGTTGCGGGCGAAGGCGCGCACCGAGGCGAGATCGGTCCAGATCGACAGCGTCGAGGCCCGCGAGTCGGTCGCGGCGACCCGGCCGCCGGTGTAGAAGCGCGGCGTGGCGAACGGCCCCCAGACCCCCCAGTCCCACTCGAAGTTGGTGGCGTCGTCGTCCGGGTCGACCGGCCGTGCCCGGTCGATGAAGCCGGGGCTGCGCTCGGCCTCGGCGAACACCGGGCCGATGCGGTCCTCGTAGGACAGGATGTCCGGGTGCCCGTACGGGTGGCGCAGCACAGTGATCGTGGAAAATGCCAAGCGCATCGTGGGTGTTTCCTGTTCTGGTTCGATGTCACGGCGCCCGGGCGCCGGCGCCGGCTCCCCGGCGCCCGAGCGCCGTGCCGGAGAGCGGAGCCTATCCGCATCACGCCTGGATGACCAGAGCCGGCAGCGCCGAGCGAAATTGACCTCCTCCGCCGGCGACGATAATGCATCGGCACCCGTTCGGGAGCAGTTTTCACACATTCCACAGATCATCTTCTGAAGTTCGTCGCGAAGACTGCGGGTGGCAACCCTAGCGCACCGGAAACCCGCGGTAGCTCGAATGTCGGCCGCCGCCGGGCTCCGAGGTGGCGAGTGCTGACTGCACCCCGCGAGTGACTCCACGCGACCGTGACAGGTCCTGTCGAACACGTTTTGAAATGTGGACATAGCTTGGCAAAGACGGGGAAACCTTGCGAAGGTTGGCAGTTTTTCATCCCTATTGCCTGATCGTCGACTCGGTCGGTATGGTGCCGATCGTGCTTCGCGGAAGTACGCGTTTCCGGGGCTGCAACCACTGGAAACGCGCCCTTGCACCGAATGCCGAAACCTTTCCGCCAGCAGAACGGTTACCGCTGTCGGATCGGTCTTCGGACGTAATTCACGAGCTAGGAAACGGGGAATCCATGGCGCGTCGGCTGAATCGTGCTCAGCAAAGACCCGAATAGGGCCGCTGAGCGCAGACACTCATCATCACTGCCGTGAACTTCACGGCAGTCCTCTCATCGCACGCCCGCCCTCGGTGGCGGCGTTGACAGCCGGATAGCCGTCCGGCTCGTTGCCGCCGACCGCGATCACGGCAGGCGGCATCGCCTTCTTTCCAGCATTCCGGTGGCCCTGGCCCTGCCGGCGTGCCTGTTGCTCGTGCCCCACCCGCAGGGCGGCCCCACCGGAGGTTTTGCGTGACTGTTCCTTGTACTCGGCCCCGGCACCCGACCGGCGCCACCCGCCGCGCGGCCCGGACGGCACCGTGCTGACCGACTCGGGCATCGCCACCGGCGGCCCCGGCCCCGAGGTCTACGACGTGGTCGGCATCGGCTACGGCCCGGCGAACCTCGCGCTGGCGATCGCCCTGGACGAGTTCCCGGAGCCGCCCCGCGCCCTGTTCCTCGAACGGGAGGTGGAACCGCGGTGGCAGCAGGACATGCTGCTGCCCGGCTCCGACATCCAGCACAACCCGATCCGCGACCTGGTGACCCTGCGCAACCCGCGCAGCCGGTACAGCTTCATCAACTACCTGTTCGAGAACGACCGGCTGATGCGGCACCTCAACCTGCCGACCGCGTTCCCGCTGCGCACCGAGTACACCGCCTACGTCGACTGGGTGCGCCGCACCCTGCCCGCCGACGTCCGGTACGGGGTCGCCGTCACCGACATCGCCTTCGCCGACCACACACCCGGCCTCTACACCGTCACGCTCGACACCGGAGAGGCCGTGCTGGCAAGGACGATCTCGCTCGGCCCGGGCCGCACGCCGCACATCCCACCGGAGTTCCAGGGCGCCGACCCGGCCCGGGTCTTCCACCTGACCCGGTACCTGCGGTCGGTCGCCGGCCTGCTGGCCGACCAGCCGCGCCGGTTCGCGGTCGTCGGCGGCAGCCAGAGCGCGGTCGAGCTGGCGCTCGACCTCAACGGCCGGTTCCCGGACGCCGAGATCGACGTGGTGACCCGCACCTGGTCGCTGCGGGCGAAGGACCACAGCCCGTTCAGCGAGGAGATCTACTTCCCCAGCTTCACCGACTACTACCACGCCGCCACCGAGGAGCAGCGGCGGCAGCTGGACGACTTCACCCGGCCGACCAACTACTCCGCCGCCGACCTCGACGTGCTCGAACGGCTCTACGTGCTGATGTACGAGCAGGAGCTGCTGGGCCGGCAGCGGATCCGGGTGCACGGCCACACCCGCATCGACGAGGTGCTCGACGACGGCCGCGAGGTGACGCTGGCGCTGGCCAACCGGGTCACCGGCGCGGTCACGAAGCTGACCGCCGACGTGGTCATCCTCGCCACCGGCTTCCGCGACATGGGCAAGGGGCCGCAGCAGGAACCGCACCACCCGCTGCTCAACTCCGTCGCGGAGCACTTCGCCGGCACCCCGTCCGGACACCTGGACGTGAACGCCGACTACAGCCTGCGGCCGCAGCTGCCCGGCCCCGGGCCGATCTTCCTGAACGGGCTGTGCGAATCGACCCACGGGATCGGTGACGCCGGCTCGTTCAGCCTGCTCAGCATCCGCGCGCGCACCATCGCCACCTCGCTGGCCGCGCACCTGGCCGATCCACGCCTCGCTCACCTCGAGAACAGGACCGCTCACCATGCCGTTTGACCTCGACTCCGTCCTCACCCCGCGGTCACTGCCCGGACCCCGCAGCGCCGAGCTGCTGGAGCGCCAGGGCCGGCGCGAGTCCAACGCCCGCTCCTACCCGCGCCGGCTGCCCTTCGCCATCGACCGCGCCGAGGGGCCGTACGTGATCGATCTGGACGGCAACGTCTTCGTCGACTTCCTGATGGGCGCGGGCGTGCTGCCGCTCGGCCACAGCCACCCCGAGCTGGTCGCCGCCGCGGCCGAGCAGCTGCCGCGGTTCGCGCACGGGCTCGACATGCCGACCGCGATCAAGGACGAGTTCACCGAGCTGCAGCTGGCCATGCTGCCGGAGTCGATGCGCGAGACCAGCAAGATCCACTTCTGCGGCCCGACCGGCGCCAACACCGTCGACGCCGCGATCAAGCTGGCCAAGACCGCGACCGGGCGCGGCGAGGTGATCTCCTTCCGCGGCGGCTTCCACGGCACCACCCACCTCGGCATGGCGGTCTCCGGCCTGCTCGAGCAGCGCCAGCCGGTGGCCAACACGACGCCCGGGGTGCACTTCGCGCCGTACAGCTACTGCAGCCGGTGCCCGGTCGGGCTGACCCGCGCCACCTGCTCGGTGAACTGCGCGACCAGCACCGAGACCCAGCTGACCGACGAGAACGGCGGTGTGCTCGCCCCGGCCGCGGTGATCCTGGAGCTGGTGCAGGGCGAGGGCGGCGTGATCCCGGCCGACCGGGAGTTCGTCACCCGGGTGGTGGCCGCGGCCCGCGCGGCCGGCGCGCTGGTGATCGTCGACGAGGTGCAGACCGGCTGCGGCCGCACCGGCACCTGGTTCGCGTTCGAGCAGTACGGCTTCGAGCCCGACATCGTCTGCACCTCCAAGGCGCTCTCGGGCATCGGCACCCCGCTGGGCCTGATCATCTACCGCAAGGAGATCGACGTCTGGGCGCCCGGCTCGCACACCGGCACCTTCCGCGGCAACCAGATCGGCTTCGCCACCGGGGTGCGGACGCTGAAGATCTTCCAGCGCGAGGGCGTGCTGGCCAACGTGCGGGCCCGCGGCCAGCAGGTGGCCGGCATCTTCGGCCAGCTGGCGGACGTGCCGCAGGTGCGCGACGTGCGCGGCCTCGGCCTGATGTGGGGCATCGAGCTGCACGACCCGGCCACCGGCCAGGCGTTGCCGGGGCTGGCCAAGACCGTGCAGCAGGTGGCCCTGCACCACGGCCTGATCGTCGAGCTCGGCGGCCGCGGCGACAGCGTGGTGCGCATCCTGCCGCCGCTGAACGCGACCGAGGAGCTGATCGAGGCGGCCTGCACGCTGCTGGTCGGCACGATCCGCCGGTGTGCGGCGGAGTTCGGCACCGTCGACCGCGGCGACATCACGCTGGTCGGCGCCGATGCCTGACCTCGCCTCGATGGAACAGCCAGCTTCGGCACCGCTGGTCGGCATCGGCTTCGGCCCGGCCGGCATCGCGCTGTCGGCCGCGATGACCGACGACGCGCTGCACGGCGTGCCCGGCGCCGACCCGCGCGCGGCGGCCGAGTCGGTGTTCTTCGAACGCGCCGACGACTCGGCCTGGCAGCCCGGCATGGTGCTGCCCGGCACCGACATCCAGCACCACTTCCTGCGCGACTTCGGCACGCCGCGCTACCCGGGCAGCCACTTCGGCTTCGTCCGGTTCCTGCAGGACGCCGACCGGTTCTACCCGTTCACGCTGCGCGGCGGCTACGTCAGCCGGGCCGAGTGGTCGGCCTACTGCCAGTGGGCGGCGCAGCGCACCGAGTCCCAGGTCGCCTACGGGCACGAGGTGATCTCGGTCGAGCCGGTGCACGCCGACGGCCTGCTTCAGGCGGTCCGGGTGCACGCCCGGGACTGGCGCTCCGGTGCCGTGCGGCAGGTCGAGACCACCCGGCTGGTGCTCGGCACCGGGCACGAGCCCTACGTTCCCGAGGAGTTCGTGCCGCTGCTGGGCGAGCGGGTGTTCCACTCCACCGCGTTCTCCCAGCGCTGGCCGCAGCTGGCCGGCGAGGTCCGCTCGGCGCTGGTGCTCGGCGGCGGCCAGAACGCCGGCGAGATCCTGCTGCACCTCTACCACGCGACCGACCTGGAGCTGTTCTCGGTCGTGCGCAACAGCGGATTCCGGCTCTACGACCTGGGCCACTTCGCCAACCAGGCGTACTGGCCGGCCGAGACCGACTACTTCCACCGGCTGCCGGCCGCGGCCCGCGGCCAGATCTTCGACGAGCAGTACCGCACCAACTACGCCGCGGTGGACCCGGACGTCTCGACCGGGCTCTACAACGCCTGGTACGACGGCGAGGTCAGCGGGAACCAGCGGCTGCACATGATCAAACGGCACCAGATCGTCGAGGCCGAGCTGGCCGGCCCCGGCGTCCGGGTAGTGGTCCAGGACCGCTACACCGGCGAGACCCGCGAGCTGAACCCGGACGTGGTGGTGCTCAGCACCGGCTTCCGCGAGCAGCCGGTGCCACGGGTGCTCGACCCGCTGCGCGAGCACCTGACCGTCGAGGAGGACGGCAAGCTCGCGGCCACCCGCGACTACCGCACCCCGCTGCGCGCGGCCGGCGACGTCGCCGTCTACCTCAACGGCATGACCGAGAGCCGGCACGGCATCGCCACCGCCACCTCGTTCAGCCTGCTGGCCCTGCGGGCCGGCGAGATCGCCCATTCCCTGCGCACGAACACCCGAACCCGAGAGAACGCCGGAGCACTGTCATGAGGATCTACCACCTGGACGAGTCGAGCTGGTCGGCGGAGCCGGCCTACAACGCGGTCGCCAAGCGGTTCTTCCCCTGGGACGGGATCGCCTCCCGGTCCTGGGGCGGCGCGTGGGTCAAGGTGCTGCCCGGCGAGCTGCTCACCCCGCACAACCACGACGAGAACGAGGTGTTCTTCGTGGTGCAGGGCTCCGGCCTGCTCACCCACGGCGACGAGCAGCACCGGGTGGCCTTCGGCAGCTCGATGTACATGGAGCCCGACACCACGCACAGCCTGCTCAACGACGGCGAGGAGGACCTGGTCTTCGTCTCGGTGTGGTGGGACGGCGAGGTCGCGCTGCCGAGCGAACCGGCGCCATGACCCGCACGAGCGTTGCGGTGGTCGGGGCCGGCGTCGTCGGGGCTGCCGTCGCCCGACAGCTCGCCGGCTCCGGCTGCGCCGTGACGCTGATCGACACCCACCTGCCGGCGATCGGCGCCAGCGCGTACTCGGCCGGCATCCTGCGCCGGCACCATTCGCTGCCCGCCGACGCCGAGCTGGCCAGCCGGTCGCTGCGGTTCTACCGCGACTTCGAACGGCTGGTCGGCGGCACCGCGGGCTACACGCCCCGCGGGTTCCTGGTGATCGTCGCCCCGCGGTTCGCCGGGGCGCTGGAGCGCAACCGGGCGGTGCTGGACGCGCTCGGCACGCCGACCGAGCCGCTGGACGCCGACGCGCTCGGCCGCCGGTTCCCGGAGCTGAAGCTGGCCGGCGACGAGCTCGGGGTGTACGAGGCCGACGGCGGCTACGGCAGCGCGTACTCGGCGACCTGGTCGCTGCGCTCGGCCGCCACCGCGGCCGGCGCGGCGCTGCTCACCGGCGTCCGGGTCGAGGAGCTGGCGCCGGTCCCGGCCGGCTGGCGGCTCGCGACCAACCTCGGACCGCTGGCCTTCGACCAGGTGGTGCTGGCCGCCGGCGCCGCAGCCGGCGGGCTGGCCGGCACGGCCGGCATCCGGCTCGCGCTCACCCCGCGCCGGATCGGGCTGGCGGTCATCGACAGCGCGCCGGACTCGTCCCTGCCCGTCTGCATCGACGACGTCACCGGCACCTACTTCGTGCCCCGCGCCGACGGCAGCACCGCGGTCGGCGTCCGGGCCCGGCCGGAGTGCGAGCAGATCCTGCCGGCCGAGCCGCTGACCGCCGCCGAGATCGCCGAGGCGCTGGAGCGCGGCGCCGGCCGGGTGCCGCGGTTCGCCGCCGCGGAGCCGCGCGGCAGCCAGGCCGCCTGCGACGGCTACACCCCGGACGGCCGCCCGCTGCTCGGCCCGGTCGCCGGGCACCCCGGCCTGCACCTGGCCTGCGGGTTCAGCGGGGGCGGTTTCAAGACGGCACCGGCGGTGGCCGAACTGGTCGCCGGGGCGGTGCTCACCGGCGACGTGCCGGAGCTGCTGGCCACCTATTCCGCCGACCGGTTCGACGCCGGCCGGCCCCTGAGATCCGAGACCGCCTATGTTCATCTCTGATTCCGACCGGCCACGCTGGCGGCGGCTCGTCCAGCGGCTGCGGACCGACCTCGAGGTCGCCCGCCGCAAGGACCCGGCATCGGCGACCGCGCGGCTGGCCCTGCTGCACCCGGGGGTGCACGCCGTCGTGCTGCACCGGGCTGCACACCGGCTGCACCGGCGCGGCCTGGTGGTCACCGCCCGGCTGCTGGCCTACCTCTGCCGGGTGCTCACCGGCGTCGACATCCACCCGGGCGCGGTGGTCGGCGAGGGCGTCTTCATCGACCACGGCTGCGGCGTGGTGATCGGCGAGACGGCGGTGCTGGAGAGCGAGGTGATGCTCTACCACAACGTCACGATCGGCTCGGTCGGCTGGTGGAACCCCAAGGTGGTGGGCGATCGCCGGCACCCGGTGATCTGCCGCGGCAGCGTGCTGTGCACCGGCTCGCTGATCCTCGGCCCGGTCACCGTCGGGGCCGACTGCGTGATCGGCGCCAACGCCATCGTGCTGGCCGACGTGCCGCCGAACACCCGCATCGCCCCGGGGCAGCTCTGGCAGGCCGAACGGCCGTCCCGGCTGGTCGCCATCCCCGGCCCGAACGCGTCCGGAAGAACCGAATGAGAAAGCTAGGAGCACTGTCATGACCCGCTACATCGTCACCGCCTCGCCGCCCAACCCGAACGGTGACCTGCACCTGGGCCACCTGTCCGGGCCGTTCCTCGGCGCCGATGTGCAGGCCCGGTACCTGAAGAACCAGGGCCACGACGTCACCCACGTCCTCTACATCGACGAGCACTCCTGCTACGTCCCGCGCCGGGCCCGCGAGCTCGGCGCGGACGCCCACGAGACCGCGCACGTGCTCGGCTCGCGGATCGAGCAGACGCTGGCCCTGGCGAACATGACCCCGGACCTGTGCGGCCGGCCGCACCGGGACGGCTGGCACGACGAGATCGTGCAGCGCTACTTCAGCCGGCTCTGGGACGCGGGCAAGCTGGCCGTCACCGAGACCGACGTCTACTACTGCCCGGTCGACGACTGCTACCTGTACGAGGCCGAGATCCGCGGCGCCTGCCACCACTGCCACGCCCCGGCGGACGGCTTCTACTGCGAGGAGTGCGGCCGGCCGCAGGAGTCCGGCCGGCTGGCCGACGGGCACTGCACCCGGTGCGGCGGCGAGCCGGAGCTGCGCTCGCATCGGCGCATCTCGTTCCCGCTGGAGGACTACCGCCAGCAGCTGACCGAGTACTTCTCCGAGCTGCCGATGCGGCCGCGGCTGCGGGAGTACCTGGACCGGATGTTCGCCCAGCCGCTGCCGGACACCCCGATCAGCCGGATCGGCGACTACGGCGTGCCGGTGCCGCTGGCCGACTGGCAGGGCCACTACCTCGACACCTGGTACTCCGGCATCTGGGGCTACATCGCCGCGACCGAGGGCGCCCACCGGGTGGCCAACCGCGGGATCGGCGAGGCGGCCTGGTCGCAGCCGGACACCGAGGTGCACGAGTTCCTCGGCTTCGACTGCAGCTTCTCCCACGCCATCCTCTGGCCGGCGTTCGCGCTGGCGCTGGGCCTGCCGCTGCCGGTGCGCTTCAACACCAACGAGTTCTACAAGCTGGAGGGCGGCAAGTTCTCCACCAGCCGCGGGTACGCCATCTGGGGCGGGGAGTTCCTGAGCCGGGTGCCGGCCGACAGCCTGCGCTACCACCTGTGCCTGACGGGGCCTGAGATCGAGCAGACCAACTTCGCGATGGTGGACTTCGAGAAGACGGTGGCCGAGACGCTGGTGGACGGTCTGCAGGTGATCGTGCGGGCCTTCGACGACGCCGCCTGCACCGGCGGCGCGGACGGGACGCTGGCCGGCCTGGTCGCGGCGCTCGGTGCCGAGGTGGGCGAGCAACTCGCCCCGCGGGCGTTCTCGCCGGCCGCCGCGGCCGCGGCGATCCGCGAGTTCGCGGTGACCCGGCGCGCCGAGGTGCTGGCCGCGGTGGGCTCGGCCTCGCCGGGCGCCCGGCGGCAGGCGCTGGCCGAGCTGGCACTGATCGTGGAGCCGATCATGCCGGGCTGGGCCGGTGACCTGCTCGCCGGGCTGGACGACGACCGGTCGAAGCTGGCGGCGCTGGCGCTGACCCCGGGGCAGGGCGGCACGCCGCTGACCGTGGACGGGCGCCGGCTGTCGGTCCGGGCCCTCGACCTGCCCGAGCAGCCGGCTGCGTGAGGTCGCTCCGGGCTGCCACCGGGGTGCTCGGCTCCGGGCTGGTGGTCGTGCCCGCGCTGCTGCACGGGCGCGGGACGGCCACCGGGCTCGGGGTCGCGGGGATGGCCGCCGTGGCGATGGTCGCGGCGGCCGCGCTGTTCGCGTCCCGCCCGTTCGGCGGCCTCGGCCGGACGGTGCGCGAGCTGCCGGACGCGGCCCGCGCGCTGTACTCCCTCGGCTTCCTCGGCGGCACCACGTACTTCGTGACCGCGGCCGCGGCGGTGGGGCACTCGGTGTGGCGGGTGCCGGTGCCGGCCGCGACCGCGACGGTGCTGCTGGCCGTGACGGTGCTCGGCCGGCTGCTGCTCCGCCGGCCGCTCGGCCCGGTGGCGGTGGCGGTCCGGTGCGGGCTGGCCGTGCTGGCGGCAGTCTCGCTGCCGCTCACCACGGGGCCGGCCGCGGCGCTGGCGGCCGGTCGGCTGCCGGTGCTGGTCCCGGGCCTGGCGGCACTGCTGCTGTGCGTCGGTTGGGAATCGCTGCCCGCGCTCGGGCTCGGCCGCCGGGCGGCATGGTCGGCCGGGCTCGGCTGCGCCCTGGTCGCGGTCGCCGCGTGCTGGTGGGCCTCGGCGCGCACCAGCACCGGCAGCCCAGGCCTGGACGCCCCGGTCGGAGCGCTCGTCGCGGTGCTGCTGGTGCTCTTCGCGGCCGGCAACACCGCCGCGCTGCCGGGGTTCTGGGTGGGCGGCCGGCGCCGGGAACCCGGCCAGCTCGTCGTGGTGGGCGTGGTCGCGCTGGGTTGCCTGGCGCTCGCCGGGCACGCCCGGGCCTGGGCACTGCTGCTGCCCGGCCTGGCCACGCTGACCCTGTACGCCGCCTTCGCCGTACGCGCCCTGCTGGCACGCCCCGCACGGCCGTCCCTGCGACCGCGCCCGTGGCCGACGCAAGGCTGACCCCTGACATGCAGCGGAGCCCCGGCCGTGGGCCGGGGCTCCGGGTGCTGTCTCAACCAGCGCGCGCCCGAAGGGACTCGAACCCCTAACCTCTTGATCCGTAGTCAAGTGCTCTATCCGTTGAGCTACGGGCGCAGTGCAACGAGAAGAGAGTCTAGCGGAGCCGCGATCCGGGCTCCACAGCGGCCCGAGACCCGTCCCCCGGGCCGGAACGGCAACGGGCCCGCCGGCGTACCGACGGGCCCGTTGACCAGCTGCGGAGGCTCGGGGATTTGAACCCCGGATGGGCGATTAGCCCAAACCGCATTAGCAGTGCGGCGCCATAGACCGGACTAGGCGAAGCCTCCTTGAGCCCGCAGTACCACACGGCCTCAGCGGCATACCTTACTTGCCCGCACACGCCGGACCAAGCCGGGTACCCCTGCCGGCAGGTAAACCTCGAATCGGACGTCCGGCGCCACCGGGACGGGTCAGGACGAGGGCCGGATCGCCGGCATCACGAACCGGTCGATCAGCTCGACCAGTTCCTGCTCGACGGCCGGCTGGCGGCGCACCAGGTAGCGCTGGATCAGCGCGCCGGCCAGGATGTCGACGAGCAGGCCGCCGGCCCAGTCGGCCCGCACCTCGCCGCGCTCGACGCCGCGGCGGAGCACCTCGTTGAGCAGCTCCTTGCGCGGGTCGTGGAAGTTGTCCTCGAAGGTGTCGGAGAAGTCCTGGTCCCGCAGCGACTCGCTCAGCACCGAGCGCATCGCCGCCCCGGACTCCCCGGTCATCGACCGGACCGCCTGCCTGGCCAGCGCGAGCAGCGCGTCCCGAGTGCTGACCTCATCGTCGAGCCGGACGTCGGCCACCGTCATCAGCGGGCCCGACATCAGCCCGCACACCGAGTCGAGCACCAGCTCCTGCTTGGTCGGCCACCGGCGATAGATCGAGGCCTTGCCGGTCTGGGCCCGAGCCGCCACCGACTCGATCGTCAGGCTGGCGTACCCGCCGTCGGCGAGTTCGGCGATGGTTGCGTCCCGGATCGCCTGCTCCAGCTCCGCGCCCCGCTTGCGCTGGCGCGCACCCTCGTCGGCACGCGCACCGTCGTCGGCACAGGGGGGCGTGCCGTTGTCAGAGGCTCCTGCGATATTCGCTGGTGCCGGTGTCATGACTCCGGGGATCCTTTCGACGACCGCCGTCACGCCGTCGGGAATCTGTGGGCCGACTGAGCGGAGCGATAGTGCACGTTTGCGTCTCTTACTTCTCGTCCGATAGCGTACCGCAATAGAGAACGGCCGCGTTCCTTCAGCTGATCTCGTCGATACCTTTCGGATCCCTGACGTTCATTCCTAGACGGGCGGCAGCGGACGTCGTCCGCCTGTGGCAGCCAACCCCCACCGCATGCACGCCAGCCGGGAACCCGGACGGCACGGTAACAAGCACGAGGAGTGTCGTGACAACGACAGAATCGGCCGGCGCAGTCAAGGCCGGTGCCCGCAAAGTAGCCCACCCGGGACTGGTCCTGCTGATCATCGCCGGCGCCCAGCTGATGATCGTGCTGGACGGCACCATCGTCAACATCGCGCTGCCGAAGATGGGTGACTACTTCGGCAAGAACCAGACCGACATGACCTGGGCCATCAACGCCTACACGCTGGCCTTCGGTGGCCTGCTGCTGCTCGGTGGCAAGGCGGGCGACATCCTCGGCCGGCGCCGGATGTTCATGATCGGCCTGAGCCTGTTCACCCTGGGCAGCTTCCTCGGCGGCCTGGCCCACAGCTTCGAGTTCCTGATCATGGGCCGCATCATCCAGGGCGTCGGCGGCGCGATCTCCTCCCCGACCGCACTGTCGCTGATCACCACCGAGTTCGAGGAGGGCCCCGCCCGCACCCGGGCGTTCGCGGTCTTCTCCGCGGTCGCCGGCGCCGGCGCCGCGCTGGGCCTGCTGCTCGGCGGTGTGCTCACCGAGTACCTGACCTGGCGGTGGGTGCTCTTCGTCAACGTCCCGATCGGCGTACTGCTGGTCATCGGCGCCTACATCTACGTGCACGAGTCCGACCGGCTGACCGGTCGCTTCGACTGGTGGGGCGGCCTGCTGTCGATCGTCTGGACCACGGCCCTGGTGTACGGCTTCATCCACGCCGCCTCGCACGGCTGGGGCAACACGATCACCATCACCGCGTTCGTCATCTCCGGCGTCAGCCTGCTGCTGTTCCTGGCTCTCGAGGCCAAGCTGCCGTTCGCGATGATGCCGCTGAGCACCTTCCGCGACCGCAGCCGGTCCGGTGCCTACGTCGTCATGCTGATCATCGGCGCCGCGATGTTCGGCATGTTCTTCTTCGTCACCTACTTCGTGCAGCTGGTGCTGGGGTACTCCGCGCTCAAGACCGGCCTGGCGTTCCTGCCGGTCGCCTTCGTGATCGGCATCGCGGCGCAGCTCTCGGCCGCGCTGATGCCCAAGCTCGGCCCGCGCAACCTCATCGTCTTCGGCTCGGCGGTGATGACCGGCGGCATGTTCTGGCTGTCGACCATCACGGCGGACTCCAGCTACCTGGGGCACCTGCTGCCGTCGCTGATCGTGCTCGCCTTCGGCATCGGCAGCGTGTTCGTGCCGCTGACCACGGTCGCCGTGGCCGGCGTCCAGCCGCACGAGGCCGGCCTGGCCTCGGCGCTGCTGAACGTCGGACAGCAGGTCGGCGGCTCGATCGGCCTGTCGGTGCTGACCACGGTCTTCGCGACCGCCTCGCGCAACGAGGGCAAGCACCAGGCCGCCGTGCTCGGCGCGCTGGTGAAGGCCGGCAAGGCGCCGCAGGAGGCGCTGCAGCACTTCGCCCAGGTGTCCAGCCAGGCCACCAGCGGGGGCTCGGCCAGCCCGGCGGCGCTCACCGACACCCTCGCGGTGCGGGCCTTCCACGAGGTGCTCGCCTTCGGGTCGTCCCGGGGCTTCCTGGCCGCGGCGATCTTCTCGGTGTGCGCGGTGATCGTCTCGGTCACCATGATCACCACCGGCAAGGACGCGGTGCAGCAGCAGGACGGCTCGGCCGCGCCGGTCGCCATGCACTGACGGACGACCGCGCTCTGGCCAGGGCCGGCCATCCCGAGTGGATGGCCGGCCCTCGGCCGTTCGCCGCCGCGAGGGTAGGCCGACCACCACGGAGGGATCCGGCCGAAATGAACTTCGTGCGCGTACCTGCCGTGGCTTAGCATTCCGGGCGTCCTGCGCTCTGTCTCGGGGCGCACTGTCCACGGGGGATTCACCACATGAGACCTACCTTGCTTGCCCTGGCCGTCGTACCGGCGCTGCTCGCGTCCGGCATCCCGGCCGCCGGTGCCGCACCGGCCGGCCCGGCGACCCACGCCAGCCCGAGCGCGTCCGGCCATCGGTCGCACGTCACGGCCCGGCCCGCGCTCAAGCCGGCTCCGGCACGACCGGCGCCGAAGCGTCCGGCCCGGCCCACGGACACCACGCCGCCCGGAGCCGTCAGCGGCCTGCACCTGACCGGCAACTCCACCAGCTCCGTGACCCTGGCCTGGACGCTGCCGGCCGACGCCGACCTGGCCCACGTCGTGATCCGCCGCGCCGCCGGGCAGGCCCCGCCGGCCGCCGGCCAGGGCACCCTGGTCGCCACCCTCGGCCGCGGCCGGACCGGCTTCACCGACACCGGGCTCGCCGCCAACACCGCCTACGGGTACTCGGCGGTCACCGTCGACCGGGCGGGCAACCAGAGCGCGGCGGCGACCACCACCGTCGCCACCGCCGCCACCGACGCGCGCACCGGCCTGCGCGGCACCCTGACGGACGCCCAGGGCCACGGCATCGGCAACGTGCTGGTCGACATCAGGCTCGGCAGCACCACCGTCGCGAACGCGGTCACCAGCCGCTCCGGCGCGTACAAGGTGATCGACCTGTCGCCCGGCACGTACAGCGTCTGCTACGAGCCGCAGGTCACCGTCGAGGGCAAATCCGCCACCGGCTACCTGGCCGACTGCTACCAGCGGCAGCCGTTCACCCGGTACTCGACCACGACGCCGGTCACCGTGAAGGCCGGTGCCATCACCGCGGGGGTGGACGACACCCTCGCCGTCGCCGGTGCCGCCGCCGGCCGGGTGACCGGGCCGGACGGCGCGCCGGTGGCCGGCGTGATCGTCAGCGAGACCGACTACTCCACCAACCGGACGTTCGAGGTCACCACGCTCGCGGACGGCTCGTTCCTGCTGAAGAACCTGGATCCCCGGTCCGGCCACCGGCTGAACTTCGACCCCAGCCAGGCCACCGGGCCGATGGTCGGGTACATGTACGGCTCCGGGGACGCGTTCGGCGTCCAGGCCGGCGCGGTCACGACCGCCGACTACGTCATGAACACCGGCGGCATCATCACCGGCATCGTGCGCGACCCGGCCGGCAACCCGGTCGCCGGGGTCGCCGTCCAGGACGGCTGGGGCGGCAACCCGGCCCTGACGGACAGCACCGGCCGGTACCGGTTCACCGGACTCACCCCCTACGCATCCTCCTACGACATCTGCGCCGACGGCTCCGCCCTGCCGCCCACGGCCTCGGCCCCGTACGGATACCTCAACGGCTGCAACCTGGGCAGCACCTCGGTCACCGTGCAGTACAACCAGACCGTCACCGTGGATCTCACCCTGTCCCCGGCGGCCGCGCTGGGTGGCACCCTCACCCACGCCGACGGGACCCCGGTGGTGGACGGCCAGGTGTTCCTCAGCTATCCCGAGGGGTACGCAGGCCCCGACACCCGGACCGACGCGCAGGGGCACTGGCAGCTCCAGCCGACCCCGGGCCAGTACTACCTCTGTTACACCCAGTACCAGAACTCCGACCTGTGGACCTGCCACGGTGGCCAGGCCCGGGACGGCGGCCAGGGTGCCGGTGACCTGGTCACCGTCACCGGCGGCCAGCTCACCACGGTGAACGACTCGATGCTGCCCGGAGCCAGCATCGCCGGCACCGTCACCGACGCCGCCGGCGCGCCGCTGGCAGGCATCACGGTGAATATCGACGACGAGGCCGGGTACGCGCACCTGCAGGCCTGGACCGACGCCGACGGCCACTACACCGCGGACGGGCTGGCGCCGGGCAGCTACCGGGTGTGCTTCTACCCGCCGCAGCCGCAGGACCTGTCCTCGCCGGGCTACGTCGCCCAGTGCCACGGCGCCACCGCGGACGACCCGTCCCCGTACGCGGTGCCGATCACGGCACCCGGCCAGCAGGTCACCGTCGACGCCCAGCTGGCCGCCGGCAGCGCGATCGCCGGCACCGTCACCGACGCGGCCGGCAATCCCGTGTCCGGCGTCCCGGTGCGGCTGACCGGGCCGAGCGCGCCGTACTGGCCGGTCTACACCGGCATGGACGGCACGTACTCCTACTCCCAGCTGCAGCCGGGCGACTACACGGTCTGCTTCGACGCCAGCTCGGTGTACGGGGCGCCGGCCACCGGCTACGTGAGCAGCTGCTGGCACGACCAGCTGCCGGGGCGCGCCGCCACCCCGGTGATCACGGAGGCCGGCCAGGTCACGCAGGGCATCGACGGCACGCTGGCCACCGGCGGCGAGATCACCGGCACCGTCACCGACGGCACCGGCAGCCAACTCGGCGGGATCGGCGTCCTGGCCGAGTACCCCGACGGCACGGT
>DATJNU010000055.1:0-15031 GCA_035507775.1 Jatrophihabitans sp.
CCCCTCGGCGGGCCAGCTGCGCGGAGCGGCTACGGGCAGGCGTTGCCGCCGTCGGAGGTGTTGTACGGGGTGCGGGTGGAGTCGAAGTGGCCGCCCCAGACCCAGCCGCGGATCAGCGGATCGGTCCGGCTGACGTAGCCCTGGGTCCACTGGTTGGCTTCCTGGGTGTAGACGTGCCAGGCCTGCGTGCTGCTCATGGTGTAGACGACGCTGCCGCCGGGACCTGTCTCGACCGGCGTGCCGGCCTTGACGCACACCGGGTAACCGCTGTTGGCGCCGGCGGTGCCGGTGCCGGCGAGGAGCAGGCCGCCGACCAGGACGGCGGCCGCGCCGAGGGACGTTGCACGAGCCTTGCTGATCATGGATCTTCCTTGTCTGTCGGGCAGTGGGGCGCGGGCGCGGTGCCGGTCAGCAGCCGCCGGTGGACTTGGCGATCCAGGAGTCGAGCACGGCGCCGTACCGCTTCAGGCCGTTGTCGACGTCGTAGCCGTAGCCCGTGTACCAGTGGGCGTTGTCGTGGTAGAACTCGCCCTCGATGTAGAAGTGGTCCTGCGAGCCGTTGTAGCCGTAGTGGGTCAGGTAGAGCACTTCGCTTCCGAGGTTGTTGGGGTCGCGAACCCAGGCCCCGGGCGGGATCGAACCGGTGCCGTCGTCGCAGGCGCCGCGGTCGGGGTTGGTGACGGCACCGGCCGGGCTGGCGGTGCCCAGGACGAGAGTGGCTCCGGCGGTCAGGGCCAGCGCGGCCGCCGCCAGCCGGCGACCCGCAGTACCGAGTTGCATCGCGTACCTCCGTAGCTAGGCGTTACGTATGAATCGGACCAAACGCCCACAGCCTAGTTCGGATGCTGTGACTCGGCCACAGCAGGACGAAACGAGCGGCGGCGCTGCGCCCCGGGCTCGGGGCGGTGCTCGCCGCCGTCCGGGAACCTGGAAAAATAGGGGTCATGCGTCCTGGTAGCCGAGGTGCCCGTTCCGCTCCCACTCCGTCCCCGGCGGCGATTGCCGCGATGTCCGGCGCGGTCGACCTGGCCGCGGTGAAGGCGCGGTCCGAGGCCGCCGCCCGCGCGGCCAGCGCGCCGCCGCCGGACAGCGGCTCGGTCGTGATCGAGGTGACCGAGGCGAACTTCCAGGCCGAGGTGCTCGACCGCTCGTTCCAGGTGCCGGTGCTGCTGGACGTCTGGGCCGACTGGGCCGAGCCGAGCGCGCAGCTCTCGCCGCTGCTGGAACGCCTCGCCCGTGAGGCCGGCGGCAGCTGGGTGCTGGTCAAGGTCAACGCCGAGACCAACCAGCGCATCGTGCAGATGCTGCAGGTGCAGGGCATCCCCACCGTCTACGCCGTGATCGGTGGCCAGCTGGTGCCGGGCTTTCAGGGAGCGCTGCCGGAGGACCAGGTACGCGAGTTCATCGGCGCGCTGCTGCAGGCCGCCAGCCAGGCGGGCCTGTCCGGTCCGGGCGCCGCACCGGGCGAGCAGCCGGCCGCCGAGCCGGAGCCCGAGGACGAGCGGTTCACCGCCGCCGAACAGGCGCTGCAGGACGGCGACTTCGACCTGGCCGCCGAGCGCTACCAGGCGATCCTGAACGTCGAGCCGGCCAACATCGAGGCCCAGTTCGCGCTGCGCCAGGTGGCGCTGCTGAAGCGGCTCGCCGGCCTGCCCGCCGACGCCGTCGCCCGGGCCGCGGCGGCCCCCGACGACGCCGAGCTGCAGCTGGCCGCCGCGGACGCGGAGCTGGCCGACAACCAGGTGGAAGCTGCCTTCGAGCGGTTGATCGGGCTGATCCGCCGGGTGCGGGGCGACGACCGCGACCCGGTCCGCGACCGGCTCGTGGAGTACTTCGAGCTGCTCGGCCCCGACGACCCGCGGGTCGGCCCGGCCCGGCGCAACCTGGCCAGCGCCCTGTTCTGAGGCGCGGAATCCGCGCTGCCAGGTTTGCACCCTGAGGTGCAGGCCGTGGTGATCGACGGCTTGTCGCCGCTGGTGGGGGTTACGCTGACAGATGTCCGAGTCCGGAGGCGGCTCGATCTGGCTCTTCCGCGACCCGCCTTCGGACTAGATCTGCGGTCTGACGGAAGGCCCGTGATGTCATGCGCAAGAGTGGCCTGACCATGAAGGCGACGATGGCGGCGGCGGCAGTCGGTGTCGGTGTGCTGAGCCTGGCGGCGCCGGCCGAGGCGGCACCCGCGGCGAGTTCGGAAGGCTGCCCCAGTGGGTACGTCTGCATCTACCCCGGGGCCAGTTGGAACGGTGGCTCGCCGTCGCTGAAGTTCTACACCTACGGCTACCACAACCTGAGCAACGTGGTGGGCACGCACCGGTTCTTCAACAACCAGACCGGCGGCGCCTCCGCCTACGCCTGCTCCGGCTATAACGGAACCGGCTCCGATCTGTTCGGAGTGACGACCGGGTGGGCGGACGAGAACTTCACCCCGGCCAACTCTGTCGTGCTCGACGCGTCGGGCAACTTCCCCAAGAACTGCTGATCGCGAGGGGGCCGCCCACGCGGGCGGCCCCTTCGGTTTCGGTAGTGCTCAGTCGGTCAGCGGGTTGCGCTGGCCGCGCGGGACGTGCGGCATGATCGCGTCCGGCGGGATGACGCCCAGCTTGCCGGTCTGGTAGTCCTGCAGGGCCTGCTGCAGCTCGGCGCGGGTGTTCATGACGAACGGGCCGTAGTGGACCATCGGCTCCCGGATCGGCTCGCCGCCGAGCATGATCACCTCCAGGGAACTCGTCCGGCTGTCCTGCCTGGTGTCGGCGGCGATGGTCAGCCGGTCACCGGCGCCGAAGACGGCCAGCTGGCCGGCGTGGATCGGCTGCGGCTCCGGGCCGACCGTGCCGGAGCCCGCCATCACGTATGCGAGGGCGTTGTAGGCAGGCTGCCAGGGCAGCGACAGCTGGGTGCCCGGTGCGACCGAGGCGTGCAGCAGGGTGATCGGGGTGTGGGTGGAGCCGGGGCCGCGGTGGCCGTCGACCTCGCCGGCGATCACCCGCAGCAGCGAGCTGCCGTCCGCGCTGGCCAGCAGCCTGATCTGGCCGGACTCGATGCCCTGGTAGCGGGGGCTGAGGAACTTGTCCTTGGCCGGCAGGTTCACCCACAGCTGGAAGCCGTGGAACAGGCCACCCTCCTCGACCAGCTTCTCCGGTGGCGTCTCGATGTGCAGCAGGCCGGCGCCGGCGGTCATCCACTGGGTCGCGCCCTCGGTGATCACGCCACCGCCGCCGTGCGTGTCCTGGTGCACGAACTGGCCCTCGATCAGGTAGGTCACCGTCTCGAAGCCGCGGTGCGGGTGCCAGTTGGTGCCCTTGGGCTCGCCGGCGGCGTAGTCCACCTCACCCATGTGGTCCATCATGATGAACGGGTCGAGGTAGGTGTAGTTGATGCCCGCCATCGTCCGGCGGACCGGGAAGCCCTCGCCCTCGTGGCCGGCGGGCGCGGTCGAGACGGCGAGGACCGGGCGCTCGACGTCGCCGAGGCCGGCGGCGGCCACGCGGGGGAGCGAGAGGGTGTCGGCGGTAACGGCAGCCATGGGATTCCTCCTCAGATCGTTGCGTGCGCAACTATACCGCTGAACCGGGCCGGTCCGCTGCCTATTCCATTGCAATGGGTAGCTGCTGGATAACTCTAGGTAACTGAGCGGCCGAGTGGCCAGGGTGATCGGTCGCCCGGCGTCACCGCCGGCGGCCGGCGCGGGTTGGCTAGCGGCGAGGGCGGCACTCAGCGGGCACCGTCATGCAGTCGGTCGCCAGGGCGACCGACTGCATGACGAAACGCCGGCGGGTGCGGGGCACGCCCGGCAACGCCGACCACCGACCGCGGCTGGTTCAGCCCTCGTAGCGCAGCCAGATCGCGCCCAGCGGCGGGATCCGGACCGAGGCGGAGGTGGGCTGGCCGTGCCAGCTCGGGCCGTCCGCGGTGACCGCGCCCAGGTTGCCCACCCCGGAACCGCCGTAGAGATCGGCGTCGGTGTTGAGCACCTCGGCCCAGCTGCCCTGCTTGGGCAGGCCCAGCCGGTAGTCCTCGTGCGGCATCGCGGCGAAGTTCGCCACGCAGGCCAGCACCGAGCCGTCGGTGCCCCAGCGCAGGAAGGAGAAGACGTTGCCGCTGGCGTCGTTGGCGTCGATCCAGCCGAAGCCCGCCGGGTCGGTGTCCCGCGACCAGAGCGCGGGACTGTCCTTGTAGACCCGGTTCAGGTCGCCGATCACCCGCTGCACGCCGGCATGGTCCGGGGCGTCGAGCAGCCACCAGTCCAGCGAGCGGCTCTCGTTCCACTCCGCGCCCTGGGCGAACTCGCTGCCCTGGAAGAGCAACTGCTTGCCGGGATGCGCCCACATGAAGGCGTACAGCGCCCGCAGCGTCGCCATCTGCCGCCACCGGTCACCCGGGATCTTGGTGAGCATCGAGCCCTTGCCGTGCACCACCTCGTCGTGGCTGAACGGCAGCACGAAGTTCTCCGAGTACGCGTAGACCATCGAGAACGTCATCTCGTGGTGGTGGTACTGCCGGTGCACCGGGTCGTGCTGGACGTAGCCGAGCGTGTCGTGCATCCAGCCCATGTTCCACTTGAAGCCGAAGCCCAGGCCGCCCAGGTGCGTCGGCCGGGTGACGCCCGGCCACGAGGTCGACTCCTCGGCGATGGTGATCGCGCCCGGCACCCGCTTGTAGACGGTGGCGTTCATCTCCTGCAGGAACGAGACCGCCTCCAGGTTCTCCCGGCCGCCGTGCGCGTTCGGCAGCCACTCGCCGGCCTTGCGGGAGTAGTCGAGGTAGAGCATCGAGGCGACGGCGTCGACCCGCAGGCCGTCGATGTGGAACTCCTCGAACCAGTACAGCGCGTTGGCCACCAGGAAGTTGCGCACCTCGGTGCGCCCGAAGTCGAAGACGTAGGTGCCCCAGTCCGGCTGCTCGCCGCGACGCGGGTCGGCGTGCTCGTACAGCGGCGTCCCGTCGAAGCGGGCCAGCGCCCAGGCGTCCTTGGGGAAGTGCGCCGGCACCCAGTCGACGATCACCCCGATGCCGGCCTGGTGCAGCGCGTCGACCAGGTGGCGGAAGTCGTCCGGGTTGCCGAACCGGGACGTCGGCGCGAAGTAGGACGACACCTGGTAGCCCCACGAGCCGCCGAACGGGTGCTCGGACACCGGCAGGAACTCCACGTGGGTGAAGCCGGTCTCGCGGACGTAGTCGACCAGCTGCTCGGCGAGTTGCCGGTAGTCCAGGCCCATCCGCCACGACCCGAGGTGCACCTCGTAGATCGACATCGGCGCCGCGTGCCAGGCCGTCTCGGCCCGGGTGGCCAGCCAGCCGGCGTCCTGCCACTCGTGCTGGCTGGTGAAGACGACCGAGGCGGTGGCCGGCGGCACCTCGGTGGCGAAGGCCATCGGGTCGGCCTTCTCCCGCCACTGGCTGTCGGCACCGAGGATCTGGAACTTGTACTTGGTGCCGTCGCCGACGCCGGGCACGAACAGCTCCCAGATGCCGGTGGAACCGAGCGAGCGCATCGGGTAGGCGGTGCCTACCCAGTAGCCGAAGTCGCCGATCACCCGCACGCCGCGGGCACTCGGCGCCCAGACCGCGAACGAGGTGCCGGTGACCGGGCCGGCCGGCGCGTCGTAGGTGCGCACGTGCGCACCGAGCACCTGCCAGAGCTGCTCGTGCCGGCCCTCGCCGATCAGGTGCAGGTCGAGCTCGCCGAGGGTGGGCAGGTACCGGTAGGGGTCGTCGACGATCACGGTGTGCTCGCCGTAGCTGACCTCGAGCCGGTAGTCGGCCGGCTCCAGGTCCAGGACGCCACCGAAGACACCGTTCGGGTGCAGCTTCTCCAGCGGGTACCGGGTGCCGTCGACCACCACGCTCACCGCGTCCGCCTCCGGTCGCAGCGTCCGGATCGCGGTGCTGCCCGCGGCCACCGGGTGCGCGCCCAGCACCGAGTGCGGCTGGCTGTGGTCACCGCCGACCAGGTGATCGAGTTCAGCCTTGGACGGATGGGCCGTCGGTGTCCTGGTGGTCATCTTGCCTCCAGTCGCTCCATCGCTGCTCGAGCGGTTCGTGGGACTGCCGGAGCCTGGTTCGTCCGGGGATCGCATGCCGGTCACGCCAGCCGGGCGAGCCGGTGCAGCGAGGCCAGCGGGATCGGCAGCCAGTGCGGCCGGTTGCGGGCCTCGTACACGGACTCGTAGACGGCCTTGTCGGCCTCGTACGCGCGCAGCAGCACCGCGGCCGCGGCCGGGTCGAGGCCGCCGCCCTCGGCGTAGCCGTCGCAGAACGCGGACCGGTTGCGCTCGGCCCACTCGTTCGCGCGGAACTCCGACTGCGGCGTGCTGCCGATGTCGATCAGCTGGTGCCGGGCGGCGTAGTCGAAGCTGCGCAGCATGCCGGCGACGTCGCGGATCGGGGAGTCGGCCGCCTGCCGGTCGGCGATGCTCTTGGCCGGCTCGCCCTCGAAGTCGAGCACCACCCACCGGTGCGAGGTGCGCAGCACCTGGCCCAGGTGCAGGTCGCCGTGGATCCGCTGGGCGGTGACCGGAGAGGCCAGCCCGGCGGTGGCCAGCCCCGCGAAGTCGGCGTAGGCCTGGCGCAGCCCGGCCTCCACCTCGGCCAGTTCCGGCACCTCCCGCAGGGCCGCGTCCAGCCGCCCGTTCATCGCGCGAGCCCGGTCGGCGAGATCGTCCCGGCCCAGCTCCGAGGTGCCGAACGCGGTCGCCAGGTCGGCGTGCACCTCGGCGGTGGCCACGCCCAGCCGGTGCGCCTCGCCGGCGAAGTCGCCGCCGGCCTCCTCGGCGTGCAGGTCGGCCTCGGCCATCAGGTCGCGGACGCTGTTGGTGGCCAGCTGCCAGCCGTCGGTGGCGGTGGTCATGAACTCCTGCAGCATGGCCAGGCTCCACAGCCGGCCGTCGATCTCGGCGGTGACGTAGCCGAGCAGCCGGGCCAGGTGCCTGCCGCCGAGCCGGCCCAGGGCGTCGTGGATCTCGATGTCGGGGTTGAGCCCGGCCTCCAGCCGGCGGAACACCTTGAGGATCGCCGTGTCGCCGAAGACCAGCGAGGTGTTCGACTGCTCCGCGGTGAGGGCCAGGCTCAACTCGCCCACCGGGATCTCGTCCGGCCCGGCGGTGCGGACGAAGCTCACGCCGTCCGTGGTGACCTGGTCGGCGATGCCTTCGAGCCAGTGCCCGGTGGCCTCCTTGTCGTGCAGGGCGTCGTATACCGCGATCGGGCTGCCGCCGTCGGTGTCGGCCACCGAGCCGACGAAGGCGTGCGTCAGCTGCTCCGCGGCGTCGGCCCGCAGCACCAGCGGCACCTGGTAGTGCTCGGTCGGGTGTTGCCCGGTGGCGTCGGTGTAGTGCACGTCGGCCACCCAGAGCTGCACCGGGTGGGGCTTGTCGGCCAGCGTGGCCAGCACCCTCGCCTCGACCGTGTGCTGCCTGGACTTGCCGCCGAACCAGCGTTGCTGGGGCAGCCAGTCGATCAGCACTCGGGTTATCTCGGATGCCTCGACCCTCACGCGGTGCCTCCCTCCGTTCCGTTCGGCGGCAAGGCCGAAGGCTCGTCGTCCGGGGTTGGGACGGATGTCGTGGTGAAGTCCTGCGGCGTACCGGCGGCGTCCCGGGCGGCCTGCTCGGCACGGGCGACGTGATGCTCCTCGGCCAGCCCGTCCTCCGGGCCGCGCGACTCGCTGCCCTCGCTGGCCGGCAGGCCGGTGCCGCCACGCACCTGGTGGGCCGGGATGCGCAGCCAGTAGAAGCCGTGCCCGGCCACCGTGAGCAGGTAGGGCAGCTCGCCGATCGCGGGGAAGTGGCTGCCGCCGGTCATCTCGATCGGCTCGGCGCCCTCCCACTGCCGCAGGTCGAGCTCCACCGCCTGCGGGAACCGGGACAGGTTGTTGACGCACAGCACGATGTCGTCGCCGAAGGACCGGACGAAGGACAGCACGCAGGGATTGGAGCCACCCAGGTCGGTGAACGTGCCGAGCCCGAAGGCGGGGTTGGCCTTGCGCAGCCCGATCATCCGGCGCGTCCAGTGCAGCAATGACGAGGTGTTGCGGGTCTGGGACTCGACGTTGGTGACCTGATAGCCGTAGATCGAGTCCAGGTTCACCGGCAGGTAGAGCCGGCCCGGGTCGCAGTTGGAGAAGCCGGCGTTGCGGTCGGGCGTCCACTGCATCGGGGTGCGGACGCCGTCCCGGTCACCGAGCCAGATGTTGTCGCCCATGCCGATCTCGTCGCCGTAGTACAGCACCGGCGAGCCGGGCAGCGACAGCAGCAGGGCGGTGAACAGCTCGATCCGGTTCAGGTCGTTGTCCAGCAGCGGGGCGAGCCGGCGCCGGATGCCGATGTTGGCCTTCATCCGCGGGTCCTGGGCGTACTCCGCCCACATGTAGTCCCGCTCCTCGTCGGTGACCATCTCCAGGGTCAGCTCGTCGTGGTTGCGCAGGAAGATGCCCCACTGGCAGCGGTCCGGGATCGCCGGCGTCTGGGCCAGGATCTCCGAGATCGGGTAGCGGCTCTCCCGCCGGACCGCCATGAAGATGCGCGGCATCACCGGGAAGTGGAACGCCATGTGGCACTCGTCGCCACCGACCGAGAAGTCGCCGAAGTACTGCACGACGTCGTCCGGCCACTGGTTGGCCTCGCACAGCAGCACCCGGTCGGGGTAGTTGTCGTCGACCTCCTTGCGGACCCGCTTGAGGAACTCGTGCGTCTCCGGCAGGTTCTCGCCGTTGGTGCCGTCCCGCTCGAAGAGGTAGGGCACCGCGTCGAGCCGGAAGCCGTCGATGCCCATGTCGAGCCAGAACCGGATCGCGTCGAGGATCGCCTCGCACACCGCCGGGTTGTCGAAGTTCAGGTCGGGCTGGTGGGAGAAGAAGCGATGCCAGAAGTACTGCTTGCGCACCGGGTCGAAGGTCCAGTTGGACGGCTCGGTGTCGACGAAGATCACCCGCGCCTCGGGCCACCGGCTGTCGTCGTCGGCCCAGACGTAGAAGTCGCCGTACGGGCCGTCCGGGTCGCTGCGCGAGGCCTGGAACCACGGGTGCTGGTCGGAGGTGTGGTTCATGACGATGTCGATGATCACCCGGATGCCGCGCTCGTGGGCGGCATCGAGGAAGTCCCGGAAGTCCTCGACGGTGCCGAACTCCGGCAGCACGCCGGTGAAGTCGGCGACGTCGTAGCCACCGTCCCGCAGCGGGGACGGGAAGAACGGCGGCAGCCAGACGCAGTCGATGCCCAGCCACTGCAGGTAGTCGAGCCGGTCCTGCAGCCCGCGCAGGTCGCCGGTGCCGTCACCGTTGGAGTCGCAGAAGCCGCGTACCAGCACCTCGTAGAACACGGCGCGCTTGAACCATTCCGGATCGCGGGCCTGCAACGGCTGGTTCACCTCGGACTCCCCATCTCGCGGTTTGCTCGGCCTGCTTCCCGGCGCGCTGCGCGCCGGCGGTGCTCACCCACGGCTATCGAGTCTGCCACGACCGCCGGCGGCTCACCTCGATCTGACGGCCTCACCGGCCGACCGCCACGATGGCGGCGGATTCGGCCGCCAGCTCGGCAGCGTTGCCGGTCACCGCCGCACGGCCGGTGGCCAGTACCAGCGTTGCCGGGGCGTCCAGCGGCACCCGCTGCGGCCGGTCTGCCAGGTTCGCCAGCACCCGGAACCGGCCGCGGCCGATGCGCAGCCAGCCGGCGTCCTCGTCGTAGTCCACGGTGACCCGGTCCAGGTGCGGGTCGGCGAGTTCCGGCTCGGCCGCCCGCAGCCGGATCAGCTCCCGGTAGAGGGCCAGCATGTCGCGATGGGTGCCGGCCAGCGGCTCGGACCAGTCCAGGATCGCCTGCTGGTACGCGGCCGGGTCCTGCGGATCCACCATGGTGCCGGTGTCCCAACCGTGGTCGGCGAACTCGTGCAGCCGGCCCTCGCTGACCGCCCGGCCGAGCTCCGGCTCCGGGTGCGAGGTGAAGAACGGCCACCGGGTGCTCGCCGCCCACTCCTCGCCCATCCAGAGCATCGGCGTGAACGGCGAGGTGAGCATCAGCACGGCACCCACCCGCAGCAGCCCGGGCGAGACGAGCTCGGGCAGCCGGTCACCGGCCGCCCGGTTGCCGACCTGGTCGTGGTCCTGCAGGAACACCACGAACTTCCAGCCCGGGGTGTGCGCGGTGTCCACCGGCCGGCCGTGGTCGCGCCCGCGGAAGGAGGAGTAGGTGCCGTCGTGGAAGAACGCCCGGGTGAGCACCTTGGCCAGGCTGGGCAGCGAGCCGAAGTCGGCGTAGTAGCCGTGCCGCTCGCCGGACAGCATCGCGTGCCAGACGTGGTGCACGTCGTCGTCCCACTGGGCGGTGAGCCCGTAGCCGTCCCGCGCCGGCTCGGTGACCAAGGTCGCGTCGTTCAGGTCGGACTCGGCGATCAGCGGCAGCGGCCGGCCCAGTTCGGCGCTCAACCTGCTTGCCGCCTCGGCCAATTCGGCCAGCAGGTGGGTCTCGGAGGTGTCGTGCAGGGCGTGCACCGCATCCAGCCGGAGGCCGTCGAGGTGGAAGTCGCGCAGCCAGCCGAGGGCGTTGTCGACGATGAACCGGCGCACCTCGGCGCTGCCGTCGCCGTCGAGGTTGATCAGGTCGCCCCAGGTGTTGCGGCCGGGCTTGAGGTACGGCCCGAACTCCGGCAGGTAGTTGCCGCTGGCGCCGAGGTGGTTGTAGACCACGTCGAGCAGCACCGCCAGGCCCCGGCGGTGGCAGGCGTCGACGAACCGCTTCAGCGCGTCCGGGCCGCCGTACGGCTCGTGCACGGCGTACCAGGCCACCCCGTCGTAGCCCCAGTTCCAGATGCCGTTCACGGCGTTCACCGGCAGCAGCTCGACATGCGTGATGCCCAGTGCCACCAGGTGATCGAGCCGCTCGATCGCCGAGTCGAGGGTGGCGCCGCGGGTGAACGTGCCGATGTGCAGCTCGTAGAGCACCGCGCCGGGCAGGTCGCGGCCGGCCCAGTCGCCGTCGGTCCAGGCGAAGGCGTCGTCGTCATAGACCTGGGTCAGCCCGTGCACGCCGTCCGGCAGCCGGCGCGAGCGGGGGTCCGGCAGTGGCCGCTCGTCGTCGTCGAGCAGGAAGCCGTACCGGCTGCCGGGGGAGAGCTCGGTGGCCAGCCGCCACCAGCCCGGCCGGTCCGGATCCCGGTGCAGTTCCAGGGTGTCGCCATCGACGACGGCCCGCACCCGGTGCCGCTCGGGCGCCCACACGGACGGACGGATCTTCACACCAGCCTCCAGCCTCGGTTCTGCCTGGTGGTTCAGGCCGGGGTCAGCAACGCTACCGGGTACCGGCCGAACAGCTCGGCCGCCGGCACCCCGCCGGACCACGTCGCGCCGGTGAGCAGGTCGGTGAACGCCCCGGCCGGCAGTGCCAGCTCGGTGTCTCGCCAACCCCCTGTGTCTTCCAGGGTGAACGGCAACCGGGTGACGGCGGTGAGCAGGCCGGGCCGGTCGCCGGCGCCGCGGTCGAAGGCGACCAGGTGCTCCGCCGCCGGCCCGGTGGCCGGCAGCGGCCGGTAGCCGGCCAGCAGCTCGGGCCGTTCCCGCCGGACGGTGAGCGCCCGGTGCACCAGCCAGAGCTTGGCCGCGCCGGTGCCGTCCACCGCGGGCGGCCGGGCGTCCGGCTTGCCCAGGCCGGCCAGCAGCTCGCGGCGCTGCTCGAAGTCGACGTCGCGGCGGTTGTCCGGGTCGACCAGCGAGTAGTCGTAGAGCTCGGTGCCCTGGTAGACGTCCGGCACCCCGGGCATGGTCAGCTGCACCAGCTTGCCGGCCAGGCTGTTCGACCAGCCGTACGGCTCCACCAGCCGGATCAGCGAATCCAGCTCGGCGTGCACCCGCTCGTCGTCGTAGGCCCGGTCGACGGCCGCGTGCACACCCTGCTCGAAGGCCTGGTCGGGATTGCGCCAGCCGGTGCCGTCGGCCGCCTCGCGCATCGCCTTCTCGGCGTAGGCGTGCATCCGGTCCCGCTCGATCCAGCCGGCCCCGGCGAAGGTCTGCCAGAGCAGGTAGCCGAACGCGCGGTTGCCGACCGGGCAGGCCTCGAGCAGCCGGGCCGCGGTGCCGTACCAGCGCTCGCCCAGCTCGGGCAGCACCGCCAGCCGGGCCCGGACGTCCTCGCTGCGCTTGGTGTCGTGGGTGGACAGGGTGGTCATCGACCGCGGCAGCAGCCGCTGGCGCTCGGCCTGCGCGGCATGGAAACCGGCCACCGTGCAGCCGAAACCGGCCGGATCGCCGCCGACCTCGTTCAGCCCGATCGCCCGGTTGTAACGGTAGTAGGCGGTGTCCTCGCAGCCCTTGGCCATGATCGCGCCGGTGGCCTGCTCGAACCGGACGGTCACCTCGCGGTCGCCGTTGGCCAGCAGCGGGCGCAGCGCGGCGATCGTGCCGGCCAGCTCGGGGCGCCGGCCGGTGACCACCGCGACCGCGTCGGCCAGCCGCTCGTCGCCGGCCGGCTGGTAGGAGCGGTAGACGCCGAAGGCGACCGCCAGCTCGGTGAGCGCGGCGACCAGCTCGTCGGCCGGGGCGATGCCGGGCCTGGCGTGCTCGACCGCCCGGGCGATCCGGCGCAGCTCGGCCAGCAGGATGGTGGTGGCGATCAGCCGCTTGCCGCGCTCCAGGTGCTCGGGCCAGCTCCGCTCGTCGCCGGTGAGCCGCTGGTACGCGGCGGTGGCGGCGTCCGCGGCCGCCGGGTCGTAGAGCAGCGTGTTGACCTCGGCCAGCGCGTCGTAGCCGGTGGTGCCGGCCACCGGCCAGTCCGCCGGCAGCCGCTCGCCGGGCTCGGTGATCTTCTCCACCGTGATCCACGCGTCCGGGGCGTCCTCGGCCAGCCGCCGCAGGTACCCGGCCGGGTCGGCCAGCCCGTCCGGGTGGTCGATCCGGATGCCGTCCACGGTGCCGGTCTGCACCCAGCGCAGGATCTCGGCGTGGCTGGCCCGGTAGACCGGCTGGTTCTCCACCCGGATGCCGGCCAGGTCGGTGACCGCGAAGAAGCGCCGGTAGTTCTGCTCGGTGTCGGCCAGCCGGTAGCCGACCAGCCGGTAGTGCTGGCGCTGGTGCACCGCGGCCGGTGCGTCACCCTCGGCGTGGCTGCCCGGCGCGATCGGGAACCGGTGCTCGAAATAACGCAGTTCGCCATCGACGACGGTGAGCTGGTCGTCGCTGAAGTCGTCGCCGAGCACCGGCAGCAGCACCGTGCCGTCACCGGCGCGCCAGTCCACGTCGAACCACTCGGCGTACTCGGAGTCCGGGCCGTGCTGCAGCAGCTGCCACCAGGCCTCGTTCTCGGCCGGCACCGCCACGCCCATGTGGTTCGGCACGATGTCGACCACCACCTGCAGCTGGTGCGCCCGGGCCGCCGCGACCGCGGCCAGCCGGCCCGGCTCGCCGCCGCGTTCGGGATCCACCCGGGAATGGCTGGTGATGTCGTAACCGTGGTCGGAGCCGGCGGTGGCCTGCAGCAGCGGCGACAGGTACATCGCGCCGGTGCCCAGCTCGCGCAGGTAGCCGGCCAGGTCGGCCGCCGCGGACAGGGTGAACCGCTGCCGGATCTGCAGCCGGTAGGTCGAGGGCGGCGCGGCCATCAGTCGAGCCTGCGCAGGACCACCAGCGAGCGGTGCGAGACCGTCACCGCCTCGCCCGAGGCGACCGGCTTGCTCTCGGCGAGCTCGGCCTGGGCGGTGTCGAGCACAACCTGCCACTCACCGCTGTCGCCGGGCACCGTGAAGTCGATGTCCTGGTCGTCGGCGGAGAAGCAGAGCAGGAAGGAGTCGTCGGTGATCCGCTCGCCGCGCTCGTCCGTGCTGGGGATGCCGTTGCCGTTGAGGAACACCGCGACCGCCCGGCCGAAGCCGGAATCCCAGTCCTCCTCGGCCATCTGGCTGCCGTCCGGGCGCAGCCAGGCGATGTCGGGCAGGCCGTGCCTGCCGCGCACCGGCCGGCCGTCGAAGAACCGCCGGCGGCGGAACGTCGGGTGGCCGTGTCGCAGCTCGCCGAGGGTGCGGGTGAAGTTCAGCAGCGACTCGTCGGCGGCCTCCCAGTCGATCCAGGTCAGCTCGTTGTCCTGGCAGAAGCCGTTGTTGTTGCCGAGCTGGGTGCGGCCGAGCTCGTCGCCGTGGCAGATCATCGGCACGCCCTGGGAGAGGAACAGCGTCGCCAGGAAGTTGCGCTGCTGCCGGGCGCGCAGCTCCAGGACCGCCTGCTCGTCGGTCGGGCCCTCGACCCCGCAGTTCCAGGACCTGTTGTGGCTCTCGCCGTCGTTGTTGCCCTCGCCGTTGGCCTCGTTGTGCTTGGAGTTGTAGGACACCAGGTCGCGCAGCGTGAACCCGTCGTGCGCGGTGACGAAGTTGATGCTGGCCACCGGCCGCCGGGCCGAGTGCTCGTAGAGGTCGGCCGAGCCGGTCAGCCGGGCCGCGAACTCGCCGATCGTGCCCGGCTCGCCTCGCCAGAAGTCCCGGACCGTGTCGCGGTACTTGCCGTTCCACTCGGTCCACTGCGGCGGGAAGTTGCCGACCTGGTAGCCACCCGGGCCGATGTCCCACGGCTCGGCGATCAGCTTCACCTGGCTGACGGTCGGGTCCTGCTGCACGAGTTCGAAGAAGCTGGAGAGCCGGTCCACATCGTAGAACTCCCGGGCCAGCGTCGCCGCGAGGTCGAACCGGAAGCCGTCGACGTGCATCTCGGTCACCCAGTAGCGCAGCGAGTCCATGATGAGCTGCAGCGAGTGCGGATGCCGGACGTTCAGGCTGTTGCCGGTGCCGGTGTAGTCCATGTAGTAGCGCGGGTCGTCGTCGACCAGGCGGTAGTACGCGGCGTTGTCGATGCCGCGGAAGCTGACGGTGGGGCCGAGGTGGTTGCCCTCCGCGGTGTGGTTGTAGACGACGTCGAGGATCACCTCGATACCGGCGTCGTGGAACGCGCGCACCATCGCCTTGAACTCGGTGACCACGCCGCTCGGCTCGGTGGCCGACGAGTATTCGACATGTGGTGCCAGGAATCCGTAGCTGTTGTAGCCCCAGTAGTTTCGCAACCCCT
>DATJNU010000056.1:0-21022 GCA_035507775.1 Jatrophihabitans sp.
CATCGAGCCGGCGGGCGGGGTCGGGCTGGTGTCGCCACCACCGCCGCCGGAGTTGCCGTTGTTCCGGGCGGCGGCCGCCGCCGCGGCGGCCGCCGCCGCCCGAGCCCGGGCGAGCGCTGCCTGCCGGGCCCGTTCGGCGGCGATCCGGCGCTGCTCCTCCTGGTAGGCCAGGTACTTGGCGCGCTGGTTGTTCAGGGTGGCCAGCTTCAGCTGGGCGGCCGCCAGCTGCTTCTGGTAGCTGGCCTCGGATGCCTGCAGCTGCGCGGCCTCGGTCTTCTCCGCGCTGTAGGCGGCCTGCGCGGCCTGCTGGGCCTGCTGGGCCTGGATGGTGAGCTGCTGCTGCAGGCTCAGGGCCGACTTCGCCTTGGCGTCGGCGTTCGACTTGGCCACGGTGGCCCGGTTGAGCGCGCTGACCGCGTCGAGGTGGTGGGTGGCGAGGTAGTTCTGGTAGTCCCCGCCCTGCAACAGCGCGGTCGGGTCGGTGGCGGTGAGCAGGTCGATGGTGCTGGAGCCGACCGTCGGGGACATGTAGCTGCTGCGCACGTAGCTGGTGAGGTCGGTGCGGGCCTGGTCGATGGTGTGCTGCGCGGCGGCCACCTCGGCCTGTGCCTTGACGGCCGCGGCCTTGGCGTCGTTGAGCTTGGACACCGCCAGGGCGTACTTCTGCTCGGCGAGCTCGGCCTGGCCGGCCAGCTGCTGCAGCCGGGACTGGGCCTGGGCGATCTGGGCGGACAGCACCCCGACGGCCTGGGCCAGCGAGCGCTTCTGCTGGGCGGCCTGGGACAGCTGCTGGTCGGACGGGTTCGGCGGCGGCTTGGGCGCGGCCTGGGACGGGGTGGCGCTGAGGCACAGCGCCAGCGACGCCGCCGTCACGCCGCAGGCGGTGAGCCGGGTCAGCGTTCGTCTCTTGGGCCGGCCCGCGTGTTCAGCCTTTCGCACCACTGCGATACCCCTCTGATCTGCCGACGCCGGTCGGACGGCTTGGCCGGTTGGACAGCTTGCCAGCAAAACCCCACCAGCGCCAGCAGTCACGCCAGTCTCATAGGTATCAGCAACCTCACCGACACCAGCCGGACCTCCCACCATCGGCCGGAACCGGCATGCCCTGAGCGGTTCGGCGGCCCGGCCGCCGCGGTGCCACCGGCCGGAGGGAGGCGGCGGGCATGCGGAAGAATGAGGACAGCCACTCGTTCTCGATGAGGAGTTGACGTGCCCGCTCGGAATCCCAACAGTTTCGACGCCAAGGACCAGTTGCAGGTCGGCGGCGACAGCTTCGCCTACTACCGCATCGACAAGGTGCCCGGCAGCGAGAAGCTGCCCTACAGCCTCAAGGTGTTGCTGGAGAACCTGCTGCGCACCGAGGACGGCAGCAACGTCACCGCCGAGCAGATCCAGGCGGTCGCCGGCTGGAACCCGAACGCCGAGCCGAGCACCGAGATCCAGTTCAGCCCGGCCCGGGTGGTGATGCAGGACTTCACCGGCGTGCCGGCCGTGGTCGACCTGGCCACCATGCGCGAGGCGGTGGCCGAGCTGGGCGGCGACCCGGCCAGGATCAACCCGCTGGCTCCCGCCGAGCTGGTGATCGACCACTCCGTGATCGCCGACCTGTTCGGCGGCCCGGACGCCTTCGCCGGCAACGTCGAACTGGAGTACGAGCGCAACCGCGAGCGCTACCAGTTCCTGCGCTGGGGCCAGACCGCGTTCGACGAGTTCAAGGTGGTGCCACCGGGCACCGGCATCGTCCACCAGGTCAACATCGAGCACCTGGCCCGGGTGGTCTTCGGCCGGGAGGTGGACAACGGCGCCGGCGAGCGGGAGAAGGTCGCCTACCCGGACACGGTGGTCGGCACCGACTCGCACACCACGATGGTCAACGGCCTGGGCGTGGTCGGCTGGGGCGTCGGCGGCATCGAGGCCGAGGCGGCCATGCTCGGCCAGCCGGTGTCGATGCTCATCCCGCGCGTGGTCGGCTTCAAGCTGACCGGCGAGCTGCCGGAGGGCGCCACCGCGACCGACCTGGTGCTCACCATCACCGAGATGCTGCGCGAGCACGGCGTGGTGGGCAAGTTCGTCGAGTTCTACGGCACCGGCGTCTCGGCGATCCCGCTGGCCAACCGCGCCACCATCGGCAACATGAGCCCCGAATACGGTTCCACCATCGCGGTGTTCCCGATCGACGAGGAGACCACCCGCTACCTGCAGCTGACCGGCCGCGGCGCGGAGCAGATCGCGCTGGTCGAGGCCTACGCCAAGGCCCAGGGCCTCTGGCACGACCCGCGGGCCGAGGCCGAGTACTCCGAGTACCTGGAGCTGGACGTCTCCACCGTGGTGCCGTCGCTGGCCGGCCCGAAGCGACCGCAGGACCGGGTGGCGCTGACCGACGCCAAGACCGCCTTCCGCGAGGCGCTGGGCGCCTACGTCTCCGACGGCGCGAACGGCCAGCAGGGTTACGACGAGTCGGTAGCCGAGACCTTCCCGGCCAGCGACGCCCCGAGCTCGAACGGTGGCGGCACCGAGCCGGCGCCGAACCGGCTGCTCTCGCTGCGCCCGGCCGACGGCGGCCGGCCTAGCTCGCCGACGCACGTCCGGCTGGCCGACGGCACCGAGTTCGAACTGGACCACGGCGCGGTCACGATCGCCGCGATCACCTCCTGCACCAACACCTCCAACCCGTCGGTGATGATCGGCGCGGCGCTGCTGGCCAAGAAGGCGGTCGAGAAGGGCCTGACCCGCAAGCCGTGGGTCAAGACCAGCCTGGCGCCCGGCTCCAAGGTGGTCAGCGACTACTACGAGCGGGCCGGCCTCACCCCGTACCTGGACAAGCTCGGGTTCAACCTGGTCGGCTACGGCTGCACCACCTGCATCGGCAACTCCGGCCCGCTGATCGCGGAGGTCTCGCAGGCGGTGAACGACGCCGATCTGGCGGTGGCCGCGGTGCTGTCGGGCAACCGCAACTTCGAGGGCCGGATCAACCCGGACATCAAGATGAACTACCTCGCCTCGCCGCCGCTGGTGGTCGCCTACGCGCTGGCGGGCTCGATGGACGTCGACCTCTACCACGAGCCGCTGGGCCGGGACGAGGACGGCAACGACGTGTTCCTGGCCGACATCTGGCCGAGTACCGCCGAGATCGAGGAGGTGGTGGCGTCCTGCATCACCAGCGAGATGTTCAGCTCCGACTACGCCGACGTCTTCGCCGGCGACGAGCGGTGGCAGTCGCTGCCCACCCCCGAAGGCCAGACCTTCACCTGGGACGGCGAGTCGACCTACGTCCGCAAGCCCCCGTACTTCGAGGGCATGGCGCAGCAGCCGTCCCCGGTCACCGACATCGCCGGTGCCCGGGTGCTGCTCAAGCTCGGCGACTCGGTGACCACCGACCACATCAGCCCGGCCGGCTCGATCCGGGGCGACTCCCCCGCCGGGAAGTACCTGGCCGAGCACGGCGTGCAGCGCAAGGACTTCAACTCCTACGGCTCCCGGCGCGGCAACCACGAGGTGATGATCCGCGGCACGTTCGCCAACATCCGGCTGCGCAACCAGATCGCACCGGGAACCGAGGGCGGCGTCACCCGGGACTTCACCGCAGGTGAGGGCGAGGACGCCCCGGTGACCACGGTGTACGAGGCCTCGGAGAACTACGCGGCCGCCGGCACCCCGCTGGTGGTGCTGGCCGGCAAGGAGTACGGCTCCGGCTCCTCGCGCGACTGGGCCGCCAAGGGCACCGCGCTGCTCGGCGTCCGGGCGGTGATCGCCGAGTCGTACGAGCGGATCCACCGATCGAACCTGATCGGCATGGGCGTCCTGCCGCTGCAGTACCCGAAGGGCGAGAACGCCGAGACCCTCGGCCTGACCGGTGCCGAGACCTTCGACATCGTCGGCATCACCGGCCTCAACGATTCAGCCGACGGCGCCGGCCGGATCCCCAACGAGGTCGAGGTGCGGGCCACCGCGGTCGGCGGCGGTGAGCCGTGGACGTTCACCGCGACCGTCCGCATCGACACGCCCGGCGAGGCCGACTACTACCGGCACGGCGGCATCATGCAGTACGTGCTCCGCTCGCTCATCTGACCGGGCGGGGTTCCGCTCCTCCCCGCCCGCACCAGCGCGCCCTGCCGGCCCGTTCGCCGAACGGTGGCAGGGCGCGCTGTGTCACATCTGGCAGCGTTACGCGGGCTTTGCGCTGGCCTGAAAAGGCTTTCGAGGTCGAACCCGGTGTAACGACTCGATGTCGGGGTCTTTGCCAGCAGGCTAATTCAGAGATATGTTCCCGCCGACAACATTCAGCAGTTCGCACGGCAACTACCGAGCGGATCGCACATTGGGAAAGGCGGCAATGCCCATGCGCAAGAGCGCACTTGGCCTCATCGTCGTTGGGGCAGCGGCGGCCCTCGCGGTGAGCGCGTGTTCCTCGAGCAAGAGTTCCACGTCGAGCTCGGCACCGGCCGGTTCGAACAGCGCCAGCAGCTCCTCCGGCTCCGGCACCCTGGACGGCAAGGGCGCCAAGGTCGGCATCATCCTTCCCGACACCCAGTCCTCCCAGCGCTGGGTCACCTCCGACCCGGACGCGCTGAAGGCCGAGTGCCAGAAGGTCAACCTGAGCTGTGACATCCAGAACGCTCAGAACGACGCCGGCAAGATGAAGACCATCGCCGAGAGCATGGAGAGCAACGGCATCAAGGTCCTGATGATCACGAACCTGGACTCCGCGTCCGGTGCCGCGATCGAGCAGGAGGCCCAGGGCAAGGGCATCACCACCATCGACTACGACCGGCTGACCCTCGGCGGCAAGGCCGCGCTCTACATCTCCTTCGACAACGTCGCGGTCGGCACCGCCCAGGGCACCGCGCTGACCAAGTGCCCGCAGGTCGCCGGCAAGAGCTCGGTCACCTACGTCGACGTCAACGGGGCGCCGACCGACAACAACGCCACCCTGTTCAAGCAGGGCTACGACGGCGTGCTGTCCAAGCAGGCCGGCTGGAAGAAGGTCGACGACCAGTCGATCGCCAAGTGGGACAACGCCACCGCCGGCACCACCTTCACCGCGATGCTGCGCAAGAACCCGAACCTGAACGCGGTCATGGTGGCCAACGACGGCATGGCGAACTCCGTCATCGCCGCGCTGAAGAACCAGAAGCTGAACGGCAAGGTCGCCGTGTCCGGCCAGGACGCGACCGCGCAGGGCCTGCAGAACATCATGTCCGGTGACCAGTGCTTCACCATCTACAAGCCGTCGAGCAAGGAGGCCATCCCGGCCGTCGACGCGATGGCCCAGATCGTGAACGGCCAGAAGCCGACCACCACCGGCACCATCAAGGACACCCAGACCGGGCAGGACGTGCCGGCCATCCTGGCTACCCCGATCCCGATCACCAAGTCCAACGTCGCCGAGCCGATCAACGACAACTACACCCCGAAGTCGCAGGTCTGCACCGGCAGCTACGCCGCGCTCTGCACGCAGAACGGCGTCCAGTAGGTCCAGCGGTGGGGCGGCGAGCCAGGCTCGCCGCCCCATCTGCTTACCGATAGGCCCGCCTATCGACAGCCGCAGTACCCAGCCGGCGACCCGCTGGCGTCATCCGGGCCCGCGATATCACGCAGCAGGGCCAGCCACGTGAGGGCTCCCGAGCGGAGCCGAGGAGGAGCCATGGCCGAACCGACACTCAGCCTGAGGTCGATCGACAAGAGTTTCGGACCCGTCGACGTGCTGCGCAAGGTGGATTTCGACGCCTACGCCGGGCAGGTCACCGCCTTGGTCGGCGACAACGGCGCGGGCAAATCGACCCTCGTCAAGTGCATCGGCGGCTCGTACAGCATCGACTCCGGCGACTACACCTTCGAGGGCAAGCAGGTGCACGTGCACAGCCCCCGGCAGGCAGCCGACCTCGGCATCGAGATCGTCTACCAGGACCTGGCGCTCTGCGACAACCTCGACATCGTGCAGAACATGTTCCTCGGCCGCGAGACCCACGGCCGCGTCGTGCTGGACGAGATCGCGATGGAGAAGGCCGCGGCCGGTGCGCTGAAGTCGCTCTCCGTACGCACCGTGAAGTCGGTGCGCCAGCGCGTCTCCAGCCTCTCCGGTGGCCAGCGGCAGACCGTCGCGATCGCGAAGTCCGTGCTGTGGCAGTCGAAGGTCGTGCTGCTCGACGAGCCGACCGCGGCCCTGGGCGTCGCCCAGACCGCGCAGGTGCTCGAACTGGTGCGCCGACTCGCCGACCAGGGCATCGCGGTGGTGCTGATCAGCCACAACATGAACGACGTGCTGCAGGTCGCCGACCGGATCGCGGTGCTCTACCTCGGCCAGATGGCGGCGATCGTCGACCGCAAGGACGTCGACCAGCAGCAGCTCGTCGAGCTGATCACCACCGGGCGCACCGGTGACATCGGGCTGCCCGCCACCAACGCGACCGCAGGAGCGGTGTGACATGACGACCTCGAGCGTGACCCCCGAGTCCCACCCGACCAGCTCCGACGAGTCGGCGCACGTCCCCGCCGACCTGGCCTCGGTCGCCTCGACCGCACCGATCGAGGGCGGCCTCGGCGCCTACTTCCGCACGTACCGGCAGCGGGTCCGCAGCGGCGACATGGGCTCGCTGCCGGCCGTCTCCGGCCTGATCGTGCTGGTGATCGTGTTCTGGATCCTGCACCCGCAGTTCGGCTCGCTGGCCAACTTCTCCGACCTGCTCAAGCAGTCCTCCCCCACCATCTTCATCGCGATGGGACTGGTCTTCGTCCTGCTGCTCGGCGAGATCGACCTGGCCGCCGGCACCGCGGCCGGCGTGTGCGCCACCCTGATGGCGCGACTGTCGGTCGGGTACGGCTGGTCGTGGCCGTTCGCGATCGGCGCCGCGCTGGTCTGCGGCCTGGTGATCGGTCTCGGCACCGGCTGGCTGTGCGCCAAGGTGCGCATCCCCTCGTTCGTGGTGACGCTGGCACTGTTCCTGGCCTTCCAGGGCGTCACGCTGTTCTTCGTGCTCAACGGGGCCGGTGCGCACGGCAACATCTCGATCACCGACAGCTTCATCACCAACCTCTACAACGGGCAGATGGAGCCGTGGCTGGGCTGGGTGCTGGCGGTCGTCGCCGTGGTCGGCTACGCGCTGGTCAAGGTGCGTCAGATGACCTCCCGGCGCAGCGCGGGCCTGATCGCCGAGCCGGTCCCGCTGGTCGCGGTGAAGGTCGCCGCGCTGGCGGTGCTGCTGGCGGTCGCGGTGTACCTGCTCAACCTCAACCGCGGCGGTTCCGGCGGCAGCCAGCTGGTCAACCAGGGCGGCCAGCTGGTGCTGGTCAAGCCGCCGGCGCTGCAGGGCGTGCCGTGGGTGGTGCTGGAGATCGGTTTCTTCTTCGTGGTGTGGAGCTTCGTGCTCAGCCGCACCCGGTACGGCCGGCACGTCTACGCGGTCGGCGGCAACACCGAGGCCGCTCGCCGGGCCGGCATCCGGACCGACCGGGTGCGCATCTCGGTGTTCGTGATCAGCTCGTTCATGGCGGCCATCGGCGGCGTGCTGCTGGCCTCGAACACCCACTCGGTGGACGCGAACACCGGTGGCGGCAACACCCTGCTGCTGGCGGTCGGCGCGGCTGTCATCGGCGGCACCAGCCTCTTCGGCGGCCGGGGCCGGCCGGCTGACGCGATCATCGGCGGCCTGGTGGTCGCGGTGATTGCGAACGGCATGGCCGACCTCGTGCAGGGCAACAACCGGGACTCGATCCAGTACATCGTGACCGGTGCCGTGCTGCTGCTGGCCGCCGCGGTGGACGCGCTGTCCCGGCGCCGGGCCGGCGCCGCTGGCCTCGGCTGACCGGCCGGATCCGGGAAGGGATCGCACGGTGGCCAGGCGACTGGCGGTGCGACCGGAAGAGATCCGCCGGCACAACCTCAGCCTGCTGCTGCGGCACATCCACCAGCACGGCGAGCTGACCCGGGCCGAGCTCACCGCGGCCACCGGGCTGAACCGGAGCACCATCGGGGCACTGGTCTCCGACCTGGTGGCGCTCGGCCTGGTCAGCGAGTACGTGCCGTCCGGCCGCGACCGGGCGGGACGGCCGTCGCACCTGGTCGCGCCGCGGCCGGACGGGCCGTACGTGCTGGCGGTGGACGTCGCGGTCGAGCGGATCGTGACCGCGACAGTCGGGCTGGGCGGGGTGGTGCACGAGCGCCGGCAGGTGGCCATCGACGGCGCGGCCCGCCGGCCGGAGGCGGTGATCGACCAGATCGTCGGCGACGCCGAGTGGCTGGGCCGGCGCCGGCCCGGTGGCGGGGCGCCGGTCGGGGTGGGCGTGTCCATCCCGGGCACCGTGCGCCGCCGGGACGGCTTCGTCGACCACGCGCCGAACCTGAACTGGCGCGCGGTGCCGTTCGCCGACAGCCTCTCGGCGCGGTTCGGTGGCGACGTGAACGTCCAGATCGGCAACGACGCCGACCTGGGCGCGCTGGCCGAGCACCAGCGCGGCGCGGCAACCGGGTACGACCACCTGGTCTATCTCAACGGCAGCGTCGGCGTCGGTGCCGGCATCATCAGCGAGGGCACCCAGCTGCACGGCAGCGGCGGGTACGCCGGCGAGATCGGGCACATGACGATCAACCCGGACGGCCCGCCCTGCCACTGCGGCAGCACCGGCTGCATCGAGACCTACATCGGTGAGCACGCGCTGCTGCGGGCGGCGGGGGTGACCGAGGGGCACGGGGCGCGCGCGGTGGACACGGTGTTCATCGAGGCCGCGGCCGGCGACCCGGTGGCGCGGCAGGCGGTGTGCACCGTCGCGATGTGGCTCGGGCGCAGCCTGGCCAACCTGGTGAACTGCTTCAACCCGCAGGCGATCGTGGTCGGCGGCTCGCTGGCCGAGGTCGTCCGGCTGGAACGCCGCACCGTCGAGACCGAACTCGACCGGCGGGCGATGTCGGCCTCCCGGTCCGGTGTGAAGCTGCTGCTGCCCGGCCTCGGCCAGGAGTCGGCGCTGATCGGCGCGGCCGAGCTGGCGTTTCAGGAGTTGCTGGACGCCCCCGACTCGCTGCCGGTCTCGCTGGCGAACTGAGCGCCCGCAGTCGGGACCAGCTCGCCGGGGTGCTGGCGCCCCGGCGCGAACTGGGTGCGGTAGAGCTCGGCGTACAGGCCGCCGGCCCGCATCAGTTCCTCGTGGGTGCCGGACTGCACGATCCGCCCCGCCTCGACCACCAGCACCAGGTCGGCGGCCCGGATGGTGGAGAGCCGGTGCGCGATGACCAGGGAGGTCCGGCCGCGCAGCGCGACGGCGAGCGCGTTCTGCACGTGCTGCTCGCTCTCGGAGTCCAGGTGCGCGGTGGCCTCGTCGAGGATCACGATCGGCGGCGCCTTGAGCAGCAGCCGGGCGATCGCGACGCGCTGCTTCTCACCCCCGGACAGCCGGTAGCCCCGGTCCCCCACCACCGTGTTCAGCCGCTCGGGCAGGGCGGCCACCGTGTCGGCGATGTCGGCGGCGGCCAGCGCCTGCCACAGCTCGTCGTCGGTGGCGCCGGGCCGGGCGTAGCGCAGGTTCGCCGCGATCGTGTCGTGGAACAGGTGTGCGTCCTGGCTGACCACCCCGATCGCGTCGCGCAGCGAGTCCTGGGTGACCGCCCGGACGTCCCGGCCGCCGACCCGCACCGCGCCCGAACGGACGTCGTAGATGCGCGGCACCAGCTGGCTGATGGTCGTCTTGCCGGCCCCGGACGGGCCGACCAGCGCGACCAGCTGGCCGGGCTCGGCGGTGAAGGTGACGCCCTTGAGCACCTCGGCCCCGGCGCCCCGGTCGAGCACCGCGACGTCCTCCAGCGAGGCCAGCGACACCTCGGCCGCGCTCGGATAGGAGAACCGGACGTCGTCGAACTCCACGGTCGCGGTCGCCGAGTCCAGCGGCCCGAGCGGCTGCGCGTCCGGGGCGTCGGCGATCAGCGGCGCCAGGTCGAGCACCTCGAAGACCCGGTCGAAGCTGACCAGCGCGCTCATCACGTCCACCCGGGCGTTGGACAGCGCGGTCAGCGGCCCGTACAGCCGGGACAGCAGCAGGGCCAGCGTCACCACGGTGCCGGTCGAGAGCCGCCCGGTCAGCGCGTAGTAACCGCCCAGGCCGTAGACCAGCGCCTGCGCGAGCGCGGCGACCAGGGTGAGCGCGGCGAAGAGCACCCGGCCGTACATCGCCGAGCGCACTCCGATGTCGCGCACCCGGCCGGCCCGGGAGCTGAACGAGGCCGACTCGGCCGGCGCCTTGCCGAAGAGCTTCACCAGCAGGGCACCGGCCACGTTGAACCGCTCGGTCATGGTGGCGTTCATCGAGGCGTTCAGCTGGTAGGACTCCCGGGTGATCTCCTGCAGCTGGGTGCCGATCCGCCGGGCCGGCAGCACGAAGAGCGGCAGCAGCACCAGCGCCAGCAGGGTGATCTGCCACGACAGAGTGAACATCACCGTCGCGGTGAGCACCAGGCTCACCGCGTTGCTGACCAGGCCGGACAGGGTGCTGGTGAAGGCCTGCTGCGCGCCGAGCACGTCGGAGTTGAGCCGGCTGACCAGGGCGCCGGTCTGGGTGCGGGTGAAGAACGCCAGCGGCATGGTCTGCACGTGGTCGAAGACGGCGGTACGCATGTCGAAGATCAGGCCCTCGCCGATCCGGGACGAGTACCAGCGCTGGGCCAGCGACAGGCCGGCGTCGATCACCGCCAACCCGGCGATGATGCCGGCGATCCAGGCCACCGTGCGCACCTGCCCGTGCCGGGTGATCTCGTTGACCACCCGGCCGGCCAGCACCGGGGTGGCCACCCCGATCAGCGCGTCGGCGATGACGACGGCCAGGAACGCCAGCAGGATCCAGCGGTACGGCCGGGCGAAGGAGACCACCCGCCGGGCCGTCCCCTTGCGCAGTCCCTTGGCCATCGCCGGGTCGCGGCGCATCGAGCGCATGACGGCCCAGTGGCCGCCCGGGTGGGTCATCCGGCGCCGCTGGTTCGGGTAGGCGCCGGCTCGTCCGCGGCAGGTTCGTCCGCGGCAGGTTCGTCCTCGGCAGGTTCGTCCTCGGCTGTCAGGCCGGCCAGCAGCCGCAGCTGCCGGTGCTGGGCCTCGCGTTCGGCCCGTTCCTGCTCGGCCTGGCCGCGGCCGCCGGCGGCCAGCAGCAGCGCCTTGATCTCGGTGACGGCCTCCCTCGGCAGCGACCGGATCCGCTCGACGAACTGTGCCCCGGCCGCGTCGAGCTCCGCGGCCGGGACCACCGCGCTGACCAGGCCGATCCGCTCGGCCTCGGCGGCACCGACCCGCTGGCCGGTGAGGCAGATCAGCGCCGCCCGGGAGTAGCCGACCAGCTCGACCAGCCGCTTGGTGCCGCCGAGATCGGGCACCAGGCCCAGGCTCACCTCGGCCATCGTGAACTGGGCGTCGTCGGCGGCGATCCGGACGTCACAGCCGAGCGTGAGCTGGAAGCCCGCGCCCACCGCGTGCCCCTGCACCAGCGCGATGCTGACCAGGCCGGGCCGGGTGAACACCCCGAACGCCTCCTGGAAGCCGGCGATCCGGGCGCTGGCCTGCTCCGGTGGCAGTCCCGCCAGCTCGGCCAGGGTCGGCGCCCCGGGGATGCCCTCGGCGGTCATCATCCGCCGGTCCAGGCCGGCCGAGAACGACGGCCCGTCGCCGCGCAGCACGAGCACCCGCACCGTGCCGGGCAGCTGGTTCACCGCGGTGACCAGCCAGGTCCAGGTGTGCGGGTTCTGGGCGTTGCGGATGTCCGGTTGATTCAGGCTTATCGTGGCCACCGTGCCGTCGCCGGACACGGCGAGCCGGAACCCCGCGGCCGCCGGCACCTCGACGCCCGTGGGGCTGGTCTCGGAACTCAGTGTTATTTCCTCTTTCCGCGCGTCGCACCGCCGCGTCCGCGGAGCGAGACGTCGTTCTCGCTCAGCAGGCGGTGGATGAATCCGTACGAGCGATTATGGCTGTCCGCGAGTTCGCGGATGCTCTGCCCCTTCTCGTACTGCTTCTTGACCTCGATCGCCAGCTTGCTCCGCTCGGACCCCGTGATCCGGGCACCCTTCTTCAGATCGGCCACCGTCAGTTCCTCTCTGGTAGGTAACACGGCACCAATGCGTGGAAACCCGGGTCGTCCATGACCCGGCAAGTGCTCGGGAATGCTGCACCGCCCAGCAGCTCCCGACAGGAGGCGTATCTGTCGAGACCTTCCTAACCGCTGGTGCAGGCCAAAGCAATACCGCGGGCGGCAGAAGATCAGGCGAGTGCGATGAGGTCGGCGAGGTCGGCGCTCCAGCTGTCCTCGACCCCGTCCGGAAGCAGAATCACCTTGTCCGGATTGAGGGCTTCGACGGCGCCCTCGTCATGCGTGACCAGCACGATGGAACCGGTGTAGCGGCGCAGCGCGTCGAGCACCTGCTCGCGGCTGGCCGGGTCGAGGTTGTTCGTCGGCTCGTCGAGCAGCAGCACGTTCGCGGCACTGGTGACCAGCATCGCCAGCGCCAGCCGGGTCTTCTCGCCGCCGGAGAGCACCCCGGCCGGCTTGTCGACGTCCTCGCCGGAGAACAGGAACGCGCCGAGGGTGCTGCGCAGTTGCAGGTCGGCCGGGTCCGGCGCCGCCGTCCGCATGTTCTCCAGCACCGTCCGCTCGGTGTCGAGCGTCTCGTGCTCCTGGGCGTAGTAACCCAGCCGCAGGCCGTGGCCGGGGGTGACCTCGCCGGTGTCGGCCGGTTCCTGCCCGGCCAGCAGCCGCAGCAGGGTGGTCTTGCCGGCGCCGTTCAGGCCGAGCACGACCACCCGGGTGCCGCGGTCGATGGCCAGGTCGACGTCGGTGAAGACCTCGAGCGAGCCGTACGACTTCGACAGGCCCTCCGCGGTGAGCGGGGTGCGCCCGCACGGCGCCGGATCGGGGAAGCGGAGCTTGGCGACCTTGTCGTGCACCCGCAGCTCGGCCATGCCGGCGTTGAGCGCATCGGCCCGCCGCAGCATCTGCTGCGCCGCTTTGGCCTTGGTGGCCTTGGCCCGCATCTTGTCGGCCTGGCCGCGCAGCTGGTCGATCTTGCGCTCGGCGTTGGCACGCTCGCGGTGCCGGCGCTTCTCGTCGGCCTCGCGCTGCTTCAGGTAGGTCTTCCAGCCGACGTTGTAGACGTCGACGTTCGCGCGGTTGGCGTCGAGGTACCAGACCTTGTTGACGACCGCGTCGAGCAGTTCGACGTCGTGGCTGATCACGATCAGGCCGCCGCGGTGGCCCTTGAGGAAGTCGCGCAGCCAGGTGATCGAGTCGGCGTCGAGGTGGTTGGTCGGCTCATCGAGCAGCATCGTGGTCGGCTCGCCGGCCGAGTCGGCGAACAGGATCCGGGCCAGCTCGATCCGGCGGCGCTGGCCGCCGGAGAGGGTGCCGAGCGGCTGGCCCAGCACCCGTTCGGGCAACCCGAGGTGGGAGCAGATGCGGGCGGCCTCGGCCTCGGCCGCGTACCCGCCGAGCGCGGAGAACCGCTCCTCCAGCTGGCCGTACCGGCGGACCAGCGACTCGTCCTCATGCTCCTCGGCCAGCCGCTGCCCGAGGGCGGTGAGCTCGTGCAGGATCGTGTCGAGGCCGCGTGCGGACAGCACGCGGTCGGCGGCGGTCTGCTCGAGGTCGCCGGTGCGCGGGTCCTGTGGCAGGTAGCCGATCGGCGAGTTGCTGCTCACCTGTCCGGCGTGTGGCAGCGTCTCGCCCGCGAGGACCTTGAGGCTGGTGGTCTTGCCCGCGCCGTTGCGCCCGACCAGGCCGATCCGGTCGCCGGGCTGCACGCGGAGGGTGGTGGGTTCGAGCAGGATGCGCGCGCCCGCGCGCAGTTCCAGGTCAGTGGCGGTGATCATGAAGGCTTTCCGGTCTTGTCGGGGTGACGGGTCAGATTGCTCGGTCAATCCCGGACGGTGGCCACGGCGACCAGGCTACCGCACGGGCGGATCCGGTTGTGCCGGTGCCGGCCGGGGTTGTGGATGACACCGGCCGGCGCGGTCAGGCCTGTGGACAAAGGCGATCCCGTGTCGTCCCTGCTTTCTAGAGTCGGGGCCATGAACGACGGGCCTGCCGATGGCGACCACGCTGCTGCTGGGTCGGTCGCTGCTGCTGCGGGTTCGGCTGCTGCCGGGTCGCTGGCGGCCGCTCTCGGCCAGCGCCCGCCGGAACGCGACAGCGCGACGCTGGTCGCGGTGGAGCCCTCCGCACTGTCCGAATCGGAGCAGGTAGACCTGCTCACAGTCCTCGAAGAGCAGTGCCGGTGGTTGGCTGCGGCGAAGTTGCGCGTGGTGGCTGCCATCGCCGAGGCGGACCGTTCCGACCGGCGGCTGGCGGAGGAATCGGTGTCCCTGGTGCTGCAGATCTCCGGGCGATCGGCGCAGCGGATGCTGGCCGAGGCCAGCACGCTACGACAGGATCTCCCCGCCACCATGGCGGCTCTGGCAGCGGGCCGGCTCTCCGCCGGGCATGCCCAGGTGGTGGCAGAGGGGAGCTGGCGGCTGCCCGATGAGCCCGGCCTGGTCGCCGACTACGAGCAGTCCGTGCTGGCGCCGATAGTCCGTGACGGCAGCACGTACACGGTGCCGCAGTTCCGGCAGGTCGTGCGGCGCGCCGTGCTGGCGCGCGACCCGTCGACCGCGGAGCAGCGGCACCAGGCGGCGGTCGCCGATCGCTGCGTGGCGGTGACCGCCGACGACGACGGAATGGCCTGGCTGACCGCGTACCTGCCGGCCCCGGAAGCGCAGCTACTGCACACCAGGCTGACCGCCGGGGCAACCCTCCTGCCCGCGACGGACCCGCGCACTCTCGATCAGCGCCGGGCGGACCTGTTCGTCGACGGGATGCTGGCGGGGCTGACGCCGGAGTCGGTGCCGAAGCCCCGTGGCCGGCGGCCCGCCATCCAGGTCACGGTTGCCGCCGACACCCTCCTCGGGCTGGACGACGAGCCGGCGCACCTCACCGGCTACGGCCCGATCACCGCCGGGGCGGCGCGGCGACTGGCCGCTGACGAGTCCGGCACCTGGCGCCGGCTGCTCACCGACCCGGACACCGGAGCGCTGCTCGACCTCAGCCCGGACCGGTACCGGCCATCGCAGCGGCTGCGCGATTTCGTGTCGGCCCGCGACGACCGGTGCGCCTTTCCCACCTGCAACCAGCCTGGATACCGCTGCGAATACGACCACATCGCCCCGTTCGCTGCCGGTGGCCCGACCACCCGCGCCAACGGTGCGCTGGCTTGCCGCCGGCACAACCAGGCCAAGGCCGGGACGGGCTGGAGCTACCGGCACACCAGGGACGGAACCTTCGTCTGGCAGACGGCCACCGGGCACCGCTACCGCGGTGGCGGGCCACCCTGGCTGCGAAGAGGCCGGCCGCGGCCGCGGTCAGGCAGCCCCGATGACCAGGCGTCGCAAGTCGATGGTGACGATGCCGGTTAACGACAATGCGGCTTAAGGACAATGCGGCTTAACGACAATCCGGCTTAAGGACAATGCGGCTTAAGGACAATGCGGCTTAACGACAATCCGGCGTAGCGACGCGGTCGCAGGTTAGCGTCGACGGGCCGGGTAGGCAGTCTCAGACGTTGAAACCCAGTGCCCGCAGCTGCTCGCGGCCATCGTCGGTGATCTTGTCCGGGCCCCACGGCGGCATCCAGACCCAGTTGATCTTCACTCCGGTGGCCAGCGGCTTCGGTCCGCCGGTCAACGCGATCTGGGCCTGCTCCTCGATCTCGTCGGTGAGCGGGCAAGCCGCCGAGGTCAGCGTCATGTCGACGGTGACGGTGGCGTCCTCGGCGATGTCCAGCCCGTACACCAGCCCGAGGTCGACGACGTTGATGCCCAGCTCCGGGTCCACCACATCGCGCAGCGCCTCTTCGACATCGTCCCGGGACGGCTTCGGCAAGGTGTCAGCTTCGGTCACAGTTCCACGCTCTTCTCTACGTCACGATCGACATTGTCGCGCTCGTCCGCCCCGGACGCGCTCCCGGTCGCCTCGGCCACTGCCGACTTCATCGCCATCCAGCCCAGCAGGGCGCACTTCACCCGCGCCGGGTACTTCGAGACACCCTCGAACGCGACCGCGTCCTCCAGTGCCTCGGCCTCCCCCTCGGACAGCTCCGCCTGACCCTGCGACTGCATCAGCTCCAGGAACTTCTCCTGTAGCTGCAGCGCATCCTCGATCGACGAGCCGACCACCAGGTCACTCATCACCGAGGTGGAGGCCTGGCTGATCGAGCAGCCCTCCCCCACCCAGCCGAGTTCGGCGATCTCGCCGTCGGCCAGCCGCACCCGCAGCGTCACCTCGTCGCCGCAGGTCGGGTTCACGTGGTGTACCTCGGCGTCGAAGGGCTCGATCTCACCGCGGTGCTGCGGGTTCTTGTAGTGGTCGAGGATGATCTGCTGGTACATCGAATCCATCGACAGGCTCATGCGCCGCCTCCCGTCCCTGCTCGCCAACACGCACTCATCCGAACATCTCCTGCACCCGAGCCAGGCCCGCCACCAGCGCGTCGATCTCGGCGGTCGTCGTGTACATACCGAACGAGGCCCGGGTGGTCGCCGGCACCCCGTACCGGACGCAGACCGGGCGCGCGCAATGGTGCCCGGCCCGCACCGCGATGCCCTGCTCGTCCAGCAGCTGGCTCACGTCGTGCGGGTGGATCCCCTTGACGACGAAGGAGATCGTCGCCCCCCGGTCCACCGGCTCGGCCGGCCCGATCACCTTCAGCCCGGGCACCGTGCCCAGTGCGTCCAGGGCATAGCCGGTCAACGCCTCCTCGTGCCGCTGGATCTCGGCCATGCCGATCCCGGTCACGTAGTCGATCGCCGCGCCCAGCCCGATCGCCTCGGCGATCATCGGGGTGCCGGCCTCGAACCGGTGCGGTGGCGCCGCGTACGTCGTGCCGGACAGGTCCACGGTCTCGATCATCTCGCCACCGCCCAGGAACGGCGGCAGCTCGGCCAGCAACTCGTACCGGCCCCAGAGCACTCCGACCCCGGTCGGGCCGTACAGCTTGTGCCCGGTGAAGCCGACGAAGTCGGCACCGAGCTCCTGCACGTCCAGCGGCCGGTGCGGCGCGGACTGGGCGGCGTCCACGATCGAGATCGCCCCGACCGCGCGGGCCCGGTCGACCAGCCGGCGCACCGGGTTCACCGTGCCCAGCGCGTTGGACTGGTGCACGAACGAGACGACCTTCGTCCGCTCGTCGATCCGCTCGTCGATCGCCGCGTCGACCAGCCGGCCGTCCTCGTCGATCGGGATGTAGCGGAACGCCGCCCCGGTCCGCTGCGCGAGCAGCTGCCAGGGCACCAGGTTCGAGTGGTGCTCCATCTCGGTGACCACGACGTTGTCGCCCGGGCCGATCCGGAACCTCTCGGCTCCCGGAAAGGTGCTGGCGTTCGACAGCGAGTACGCCAGCAGGTTCAGCGACTCCGAGATGTTCTTGGTGAAGATCACCTCGTCGCGGCGCGGCGCGTTGAGGAACGCCGCGACCTTGTCCCGCGCCCCCTCGAACAGCGTGGTCGCCTCGGAGCCGAGCGTGTGCACCGCCCGGGCCACGTTCGCGTTGTGCAGCCGGTAGTACTCGTCCAGGGTGTCGAGCACCACCTGCGGCTTCTGCGACGTGTTCGCCGAATCCAGGTACACCAGCGGCACGCCGTGCACCTGCCGGGTCAGGATCGGAAAGTCCCGCCGGATCCGTTCGACGTCGTAGGCCACCGGGTGGCTCCCTTCGAGATCAGCCCGGGTCAGCCGCGGGCGAGAACGATCAGACGGACGCGGGCTCGTTCGCGCCGTAGCCGGCGTAGCCGTTCGCCTCGAGCTTGTCGGCCAGCTCCGCACCGCCGGACTCGACGATCCGGCCGTCGAAGAACACGTGGACGTGATCCGGCTTGATGTAGCGCAGGATCCGCGTGTAGTGGGTGATCAGCAGGGTGCCGATGCCGGTCTCCCGGACCCGGTTCACGCCCTCGCTGACGATCCGCAGCGCGTCCACGTCGAGGCCGGAGTCGGTCTCGTCCAGGATCGCGATCTTCGGCTTGAGCAGCGCCATCTGCAGGATCTCGTGCCGCTTCTTCTCGCCGCCGGAGAAGCCCTCGTTGACGTTGCGCTCGGCGAAGGACCTGTCCATCTCCAGCTCGGCCATGGCGGTGTTGACCTCCTTGACCCAGGTACGCAGCTTCGGCGCCTCGCCCCGAACCGCGGTCGCCGCGGTCCGCAGGAAGTTCGACACCGACACGCCCGGCACCTCCACCGGGTACTGCATGGCGAGGAACAGGCCCGCCCGGGCGCGCTCGTCCACCGCCAGCTCCAGCACGTTCACGCCGTCCAGCAGCACCTCGCCGGAGGTCACCGTGTACTTCGGGTGGCCGGCGATCGAGTACGCCAACGTCGACTTGCCGGAGCCGTTCGGGCCCATGATCGCGTGCGTCTGGCCCGACGACACCGTCAGGTTCACGCCCTTCAGGATGGGCGTGTCCTCCACGGCCACGTGCAGGTCGCGGATTTCCAGGGTGGACATCTACTTCTCCTCTATCGCGTCGAGGTCGATGGGCGAGTCGAGATCGGCGAAGACCTCGCCGTCGACCACGGTGGTGTCGAAGACCGGGACGGCCCGGGTGGCCGGTGGCCCGGTCGGCTTGCCGGTACGCAGGTCGAACCGCGAGCCGTGCAGCTCGCACTCGATGGTGCAGTCGGTGACCTCGCCCTCCGAGAGCGGCACCTCGGCGTGCGAGCAGACGTCCTCGATCGCGAAGATCCGCTCACCCACCTTCACGACTGCGACGTCGAGTTCGGCGAGCTCGACCCGCAACGGCTTGTTGTCGCTGAGCTCGGCGACCGAGCAGATCCGGGTGCCAGCGCTCACTCGCCGTCCTCCACGGCGGCGACCAGCGGCGAGGCACCCAGCCGGGCGTCGATGCTGGCCATCAGCCGGTCGTGCAGGGCGGGAACGCCGATCCGCTCGACGACGTCGGCCAGGAAGCCGCGGACCACCAGTCGCCGGGCGACGTCCGCGGGAATGCCCCGGGCCTGCAGGTAGAACAGCTGCAGGTCGTCGAACCGGCCGGTCGCGCTGGCATGCCCGGCGCCGGCGATCTCACCGGTCTCGATCTCCAGGTTCGGCACCGAGTCGGCCCGGGCGCCGTCGGAGAGCAGCAGGTTCCGGTTCAGCTCGTACGTGCTCGTGCCGATCGCGGCCGGCCGGATCCGGACGTCGCCGATCCAGACCGTGCGGGCCGTGTCGCCGTCGAGCACCGACTTGTAGACCACGTCCGAGCTGCAGTGCGGCTGGGAGTGGTCGACGTACAGCCGGCTCTCCTGGTGCTGGCCGTCGCCGCAGAACGACACGCCGTACAGCCGCGCGCTGCCGCCCGGGCCGGCGAACGACACCGTCGGGTTGAGCCGCACCAGCCCGCCGCCGAGGTTCACCGTCACGTGCTGGTAGCTGGCGTCCCGGCCGACCAGCGCCCCGTGCGCGGCCACGTGCACCGTGTCCGCGTCCCAGTCCTGCACGCTGACCAGGCTCAGCTGCGCACCGTCGCCGAGCACGCTCTCCACGTTGGCGGCCACGGTCACGCTGCCCAGGTGGTCCATCACCACCGTCGCACGCGAGCCGGCGCCGGCATCGATCACGAAGTGGCCGTAGTTCAGGCCCGGCTTGCCGATCGAGCGCAGCGTGATCGGCTCGGCCGGCTCCGCACCGGCCGGGATGCTCACCAGCACCACACCCGGTGCGTGCGTCGCCACCAGCGCGCTCACCCGGTCGGCCGGCACCACCGCGGTGCCGACCAGCGGGTGGTCACGGCCGACGAAGCTGACCGTGACGCCCTCGGGCAACTCGGTCTGGAACTCGAAGGTGTTCTCCGGGGTGAACGACTGGAACAGCGGCCGCAGGTTGCGCAGCGGCGTGAACCGCCAGTCCTCCTCCCGGCCGGTGGGGACGCCGAACGCGTCCGGGTCGAACGAGGTGAACCGCTCCGCCGGCGAGCCGGTGGCCTCGCGTGCGGGGGATTCTGTCGAGATTGCCGTCACTTCTTAACCTACCGCGCCTTCCATCTGCAGTTCGATCAACCGGTTCAGCTCCAGCGCGTACTCCATCGGCAGCTCCCGGGCGATCGGCTCGACGAAGCCCCGGACGATCATCGCCATCGCCTCGTCCTCGCTCAGCCCCCGGCTCATCAGGTAGAAGAGCTGGTCGTCGCTGACCTTCGACACCGTCGCCTCGTGGCCCATCGCGACGTCGTCCTCGCGCACGTCCACGTACGGGTACGTGTCCGACCGGCTGATCGTGTCGACCAGCAGCGCGTCGCACTTGACCGTGGACCGGCTGTGGTGGGCGCCCGGCTCGACCTGGACCAGACCGCGGTAGGAGGTCCGGCCGCCGCCGCGCGCCACCGACTTGGAGATGATCGTCGAGGACGTGTTCGGGGCGGCGTGCACCATCTTTGCGCCCGCGTCCTGGTGCTGCCCCTCGCCGGCGAAGGCGATCGAGAGCACCTCGCCCTTGGCGTGCTCGCCGGTCATCCAGACCGCCGGGTACTTCATGGTGACCTTGGAGCCGATGTTGCCGTCGACCCACTCCATGGTCGCGCCCTCCTGGGCGACCGCGCGCTTGGTGACGAGGTTGTAGACGTTCGTCGACCAGTTCTGGATCGTGGTGTAGCGGCAGCGGCCGCCCTTCTTGACGACGATCTCGACGACGGCCGAGTGCAGCGAGTCGGTCGAGTAGATCGGCGCGGTGCAGCCCTCGACGTAGTGCACGTAGGCGTCCTCGTCGACGAGGATCAGCGTGCGCTCGAACTGGCCCATGTTCGCCGCGTTGATGCGGAAGTAGGCCTGGAGCGGCAGTTCGATCCTGACGCCCTTCGGCACGTAGATGAACGAGCCGCCCGACCAGACGGCGCTGTTCAGCGCGGCGAACTTGTTGTCGTTCTGCGGCACGATCGTCCCGAAGTACTCCCGGAAGAGCTCCTCGTGCTCGCGCAGCGCCGTGTCGGTGTCCAGGAAGACGACGCCCTGCGCCGTCAGGCTCTCCTGGAGCTTGTGGTAG
>DATJNU010000057.1:0-21643 GCA_035507775.1 Jatrophihabitans sp.
AGCGGGTCACCGCCCCAGACCAGCAGCGCGTCGGCGTCGCGGACCGAGGGCAGCCAGGCGTCCCGGTCGATGCTCGGCAGCGCGGTCAGCTCCAGGATCCCCAGCGATCTCCAGCCCAATCCGGCCAGCTGCGGGGCACCCTCGCCGGCGAGCGCGCGCCAGGCGAAGCCGGGACCGCCCGGGAACGGGTAGACGGCGGTCGGGACGAACAGGGCGTTCGACTCCTCGATCGGCTTGCCCAGCAGCTCGACCAGCGCGTCCCGGATGCTGCCGTTGGTGACCCCGGACGAGGTGAGCAGCGCGCGCATCAGCGGGCCCGGCGCAGGATCTCGTGCAGGTCCTCGGCGGCCTGGGCGGCCGCGGCGTCGGCCACCGCGGACACCCCGCCGAGGCCGAAGTAGGAGTGGTTCAGCGACGGGAACTCCCGCGCGATCACCTCGACCCCGGCCTCGCGCAGCCGGTCGGCGTAGAAATTGCCCTCGGTGCGCAGCACGTCCAGCGTGGAGGTGTGGATGACGGCCGGTGCCACCCCGGTGAAGTCCGCCGCGCGCATCGGGGACACCCGCCAGTCGGCCGAGTCCGCCGCGCCGACGTAGTGGTGGGCGAACGCGGTCATCCCCTCCAGCGTCAGGCCGAACCGCTGATGGGCCTGGCCGCGCGACATGTAGCCGGTGTTGACGTCGGAATCGGTGTAGCGGCCGGCCACGTCGGTCACCGGGTAGAGCAGCAGCTGGGCGGCCAGCGGCTGGCCGGCGTCCCGGCGGGCCAGCGCCACCGAGGCGGCGAGCTGGCCACCGGCGCTGTCACCGGCGACGATCAGCGTGTCGGAGCCCCCGAGCCCGGCAAGGTTGGCAGCCACCCATTCGGTGCCGAACACCGCGTCCTCGAACGCGGCCGGGAACCGGTGCTCCGGCGCCAGCCGGTAACCGACCATCACCACCACCGCGCCGGCCTGGACGCTGATCCGGCGGGCGTGGCCGAGGTGGGTGTCGAGGTCGCCGGCCACCCAGCCGCCGCCGTGGAAGTAGACCACGGTGGGCCGGGGCGCGGCGTCCTCGGCGGGGCGCAGCACCCGGATCGGCAGCGGGCCGTGCGGCGAGTCGATGCCGCTGTCCGCCTGGCTGGCCGGCGTCAGCTTCGGGTCGAGCTGGGCCAGCGCGAGCGCGTTCAACTCCCGGCTCCGCTGCCGGGCCTGCTCGACGGTCATCGGAGCGTCCCCCGGCCGGACCCGGATCAGCCACTCGTCGAGATCGGTCTGCTGCTGCTCGGTCATTCCTGATCCTCCCCGGTGCGCCTGCCGAGCCATCATCCCAACCGGTCCCGGGCCCGGCGGCAGAGGGCCGGTGCCGATTCCGATTCGCGTCGGTTCTGCGTTCCGCCCTGCCTACACTGTCGCCGAGCCCGAGCAGGGTCGCGCAGCCCGAGCGGAGGACCGACCATGCGAACCGTCATCCGCGTGACGCTGGCGGCGGGGCTCGCGCTGTTCCTGGCCGCGGTCGTCGTGCTGCTCTGGCCGTTGCGCGCCGACGGGGTGACCGGCTCGGCGCTGCGCCCGCACTACGCGGGGTTCGGCTGGACGACGTTCGTCCCGCTGCCCCCGCACCCGACCGAGGCCGACCTGCGAGCCGCCGGCGTGCCGCTCCCCCAGGACGCCGTCGCCCACCGGCGGCACGTCGCACGCGCGCTCGGCCTGCCCGGGCTGGCGCTCACCGCGGCCGGCGTCATCCTCTGGGCGGTCCGGGCTCCCCGGCAAGCTGGTTGACGATCGCGGCGAACGCGCCGGGCAGCCGGGCCGCGGCCGGCACGATCAGCGGCCGGCTCACCCGGTTGCCGGCCAGCGCGACCAGCCCCTCGGTCAGCAGCCGGTAGCGCCGGGTGGCCTGCCGCCAGGCCCGCTCGTAGTCGGCCGGCCGGTCCGCCGCCAGGCAGCCGGCCAGCCGCGCCGCGGTGACCAAGCCGATCGAGAGCCCCTCGCCGGTCAGCGCGTCGACGTAGCCGGCCGCGTCGCCGGCCAGCAGGACGCGCCCGGCCACCCGGCGGCCGACCCGCTGCCGCAGCGGCCCGGCGCCGAGCACCGGCCCGTGCGGCAGCCCGCCCAACCGCTGCGCCAGCGCGGGAAAGGATTGCAATGCCTGGGAGAACGGCACCCGGCTGGCCGACAGGATCGCCACCCCGACCTGCTCCGGCCCGGTGGGCGTCACGTACGCCTCGGCCTGCGTGGACCAGTGCACCTCGACCAGGTCGGTCCACGGGGCCACGCCGACGTGCCGGCGCTGGCCCCAGCGTGGCCGCCGCCGGCTGGCCCGCTGCAACCCCAGCCGGCGGCGGATGCCGGAGTGCAGGCCGTCCGCGGCGACCAGGTACCGCGCGGTCAGGCCGGCCACCCGTACCGACGCCGCGTCCTGCTCCAGGGCGCCGGCCCGTACCTGCTCGATCGGGATTCCCCTTGCCCGGACGGCCCGACCCAGCGCCGACTGCAGCTCCGTCCGGCGCACCCCGAGCCCGGGCCCGGTCCGGAACCGGGCGTCCACCCGGTGACCGCCGTCCAGGTAGCGGATGCCGCCGAGCGCCCAGCCGGCCGGTCGCACATCCAGCCCGGCCAGCGTCCGGACCGCCGGCGGCAGCAGCCCCTCGCCGCAGGCCTTGTCGATCGGGCCGGCCCGCTGCTCGAGCACCGTCACCGACAGCCCGGCGCGGTCGAGGAACAGCGCGGACGCCAGGCCGACCGGGCCGCCCCCGACCACCAGCACGTCGATCACGGAGCCGCCAGCGCCGCCAGCGCGCGGTCCTCCACCCGGATCCGCACCGCGAGCAGCCAGGCGTTGAGCGCGGTGAAGGCGAGCGCGGTCAGCCAGGCGGTGTGCACCAGCGGCAGCGCGACACCTTCGGCAACGACGGCAAGGTAGTTCGGGTGCGGCAGCCACCGGTACGGGCCGCCCCGCACCCGCCCGGCGCCCGGCACGATCACCACCCGGGTGTTCCACTGGTGCCCGAGGGTGCCGATGCACCACCAGCGCAAGCCCTGCGCCAGCAGCACGACCGCCAACATCGGCCAGCCGAGCGCCGGCACGAACGGGCGGTGGCCGAGCCAGACCTCGGCCAGGCAGCCGGCCAGCAACCCGGTGTGCAGCACCACCATCGCCGGGTAGTGCCCGGCACCGGACTCGACGCCCCCGCGCGCCCGGCTCCAGGCCAGGTTGCGCTGCGAGACGGCCAGTTCGGCCAGCCGCTCCAGGCCGACCGCGAGCACCAGCAGCGTGTAGCCGAGCACGCTCACCAGCGCAGCAGGACGAGTTCGCTGCAGAAACCCGGGCCCATCGCCATCAGCACCCCCGGGCTGCCCGGCTCGAAGCTGCGCTTGGCCATCGTGTCGGCCAGCACGTGCAGCACCGAGGCCGACGACAGGTTGCCCACCTCGGCCAGCGAGCGCCAGGTGATCTCCAGCGCCTCGGGGGGCAGGTCGAGCGTGCCGCTGATCGCCTCGATGACCTTCGGGCCGCCGGGGTGGCACACCCATCCGGTCACGTCGGCCAGCGCCAGCGAGTGGGCGTCCAGCAGCGCCTGCACGTCCTGGCGCAGGTACCGCTCGACCAGCACCGGCACCTCGGCATCCAGCACGATGGACAGCCCGGAACTGCCGATATCCCAGCCCATCGTTCGCTCGGTGTCCGGGTAGAGGTGGGGGCGCGAGTCGACCACCACCGGGCCCGGCAGCCGGCCGGCCCGGCCCGCGCCCAGCGCCACCACCGCGGCCGCGCCGTCGCCGAACAGGCCGCTGGCCACCAGGTTCGCCACCGACCGGTCGGCCGGCTGGACGGTCAGCGTGCACAGCTCCACCGACACCAGCACCGCGACCTGCTCCGGATGGCCGAGCAGGTAGTCGTGCAGCCGGGCGATGCCGGACGCGCCGGCCACGCAGCCCAGTCCGAACATCGGAATCCGCTTCACGTCCGGGCGCAAACCCACCTGGGCGGCGATCCGGGCGTCCAGCGACGGCGCGGCCAGGCCGGTGACCGAGGTGAAGAGGATCAGGTCGACCTCGTCCGGCGCGACCCCGGCCTCCTCCAGCGCGCCGGTGAGCGCGGCCGCGCCTAGTCGGGTGCCCTCGCGGATGAAGGTGTCGTTCTTGGCGCCGAAGTCGGCCAGCTGGCAGGTCTGCTCCACCGGCAGCGTCAGGTAACGGGTTTTCACCTTGGCGCTGCGGTGGAATCTCCGCATCAGCGCCGTCTCCCGGTCGGTGCTCGCGCAGGCCCGCGCGAAAGCATCGGTCAGCTCCTCCTGCGCGTAGCGATGCTCTGCCAGCACTCCCCGCGCGGCGGCGATGGTCGTCATCGACCCAGCGTATGTCGGCCAGCGCCTATCCTTGCCAGGATGCCGCTGCTGCGCCTGGCCACGAACCTGGCCACGGCCTGCCACCCGCAGCCGACCGTCGCCGTCACCACGCTGAGCACGGTGCTCCTCGCCGGCGCCGGCAATCCCGCGGGAACCTGCCTGCTCGGGGCGCTGGCGGTGCTCACCGGCCAACTGTCGATCGGCTGGTCGAACGATCTGATCGACCGCGGCCGTGATGTCGCCGCCGGGCGCCTCGACAAGCCGATGGCGGCGGGCGAGCTGGCTGCGAGCGAACTGCGGACCGCCTGCGCGATCGCGGTGCTGCTGACCGTGCCGCTGTCGCTGGCACTGGGCTGGCTGCCCGGGCTGGTGCACCTGGTCGCCGTCGCGGCCGGCTGGGCATACAACGTCCGGCTGAAGTTCACCCTGCTCTCGCCGCTGCCGTACCTGGTCGCGTTCGGGGCGCTGCCGGTCATCGCCACCACCGCGCTGCCCGAGCCACACCTGCCGCCGTGGCAGGTGGTGCTGGCCGCGATGCTGATCGGGCTCGCGGCGCACTTCGCCAACGTGCTTCCCGATCTCGCCGCCGACCTGGCGACCGGGGTGCGCGGTCTCCCGCAGGCGGCCGGTTTCGCCCGGTCGGCGGCGGTGGCCGGCGCCGCCGCTCTGGCCGCCACCGTGCTGCTGCTGGTGCAGGAACCGGGCCTGGTCACGGCGCTCGGGCTGGTAGCGGTGTGCGCGGTGCTGGTCGTGGTGGGGTGGGCGGCCCGGGCGCGCCGGGCCGGGGTGGTCTTCACCGCGATCATCGGGTGCGCCGCGATCGGCGTCGCGCTGATCGTGGCGACCGGTGGGCTCGGCTGACCGCGCGCCTAGGCTGGGGCGCATGACCGCGTCGCTGATCCTGTCCCGCCGCGACCTGGACTTCCTGCTCTTCGAGTGGCTGGACGTGACCGCCCTGACCGGCCGGCCGCGCTACGCCGAGCACTCGGCCGAGACGTTCCGCGCGGTGCTGGACCTGGCCGAGCAGCTGGCCACCCAGGACTTCGCCCCGCACAACCGGCTCGCCGACGAGCACGAGCCGCGGCTGGTGGACGGCACCGTCCGGCTGATCCCCGAAACCGGCCGGGCGCTGGCGAAGTTCGCCGAGTCGGGTTTGCTGGCGGCGACCTTCGACGCCGAGCTGGGCGGCCTGCAGCTGCCGACCACGGTGGCCCGGGCCGCGATGGCCTGGCTGCAGGCGGCGAACGTCGGCACCGCCGCGTACCCGTTCCTGACGATGGCCAATGCCAACCTGCTGGTCGCGCACGGCAGCCCGGAGCAGGTCGACACCTGGGTGCGCCCGATGCTCGACGGGCGCTACTTCGGCACCATGTGCCTGTCCGAGCCGCAGGCCGGCTCGTCCCTGGCCGACCTGACCACCCGCGCCGAACCGCGGCCGGACGGCAGCTACCGGCTGTTCGGCAACAAGATGTGGATCTCGGCCGGCGACCACGAGCTGACCGAGAACATCGTGCATCTGGTGCTGGCCAAGCTGCCCGGCGGGCCACCCGGGGTGAAGGGCATCTCGCTGTTCGTCGTGCCCAAGGTGCTGGCCTCCGGCGAGCGCAACGACGTCGTGGTGGCCGGCCTCAATCACAAGATGGGCTACCGCGGCACGGTGAACACGCTGCTCAACTTCGGCGAGGGCGCGCACCTGCCGGGCGGCGAGGCGGGCGCGGTCGGGTACCTGGTCGGCGAGCCGCACACCGGGCTGGCCGCGATGTTCCACATGATGAACGAGGCCCGGATCGGGGTCGGGATGGGCGCCACGGCGCTGGGCTACACCGGTTACCTGCACGCCCTGGACTACGCCCGGACGCGGCTGCAGGGACGCCCCGCCGGCGAGAAGGACCCGGCCAGCCCACCGGCGCCGATCGTCCGGCACCCGGACGTCCGCCGGATGCTGCTGGCCCAGAAGTCCTACGTCGAGGGCGGCCTGGCACTCGGGCTGTACTGCTCCCGGCTGGTGGACGAGCAGCAGAGCGCCGCCGAGGAGGACGACCGGCAGCGGGCCGGCCTGCTGCTGGACGTGCTCACCCCGATCGCCAAGAGCTGGCCGTCGCAGTGGTGCCTGGCCGCCAACGACCTGGCGATCCAGGTGCACGGCGGCTACGGCTATGCCCGGGACTACCCGGTCGAGCAGTTCTACCGGGACAACCGGCTCAATCCCATCCACGAGGGCACCCACGGCGTGCAGGCGCTGGACCTGCTCGGGCGCAAGGTGACGATGGCCGGCGGGGCCGGGCTGCGGCTGCTGACCGAGACCATCGAGGCGACGCTGACCCGGGCGGAGGCCACCGGTGGCGAGGCCGGCGGGTACGCGGGGGGACTGCGCGCGGCGCTCACCCGACTGCTCGAGGTCACGCTCGCGCTGCACGGCAGCGGCGACCCGGAGCTGGCGCTGGCCAACGCCACCGTCTACCTGGAGGCGACCGGGCACCTGGTGGTGGCCTGGCTGTGGCTGGAGCAGCTGCTGGTGGCCTCCGATCGGCCGGAGCCGTTCTACGCGGGCAAGCGCCGGGCCGCGGCGTACTTCCTCGGCTGGGAACTGCCGCGCACCGGGCCGATGTTCGACCTGCTCGCCCGGCTCGACCGGACGGTGCTCGACACCCCCGACGACCTGCTCTGAGCCGGGCCGTTTCGCCCACACCGTAATTGCGACGACGCTGTCGGTGGGGTGCTCTAGCGTGCAGCGCATGGCAGACGTGATTACCGCCAGCGGCCTGGTCAAGACCTACGGCAAGGTGCGCGCGCTCGACGGGCTCGACCTGGCCGTGCCGGAGGGCACCGTGCTGGGCCTGCTCGGACCGAACGGCGCCGGCAAGACCACGGCGGTCCGGATCCTCACCACGCTGCTCGAGCCCGATGCCGGCAGCGCCACCGTCGCCGGGGTGGACGTGGTGAACCAGCCCGGCCGGGTCCGGGAGCGGCTCGGCCTGTCCGGGCAGTACGCGGCCGTGGACGAGTACCTGACCGGGTACGAGAACCTGCAGATGGTCGGCCGGCTGTACGGGCTGTCCCGGCCCGCCGCCCGGAGCCGGGCCCACGACCTGCTCGACCAGTTCACCCTGAGCGACGCGGCGGACCGGCCGGTCAAGACCTACTCCGGTGGCATGCGGCGCCGGCTCGACCTGGCCGGCGCGCTGGTCGCCCGGCCGCCGGTGCTCTTCCTGGACGAGCCCACCACCGGCCTGGATCCGCGCAGCCGCAACGACATGTGGGACGTCATCATCGGGCTGGTCCGCGAGGGCACCACGCTGCTGCTCACCACCCAGTACCTGGAGGAGGCCGACCGGCTGGCCCACGACATCCTGGTGATCGACCACGGCCGGGCCATCGCGCAGGGCACCGCCGGCCAGCTGAAGGACCAGGTGGGCGGCGCCCGGATCGAGCTGACCGTCGCCGACGCGGCCCAGGCCGGCCAGGCCCGGCAGATCCTGGATCGTTTCGCCGACGGCGCCGTCGAGCTCGACCAGCACTCCGGGCGGATGGTCGCACCGGTCAGCGGCGGCTCGGCCACCCTGGTGGAGGCGGTGCACCGGCTGGAGGCCGAGGGCATCGCGGTGGTGGACGTCTCGCTGCGGCGGCCGACCCTCGACGAGGTGTTCCTGACCCTGACCGGCCGCCCGGCCGACTCCCCCGAACCCGATGCCGACCCCGAGCCGATGAGCGAGGCCGCCCGATGACCGCGAGCAAGGCGCTGCTGGACGGCGCCATCGTCGCCAAGCGCAACCTGATCAAGATCAGGCGGGTGCCCGACCTGCTGGTCTTCACCACCGCGTCGCCGATCATGTTCATCCTGCTGTTCGCCTACGTCTTCGGCAGCGCGATCAACGTGCCCGGGGTCAGCTACCGCGAGTTCCTGATCCCCGGCATCTTCGCGCAGACGGTGATCTTCGGCTCCACGCTGACCGGCGCCGGCCTGGCCGACGACATGAAGAAGGGGATCATCGACCGCTTCCGGTCACTGCCGATGTCCCGCTCGGCGGTGCTGGTCGGGCGCACCACCAGCGACGTCGGCAACAACGTGATCGTCATCGTGGTCATGTCGCTGACCGGCCTGCTGGTCGGCTGGCGGATCCGCAGCTCGGCCGGCGAGGCGCTCGCCGGCTTCCTGCTGCTGCTGCTCTTCGCCTACGCCATCAGCTGGATCATGGCCTGGGTCGGGCTGCTGGTGCCGAGCCCCGAGGTGGTCAACAACGCCTCGTTCATGGTGATCTTCCCGCTCACCTTCATCGCCAACACCTTCGTGCCGACGAACAACTTTCCGCCGGTGCTGAAGGCGATCGCCAACTGGAACCCGGTCTCGTCGGTGACCCAGGCCGCCCGGGACCTGTTCGGCAACACCAACCCGAACGTGCCCACCCCGGGCTACTGGTCGCTGCAGCACCCGGTGCTCTACACCCTCGGCTGGGTCGTGCTGCTGCTCCTGGTCTTCGTGCCGCTGTCGGTGCACCAGTACAAGAAGGCGGCCAGTCGCTGACGGACCTCGCCTGGCCGGGACCTGCTGCCGTTAGACTCCCGCGGATGACCAGCACCCGGGCCACCACCGAGCAGGTGGCCGACGAGCCGATCTCCGACGAGCAGTGGGAGATGTACTTCCAGCAGGGCTTCCTGCACCTGGGCCCGGTGGTCGACGCCGCCGGGCTGGAGCGGTTGCGCACCCGGGTGGACGACCTCGCGCTGGGCCGGGTGCGCAACCCGGCCGTCCAGCTGCAGCTCGACACCGGCGGCAATTACGAGGAGCTGCCCGAGGCGTCCAGCGAGATCGGCACCGGCACGCTGCGCTACCGCAAGGTGCAGGGCCTGGAGACGGACGACCTGTTCGGCGGGGTGCTCACCCGGCCGGTCTTCCGGCAGATCGTGGACCACCACTACGGCCGGCACGCGTCGGCGACCCTGTTCCGCGCGATGGTGATGAACAAGCCCGCCCAGCAGGGCACCGTGCTGCCCTGGCACCAGGACGGCGGGGACGTCTGGGCGCTGGACCGCGATCCGCTGATCACCATCTGGATCGCGCTGGACGATGCGACGGCCGCCAACGGCTGCGTCGAGGTCATCCCGGGCAGCCACCGGCTCGGGCTGCTGACCGACCAGGGCAGCACCCTCAGCGACGCCGACGCCGCGCGGCACTGCCCGGCGGAGCAGGTGCACCCGCTGGAGGTGCCGGCCGGCCACGCCGTGCTGCTGCACAACTGGCTGATCCACCGCTCGGGGGTGAACCCCACCGACCAGCCCCGGCGCGCGTTCACCGCCTGCTACCTGGACTCGCGCACCCGCAACACCTTGACCGGTGAGCATTTCCCTTTGATCTTCGGCACATCCTGCGGGACGGCGCACCCGTACCTGGACCAGGTGCGGGCAGATCTCGCCGGCCGCTCGGAGACCGCCCGGGCCGCCGAGGAGTACGCGCTGAGCCTGCGCGCAGACAACGACCGGCTGCAGGAATCGCTGCGCTCGGCCACCGAGTACGCCCGCAGTCTGGAAACCGAGCTGGCCGCCGCCCGCGCGCAGGCCGCCCGGCGGCCGGACGGCCGGTCAGCCGCCGTTCTGCGCCAGGTCGCCGAGCGCCTGCCGCAGCGAGGTCGCGTACTGCTCGGCTCGCTCCGCTCGAAGCTCCACTGACCGGGCGTACTCCTCGGCCCTGCGCACGGCACCTTCCAGCGACGCCGCGTACCGCTCGGCGCTCTCCGCCCGTTCCAGCAGGCCGGCGGCGTACGCCTCGGCCCGGCCGGCCCGGTCCCGAGCGTCGGACAGCGCCGTCGCCGCGCCGGCCAGCTCCAGCTCGATCACCTCGCCGGAGGTGAACGGGTGCCCGGCCGGGACGCCGACCGGTCGCGGGCCGTCGACCGCCGGGCTGGCTGCCAGATCGGGCAGCTGGGCGGCGCCTCCCCCGGCGATCGTCGCGAGCTGGCCGAGCAGCGCGGCCAGGAACCCGTCGCCCGGCGCCGCCTCCCGCAGGTGCGTCCGGACCTCGGCGCGGCGCTGCCACAGCTCCAGCCCCAGCGGCAGCAGGGCACCGCCCGCGGCGGCGCTCGCCGGCAGCCGCCAGCCGTCCAGCCCGGCCAGCTGCAGCGCGCCGATCCCCTTCATGGCCGTGTAGCCGTCCTGGGACAGGAACAGGGCCGGCACCTGGTTGGCTGCCGCGAAGACGATCGGGTGGTAGCGGCTGCTCACCACGACGGCGGCGTGCCGGCAGTACCAGACCGCTTCGGTGGGCGTGGGCAGGTTCACGGCAAGGCCGCCCGTCAACCCGGCGAGCCGGCGCGCCACCGCCACATCCTCGACCGGCTCGCCGGCCAGATCGCCCACGTGGGGCACCAGCACCAGCCGGGCACCGGTGCGCCCGGCAAGGTGGCGCAGCTGCTCGGCCAGCCCGGCGAGGTCGGCGCCGAGGTCGTTCACGGTGACCGCGATGAACTCCGTGCCGGCCAGCACCGGCGCGCTCGGCGGCGGTTCGGCGGGCAGGCCGGCGGCGTCGTCGGGGGCGAGCACCAGCCGGTCACCGGGCACGCCCAGCTCGCCGGCGAGCCAGTGGCTGACGCGCTCGCGGACCGCCACCAGCCGGGCGCGGGCCAGCAGCTCCCGCACCAGCGGCCCGACCTCGGCACCGAACGACGGCCCGATGCTCTGCCCGGTGAGCAGGACCGGGACGCCGCATCGGCCGGCCAGCCGCGCCGCCGCCAGCCGCTCGTAGACCAGGGCGGGCCAGCTCTGGCTGAGGTTGCCGCCACCGGTCACGATGAGCACATCGCAGTTCCGGACCGCGGCGAGCTGGCCGGCCGCCTGCTGCTCCGGTCGCTCCGTGACCGCCGCGAGCCGTTCCCGGCGGGCCTGCCCGTCCGGCAGCTCGGCGAAACCGAACAGCGGCGTCGCGGGCAGGCCGAACCGGACCGCCGCAGTCCCCGGGTCGGCGGCGAGCAGGGTGGCGGCCAGCGGCACGCCCTGCCGCCGAGCGGCCTGCAGCAGCCCGGCGAGCATGGCGTCGTCGCCGACGTGGTAGCCGGCGTTTCGGCCGATATCGCCGAGCAGAAGTGGCCGGACCGGGGCAGCGTCCGCGATCATCGGGGCAGCCTAACGGTTGTCGAGCCGACCCGGGCCGATTCGTCCGATCACCCCGGCCGGGGAACCAGGCGGCGCAGCGCGGTCGGCCCGGCGCTCGGGTGCACCAGCGGCTGGTAGCCGGCCGACAGCGCGGCCACGATGCTCGGCGGCGTCAGCAGCTCCACCTCAGCCGCGGGATCCGCCGGGATCGGGGCGCCATAGCCCTCCCAGGACCACGGCAGCAGCCGGCCCCCGGCGAGCAGCGAGATGCCGCCGCCGGCGCGGACCATGCTGCCGTCCGGCAGGGTGCCGAGCCGGGCCGGCCGGGTGAGCTTGCGCCGCCGTCGATCCACCCGCTCGGCGTGCAGCTCGGTGTCCATCCGGGCGGCCTTCGGGCGCTCGGCCAGGCCGGCCGCCCGCCGCCAGGCCTCACCGAGGTCCCGGTGGTCCTGCCACCGGCAGTACCCGCACGGGCGGTGGCCGGCGGCCAGCGCGGTGGCCTCGTCCAGGAAGAACAGCGCGGTCCAGCGGCCGGGTGGCATCACGTCGCGGCGGACGTCGCCCCAGCGCAGCACGCAGCTGATCCACATCTTCGAGCGCCACCGGGTGACACCGAGTTCGCGGCCGGTGCCGTGCAGGCAGCCCCGGTTGCCCATCAGCAGGCCGCGGTGCGGCACCGCGACGATCTCGCCGGTCGGCAGCACCCGGTTCCGCAACGGTGACGGGCGCCCGGCCGGGGTGCCCGCGAAGGGGGCCGGATCGGGCGGCGGGCTGCCGTCGGCGGGCAGGTAGTGGCGGGATGCCGGTCCGGGCATCGCTACACGGTACGCGGCGGCGCGGCCGGCCACCGGCAGCTCGGCGAAGGCCCTGCGCCGCCCGGCGCTCCGGCCTACAGTGAGCCCACGATCTGCTGAGGGGGCGGCGATGATCGCTGGATGCCGGTCGGGCGGCTGACCAGGTGGCGCACGGGTTCGAGATCGGCCGGGACGGCCCGTCCCGGATCCTGGCGTGCGTGGACGGTTCGCCGACCTCGATGCGCGCGGCCGCGTGGGCGGCCGGCATGGCTCGCCGGCAGCGTTCGCAGCTGGTGGTCACCTTCGTCGCCGCCGACACCGCCGCCGCGCTGGCCCCGCAGTACGCCGTCGACGTGCAGCAGGCGCTCGACCAGCTGAGCGAGCAGCTGCGCGCCGAGGTCACCGCCAGCGCCGCCCAGTTCGGCATCGCGATCGAGTTCATCGCCGCGCACGGGGATCCCTACGGCGAGATCTGCCGGCTCGCACACCGGAACCGGGTCGACGCGGTGGTGGTCGGCGCGTCGGCGCAGGCCGGCCACCGGCTGGTCGGGTCGCTGGCGGTGCGGCTGGTACGCGCCGGCAAGTGGCCGGTCACCGTGGTCCCCTGAGCCAGCCCCGTCGGCGGGTGCCGGCACCATAGCCAGCGCCGGGAAGCCCCGCGCGCGGGTCGCTGCGGTAGGTTTGCCCTGGCTCGGGCGCTCCCGGGCACGGGGTGGTAGCTCAGCTGGTCAGAGCAGGGGACTCATAATCCCTGGGTCGTGGGTTCAAGTCCCACCCGCCCCACCGATCACGAATTGCTCGATATCCCCACCGAAATGCATCAGCCGGCCCGGGTCGGCCCTTTTCCGCACTCGCCCGACATCGGCCCGGCGGAAGGCGGGAATTGGCCGGCACCACGACCCACGCCGGGCCGGCCGAATCCGACAGGTCGGAGGGCGCCCCGACCCCTTGACACCGTCGGGTGCGCATGGTTGCATCGCACGAACACCCTAAAGGTCCAATTCGCAATGACAATCACTTACTTGCGCCAGTGCATATAGTGCGCCATTTGCAGGACCCGGCTACTCGGCAAGGAATTCATATGTTGGTCCGCTGGCTCTGGATCGGCACGCGATGACGCTGTCCCGGCCGGTGCGGCGACAAGGATCGACTTCGAGGGTGTCACCGGAATCACCGGCCGGCGACTGCGTCCATACCCTCGTCGAGGCGCAGGTCGACAGGTCACCCGATCGCATCGCCGTGGTCTGCGGCGCCCGGCGCACCAGTTACGCGGAGTTGGACGCGCAGGCGAACCTGCTCGCCCGGCGCTTGCTGGACGCCGGCGCCGGCAGGTCCGACCGGATCGGGATCTGCCTTTCCCGCACTACGAAACTGGTCGCGGCGATGCTGGCGGTGCTCAAGGTCGGCGGCTGCTACGTGCCGCTGGACCCGGCCTACCCGGACGCCCGGACGAACTTCATCGCCGAGGACTGCGCTGCCCGCTGGATCCTGACCGAGCCGGACCTGGCGCACCGCTTCGGCGACCGCGCCTTCGTCGTAGCGGACCTGGACACAGACCCGGCCGCGGACGCAGACCCGGTGCCGCGGCCGGCGATCGCCACGCGGCGAACCGATCTCGCATACCTGATCTACACCTCGGGCTCCACGGGCCGTCCGAAAGGGGTGGCGATCGAGCATCATGCGACCTGCGCCCTGCTGCGCTGGGTGCGCGACACCTTCGACGACGAGGAGCTCGGCGGCCTGCTGGCGGCGACCTCGGTCTGTTTCGACCTGTCGGTGTTCGAGATATTCGGGCCGCTGTGCTGGGGCGGCCGGATCGTCCTGGTGCCGAACGTGCTGGCGCTGGACGGGCTGATCTCGCCGGTGCCGGTGACCATGGTCAACACCGTCCCGTCCGCGATGGCGGAACTGCTCGCCGCGCGGTCGCTGCCGGCCAGCGTGCGCACCGTGTGCCTGGCCGGCGAGGCGCTGACCGGCGCGCTGGCCGAGCGGGTGTGGCAGCAGCCCCAGGTGCGCCGGCTGTGCAACCTGTACGGCCCGTCGGAGGACACCACCTATTCCACCTGGTCGGAGGTCCCGGCCGGGGAGGCCACACCGGCGATCGGCCGGCCGCTGCCCCGGACCCGGGCCTACCTGCTGGACCCGGACGGGCTGCCGGTGGAGCCCGGGGTGCCGGGTGAGCTCTACCTGGCCGGCGACAAGGTGGCACGGGGCTACGTCAACCGTCCGGAGGAGACCGCCGCGCGCTTCCTGCCGGATCGCTTCCACCCCGGCACCCGGATGTACCGCACCGGTGACCGGTGCCGGATCCGGCCGGACGGCCAGCTCGAATACCTCGGCCGGCTGGACGAGCAGGTGAAGCTGCGCGGGTACCGGATCGAACTCGGCGAGGTGGCGGCGGCCCTGGCCCGCTGCGCGGGGGTCGAGCAGGCGGTCGCCGCGGTGCTGCCGGGACCGTCCGGCGATCCCCGGCTGGTGGGCTACGTGACCGGCGACCCCGGCTCGGACCCGCTGGCCGAGCTGCGGGCGACCCTGCCGGCCCAGCTGGTGCCGGCCATCGTCGTCCGGTTGGACCGGATGCCGACCACGCCGAACGGCAAGATCGACCGGGCCGCGCTGCCGCCACCCGCCGAACCGGCCGCGGAGCCGCCGGCCGAGGCCGTGCTCGGCCTGGCCGGCACCGTCGCCGACGTCTGGGCCGGCGTGCTCGGCCGGCCGGTGACCGATCCGTCGGCGAACTTCTTCGCCCTCGGCGGTGACTCACTGCTCGCCGTCCGCTGCGCGGGGCGGCTGCGCCAGCTGCTCGGGCGGGCGGTCACCACGGCCGACCTGTTCGACCGGCCGACGCCGGCCGAGCTGGCCGAGTGGCTCGCCGGCGCGCCGGCCGCGCCGGCCCCCGAGCCGGAGACCCCGGTGCCACCGGGCGGCCGGGCGCCGCTGTCACCCGGCCAGCGCGCGCTCTGGGTGGCCCAACAGCTCGACCCGGCCGACACCTCCTACCTGCTTGCCTTCGTGGTCGAGGTGTCGGCGCCGGTGACCGGCCGGGAGCTCGCCGCGGCCACCAGGGTGCTGGTCGAGCGGCAGCCGGCGCTGCGGACCGTCTTCGGCCTGGCCGGCGGGACGCCCTACCAGGAGGTCCGGGCCGAGGTCGGGCTGGACTTCACCGAACTGCCGCACGAACCCGGGCGCGGCGTGACCGACCAGCTCGGCGAGGTGGCCGCCCGGGAGCTGGCTGTGCCGATGGATCTCGCCGGCGGGCCGCTGCTGCGCGCCCGCTGCATCGTCGACCCGGCCGGCCGCGCCGCGCTGCTTCTGGTGGTCCACCACATCGTGTGCGACGGCTGGTCGCTCAGCCTCATCGTGCGGGAACTCGCCCAGGCGAGCGGGACGGCCGGGAGCGGTCGGGACGGGCAGCTCCCGGAGCGCGGGCCGGCGAGCTTCGCCCGGACGCACGAGGCCTGGCTGGCCGGCGCCGGGCAGCACTCGGTCGAGGCGCTGACCGCCGCGCTCGCCGGCGCCCCGACCGTCCTCGACCTGCCACCCCGGCCGGCCGGCCGGTCCGCGCAGCCTGCTGGCACCCACCTGCGCCGGCGGATCGATCCGGAACTCGCGGCCGCGGTCCGGGCCGCCTCGCGGGCCGGTGGGCTGAGCCTCTACATGACCGGCCTGGCCTGCTTCGCCGCCGTGGCGGCGGCCCGGACCGGCCAGACCGACCTGCTGATCGGCACCGCGTTCGCCGGGCGCACCGAGCCAGCCGCCGAGTCGTGCGTCGGCTGCTTCATCAACACCCTGCCGCTGCGGCTGCGCCCCCGGCCGGACCGCCCGCTCGCCGAGCTGCTGGACCAGGCCCGGGCCGCCACGCTGCTCACCGCCGAGCACCAGCTGGTGCCGCTGGAGCTGCTGATCGAGCGACTGCGCCCGGAACGCCGGCCCGGGCGCAATCCGCTGGTGCAGGTGGCCTTCGGCGTCCGGGCCGGGCTGCCCACCGAGTACCGGAGCCGGGCCGGCAGCTGGTTCCGCGGTACGGAGCTGGATCCGCATGCCGTCCGGCTGGACCTGACCCTCTGGCTCGACGACCGGGCCGACGGGCTGGACGCGCTGTGGACCTATCGCAGCGACCTCATCGACGGCGCCGAGGTGGCGCACTGGCAGCTGGGCTTCGAGGCCGCCCTGCAGGCGGCGGCCGCGGAGCCTGGCCGCCCGGTCGGGGAACTTTTCGAGGCGTGAAGGAGAGACCGATGTCTGAGCAGAGGGTCGCGGGCCCGGTGATCCGCCGGCGCACCGCCCCCGCGCCGATGGTCGAGATCGGGGCCGACTGGCCGGACGGCCCGCTGCCGGCGCTGGTGCGCGCCAACGTGCCGGGCGTCGAGCTGGCCAGCTGGATCGCCGACAACCGGACGGCGCTGACCGAGCTCGGCTGGCGACACGGCGCGGTGCTGATGCGCGGCTTCGAGGTCGGCGGCGCCGACGACTTCGGCGCGGCGATGCGGGCGCTGTCGGACGGGGTGCTCAGCTACGGCGAGCGTTCCTCACCCCGCAGCGAGGTGACCGACGGCATCTACACCTCGACCGATCACCCCGCCGACCAGCCGATCGTGTTGCACAACGAGCAGTCGTACACGCTGAACTGGCCGCTGCGGATCGTGTTCCACTGCGACGTGGCGCCGGGCGGCGGCGGCCGCACCCCGCTCGCCGACAGCCGGCGGATCCTGGCCACCCTGCGGCCGGAGCTGGTCGCCGAGTTCGACCGCCGCGGGGTGCTCTACCAGCGCAACTACCTGCCCGGCATCAGCCTGCCCTGGCAGACCGCATTCCAGACCGAGTCCCGCGCCGAGGTCGAGGCGTATTGCGCGGCCAACGAGATCGAGGTCGAGTGGGTCGGCCAGGACCAGCTGCGCACCCGGCAGGCGCGGCCGGCACTGGGGACCCATCCCGGTTCGGGACAGCGAAGCTGGTTCAACCATGCGGTCTTCTTCCACGCGAGTTCGCTGCCCGACCAGGTCCACCGCGCGCTGCGCGAGGCGCTGGCGGAGGAGGACCTGCCGTACCAGACCTACTACGGCGACGGCGCCCCCATCCCGGACCCGGTCCTGGCCGAGCTGCGCGCCGCGTACGCCGCCGAGACCCGGGCCTTCGCCTGGCAGCGCGGCGACGTCCTCATGGTGGAGAACATGCTGGTCGCGCACGGCCGCGAGCCCTACACGCCACCCCGCCGGATCCTCACCGCCATGGCCGATCCGTACGCCGCCGCCGGGAGCGCGCCGTGACCGGGCCGATCACCCGGCGGCGCGCGAGCGGCACGGTGCCCGAGCTCGTCACCCGCCGGGTGCTGGGCGGCGAGGCGTTCGTCCTGCTGATCGAGGCCACCGTGCCGGACCTGGACCTGGCCGGCTGGCTGGCCGGCTGCCTGTCGGCGGTGCGCGCCGAGCTGACCCGGTACGCGGCGATCATGTTCCGGGGCTTCGCGGTGGATTCGGCCGCCGACTTCAGCCGGGCCGCCCGGACCGTCTCCCCCGAACTGCTGGGCTACCTCGAACGCGCCGCCGCCCGCACCGAGGTCGCCGACCGGGTCTTCACCTCCACCGAGTTCGCCGCCGACCAGTGGATCCCGCTGCACCACGAGATGTCGTACTCGCACAACTGGCCGAGCCTGCTGTACTTCTACTGCGCGCTGCCGTCGACCGAGGGCGGCGGCGCCACGCCGCTGACCAGCGAGCGGCTGGTGACCCCCCGGATCCCGGCCGAGATCCGGGACCGGTTCCTGCGCGACGGCGTGCGCTACGTCCGCAACTACCGGCCGGAACTCGACCTGCCCTGGCAGGAGGCGTTCCAGACCGGCGACCGGCGCGAGGTCGAGGCGTACTGCGACGCGACGGCGACCGAGTACCAGTGGGTCGGCCAGGACGGCCTGCGCACGGTCGCCCGCCGGCAGGCGATGGCGACGCACCCCGGCACCGGCGAGCGGCTCTGGTTCAACCACGCGCACCTGTTCCACCAGTCCAACATGCCCACCGAGGTCCGCGCCGCCCTGCTGCGCGAGTACGGCACCGACGGCCTGCCGCGCAACGCCTACTACGGGGACGGGACGGCCATCGAGGACGAGGTGATCCAGGCGATCGGCGGCCTGTACCGCGACCACGCCGTCTCGGTGCCGTGGCACACCGGCGACGTCCTCGTCGTCGACAACTTCCTCGCCACGCACGGTCGCGAACCCTTCGCCGGCGACCGCCGGATCCTGGTCGCCATGTCCGACCTCTACACCGACCGGAGCCTGTGAATGAACGGTTATCGGCTGTCCCCCGGCCAGCGCCTGGCCTGGGAGGGCGGGTTCCCGCTGCTGACCGCGCGGGTCGAGCTGGCCGAGCCTCCCGAGCCGGCCCGCCTGCAGGCGGCCTGGGCGGCCGTGGTCGGCCAGCACGAGGCCTTGCGGCTGACCCTGATCCGGCATTCCGGCCTGCGGGTGCCGCTGCAGGACGTCGACGACAGGCGGGAGCCGTTCGTCGGCGGCCAGGGCGAGGTGAGCCTGACCGTCGCCGGCGCCACGCTGACGCTCGCCGTCACGCCACTCTTCGGCGACCCGGCCAGCCTGCGGCTGGTACTGGCCGACCTCGCCGCCGCCTACGCCGGCCGGCCGCCGGCCGAGGACCCGGATCGGCTGCAGTACCTCGATGTCTGCGAGTGGCAGCGGGAGGCCCGCGAGGCGGCCGGCAGCCGCGAGCCGGCGGCGCTGGCCGATGCCTCGCCGGCCGATGCCTCGCTGGCAGCGGTCGCCCACCCGCCGGCCCCGACCACCGAGCACCTGCTGCCGGCCGCCGAACTCCGCGCCCGGGCCGCCGAACTCGACGTGCCGGTGGGGAGCCTGCTGCTGGCCGCCTGGACGATGGCCCTCGCCCGCTTCGCCGAGGTGGCGCCCGGGACCACCGACGCGGGCCTGGCCCTGGCGGCGTGGACGGACGGCCGGTACGTGCCGGGCACCGAGACGGTGGTCGGGCCGCTGGGCGGCTTCGCCCGGGCCCGGGTCGAGCTGCCGCTGCCGGTCGATCCGGCTGCCGCGGTGCGGCTGGTGCACACCGCCCAGCAGGCGGCCGAGCAGGACCACCACCTGACCGAACCGGCCGGCCCGGTGGCGGGCAGCTTCGGCTGCTGGCCGGCCGCGGACCCGACGGCGCTGGCGGGCCTGGCCGCGACCGGCGTCCGGATCGGCGAGCCCACGCCACCCGGCGGGCCGTGCCTGTTCGCTGAGGTGGGCGCCGAGGCGGTCCGGCTGGTGCTGACCGCCGCCGAACCGCTGCGGGAGAGCCTGCTGGCGATCCTGGCCGGCCTGCCGGCCGCGCTCGCCGACGGCGTGCCACTGGCCGCCCGGGGCCCGCGGGAGGAGGCGTGGCTGATCGGGGCCAGCGGCGCCGGCCAGGCCGCCGAGCACCGGCCGACCACCCTGACCGCGCTGCTGGACGCCGGGATCGCCGCGGCGCCGGCCGACGCGCCGGCCGTGATCGCCGCGGACGGCCGGCTGAGCTTCGCCGAGCTGTCCCGGGCCGGCGACGCGGTGGCCGCCGGCCTGGCCCGGGCCGGCGTCCGGCGCGGCGACCGGGTGGCGGTGCTGGCCGGGCGGACCACCGGCACCGTCGCGGCGATGCTCGGCATCCTGCGGGCCGGCGCGGTGTACCTGCCCCTGGACCCGGCCAGCCCGCAGCCGCGATCGGCCGCCCTGGTCGAGGCGGCCGGTGCCCGCTTCGTGATCGGCGACCAGATCGTCGAGGGTGTCGCCAGCGCCACCGTCGCGGAGCTGACGGCCGGCTCCGCCTGGACCGGCGAGCGAGGCGAGTCCAGCCCGCTGGATCCGGCCTATCTCATCTTCACCTCCGGCTCCACCGGCGAGCCGCGGGGCGTGCTGGTCAGCCAGGCCAGCGCCGCGCACCTGGTGGCCGCGCTCGAGGCCGGCGTCTACCGCGACGGTCCGGATGCCGGCCGGGTGGCGGTGAACGCGCCGCTCACCTTCGACGCCTCCATCAAGCAGCTGGTGCAACTGGCCAACGGCCGCACCCTGTGCCTGATCCCGGAGGAGGTGCGGCTGGACGGCCAGGACCTCGCCGCCACGCTGGCCGAGTACGAGGTCGGCACCCTCGACATCACCCCGTCCCACCTGCAGTTGCTGCTGGCGGCGCCGCAGCCGTACCTGCCCCGCCAGCTGCTCATCGGCGGCGAGCCGATCCCGGCCGAGCTGTGGCAGCGGCTGGCCGAACTCCCCTCGGTGCGCGCGGTGAACGTCTACGGCCCGACCGAGTGCACGGTGGACAGCACCGCGGCCGAGGTGCTGCCGGGCACCGAGCCGAACATCGGCCGGCCGCTGCCGGGCACCGAGGTGTGGGTGCTGGACGAGCACCTGCGCCCGGTCCCGCCCCAGGTCAGCGGTGAGCTGTGCGTCGCCGGCCCGCAGGTCGCGCTGGGCTACCTCGGCGACGACGCCGCCACCGAGCGCAGGTTCGTCGAGGTGAGCCTGCCCGGTGGCGGCCGGCGACGGGTCTACCGGACCGGCGACCTGGTGCGCTTCGACGCCGAGGCGCGCCTGCACTTCCTCGGCCGCATCGACAATCAGGTCAAGATCCGCGGGCACCGGATCGAGCCGGCCGAGATCGAGGCGGTGCTGGCCGGGCACCCGGCGGTCGGCGAGGCCGTGGTGGTGGCCCGCGACGACGACGGCCAGGGCAAGCGGCTGGTCGGGTACCTGCGGCCGGCCGGCACCGCGGTCTCGGTGGACCTCGCCGAGCTGCAGGGCGTCAACCCGCACGAGACCCGGTACCTCTACGACGAGATCTTCCAGCAGCAGGTCTACCTGCAGCACGGGATCACGCTGCGCGAAGGCGCGGTCGTCTTCGACGTCGGCGCCAACATCGGCATGTTCTCGCTCTTCGTGCACGCGGCGTGCCCGGGCGCGACCATCCACGCCTTCGAGCCGATCCCGCAGGTGCACTCGGCGCTGCGGGCGAACGTCGACCGGTACGCGGTCCCCGCCGTGCTGCACGACTTCGGACTGTCGGCGACGGCCGGCGAGGTGGAGTTCACCTACTACCCCGGGTACAGCGTGATGTCCGGCCAGGCCGACTACGCCGATCCGGCGGCCGAGGTGGCGGTCATCAAGCGCTACCTGTCGAACGAGGTCGCCCAGGGCGACAGCGACGGCGCCACGCTGCTGGCCCGCGCCGACGAGCTGCTGGCGGACCGCTTCACCGCCAGCACCGTGCGGGTCACGCTGCAGCCGCTGTCCGCGGTCATCGACGCGGCCGCCCCGCCGCGGATCGACCTGCTGAAGATCGACGTGCAGCGCGCCGAGGCGGACGTGCTGGCGGGCATCGCCGAGCGGCACTGGGCGCTGATCGACCAGATCGCCATGGAGGTGCACGATGCCATCGGCACCGAGACCGAGGGCCGGGTCG
>DATJNU010000058.1:0-7460 GCA_035507775.1 Jatrophihabitans sp.
ACCAGCATTAGCCAACGCGGCCTCGATCACCCGCTGCTGCGACGGACCGTTCGGCGCCGTCAACCCGTTCGACGCACCATCCTGATTCACCGCCGAACCACGCACCACCGCCAACACCCGATGCCCGTTCCGCCGGGCGTCGGACAGGCGTTCGAGGACGAGCACGCCCACGCCTTCGGACCAACCGGTGCCGTCCGCCCCGGCGGAGAACGCCTTGCAGCGGCCGTCCTCGGCCAGGCCCCGTTGCCGACTGAACTCGCGGAACACCCACGGCGTGGACATGACCGTGACCCCGCCGGCGATGGCCAGCTCGCACTCCCCGGCCCGCAGCGCATTGCCCGCCAGATGCAGGGCAACCAGCGACGACGAGCACGCCGTGTCCACCGTCATCGCCGGACCCTCCAGCCCAAAGGCATAGGACAGGCGACCGGAGATGACGCTGCCGAGGGTGCCGGTCAGCGAGTACCCCTCCGACTCGGCCGCGGGATCCGTCCCGCCGGCGTAGTCGTGATACATCGCCCCGGCGAAGACGCCGGTCCGGCTGCCCCGCAACGACCCCGGATCGATCCCGGCCCGCTCGAACGCCTCCCACGATGTCTCCAGCAGCAGCCGCTGCTGCGGATCCATCGCCACCGCCTCGCGCGGCGACACCCCGAAGAACCCCGCATCGAAATCCCCGGCATCCGCCAGGAAGCCACCGGCACGCGCGTACGAACTGCCCGGCCGCGCACCGGTGGGATCGAACAGCGCAGCCAGATCCCAGCCGCGGTCGACCGGGAACTCACCGACCGCATCACCACCCGAGGAGACCAGCTCCCACAAGTCCTCCGGCGAGGCCACCCCACCCGGGAACCGGCACGCCATCCCCACGATCGCAATCGGCTCATCCACCGCCACCGGGGCCGAAACCGCAACGGCCGGTTCACTTGCCCGGCCCAGCCGGCTGCCGAGATAGCGGGCGACCGCGACCGGAGTGGGGTGATCGAAGACCAGCGTCGCGGGCAGCGTCAGGCCGGTGGCGGCGACCAGCCGGTTGCGCAGCTCGACCGCGGTCAGCGAGTCGAACCCCTGGTCCTTGAAGGAACGTGATGCGTTGATCCGGTCCGGGTCGGCGTGGCCGAGCACCGTCGCAACGTGCCCGCGCACCAGTTCGGCGAGTTTCTCCTCGGACCGGCCGGCGAGCTTGGCCGCGGTGCCCTGCTCAGCAGCCCGGCGGGCCGGGGTGCGCACCAGCGCCTGGTAGAGCGGTGGCAGCGCGCCATCGGCGGCCTGCGCGCGCAGCGCAGCCAGGTCGAGGTCGACCGGCACCAGCACGGCATCGTCGCCCGCGACGGCGGCATCGAAGAGTTCGAGCGCGCGGTCGGTGTCCAGCGGCCGCAGCCCGGCCCGGCGCATCCAGCCGAGGGCGGCGGCATCGAGGTGGGCGGTCAGTCCGCTGGTCTCGTCCCAGAGGCCCCAGGCCAGCGAGGTCGCGGGCAGCCCGGCGGCGCGGCGCAGCCCGGCCAGCCCGTCGAGGAAGGCGTTCGCGGCGGCGTAGTTGGCCTGGCCCGGGTTGCCATGCACCCCGGCGATGGAGGAGAACAGCACGAAGAAGTCGAGGGATCCGGCCAGCTCGTGCAGGTGCCACGCCGCATCGGCCTTGGCCCGCACCACCGCCGACACCCGCTCAGCAGTCAGGGACTCGACCGTGCCGTCATCCAGCACCCCGGCCGCGTGCACCACCCCGACCAGCGGACGCTCCACCGAGCCCAGCAGCGACTCCACCTGCACCCGGTCGGCCAGGTCCGCCGCCACCACCGACACCGACGCACCCAGCGACTCAAGCTCGGCCACCAGAGCCTCAGCACCAGGCGCCTTCGGGCCCCGCCGGCTCACCAACACCAACCGCCGCACACCATGCCCAGACACCAGACGCCGGGCCACCAACCCACCCAACGTCCCGGTCCCACCGGTCACCAACACCGTCCCATCAGCTGACACCGCACCCGACGAAGGTTCGACGACGGCCGGCCGCAACCGCGGCACCAGCAACGCCCCGCCCCGCACCGCCACCTGCGGCTCCCCCGAACCCAACACCAGCGGCAACACCCTGCCAACCTCGACCGAATCCGCATCGGCTGAATCAAGGTCGACCAGCACCACCAGGCCCGGCCACTCCGACTGCACCGACCGCACCAGACCCCACACCGCAGACCCAGCCACATCCAGCACAGCCGAACCAGCCACATCCACCGCACCCCGGGTCAGCACCACCAACCGGCCCGCAGCACCACCGGCCAGCCACCCCTGCACCCCGGCCAGCACCCGAGCCGCCAGCTCGTGCGTATCCGCCAGCACCCCCACACCACCAGCCACTGCTTCCACCACCACGAACGGCTCATCACTCACACCGGCCGGCGCAGCCAGCGGTTCCCAGGCCAGCCGGTAGGCGTCACCCGGGCGCCGGGCGAGCCCGCGCAGCTGCGCCTCCGGGACGGGCCGCAAAGCCAGCGAGTCGACGGTGGCCAGCGCACGGCCGGTCCCGTCGGTCAGCTCGATCCGGACGGCGTCCCCGCCGGCCGGGGTGATCCGCACCCGGGCGGTGGCGGCACCCACCGCGGACGCCGAGACCCCGGACCACGCGAACGGCAGCCGGACGGTCTCCCACCCCGCGTCGCGCAGCAGCACCGCGTGCAGGGCGGCGTCGAGCAGGGCTGGGTGCAGCACGAACGACCGGGCCGCCTCCTGCTCCGGTTCGGCCAGGGCCAGCTCGGCGTAGAACTCCGCGCCGTGGCGCCAGGCCGCGCGCAACCCCCGGAACGCCGGGCCGTAGTTGTACCCGGCCTCCGCCAGCTCGGCATAGCCGCGGTCGACGTCGACCGGCTCGACCCCCGCCGGCGGCCAGGCAGCCGGTATCGCGTCGGCCACGAGGCCGGCGCCGGCAGAACGGGCAGCCTCGGCGAGCTGGCCGGTGGCGTGCCGGGTCCAGCCGGTGCCCTCGGGAGCACCCGCAGGCCGGGCGTGGATCTCCACCGAACGGCGGCCGTCCGGATCGGCTTGGCCGAGAAGCACCTGCACCTCGACCGCGGCACCGGGTTCGAGGATCAGCGGCGCGGCCAGCGTCAGCTCGTCCAGCCACGGGCAGCCGACCTCGTCGCCGGCCCGCAGCGCCAGCTCGACGAACCCGGTGCCCGGCAGCAGCACGGTCTCGCCGACGGCGTGATCGGCCAGCCACGAATGGGTGTCGAGGCCGAGCCGGCCGGTGTAGACGTGGCCGGCGCCGTCGGCGAGCGCGACCCCGGCCCCGAGCAGCGGGTGGCCGACCCCAGCCAGCCCGAACGCGGCCGGGTCGGTCGGGGCGGCCGGGCGGTGCTCCAGCCAGTACGTCTCGTGCTGGAACGCGTACGTCGGCAGCGGTACGACGCGGCCGGCGGGCAGCACTGACCGCCAGTCCACCGCTGCGCCGTGGGTCCATGCCGCGGCGAGCGACAGCAGGAGCCGGTGCGGGCCGCACTCGTCCCTTCGCAGGGTTCCGGTGACGAATCCGCTTGTCTGATCCAGGCTTTCGCCGATGGCGACGGTCAGCACCGGGTGCGGGCTCGCCTCGACGAAGACCCCATGCCCCTGCTGGGCGAGCTGCTCGATGACCGGGGCGAACCGGACCGGCTCCCGCAGGTTGCGCACCCAGTAGTCCGCCGTCAGCTCGGCGGTGTCGATCCGTTCGCCGGTCACCGTCGAGTAGAACGGCACGTCCGAGGTCTGCGGCGCGATGCCGGACAGGACGTTCAGCAGTTCAGCACGCAGCTCGTCCACGTGCGCGCTGTGCGAGGCGTAGTCCACCGCGATCCGCTTCGCCCGGACCCCGTCAACCTCGCACCGGGCCAGCAACGCATCCAGCGCTGCAACGTCACCGGACACCACCGTCGAGGACGGCCCGTTCAGCGCCGCGATGCTCAACCCCTCGGTCAACAGGCCCTCGACGGCGGCCAACGGCAGCGGCACCGACACCATGCCACCCCGACCAGCCAACGCCAACAGCGCCCGGCTCCGCAGCGCCACCACCCTCGCCCCATCGCTGAGCGACAACGCACCCGCCACACACGCCGCAGCGATCTCACCCTGCGAATGCCCCACCACCGCAGCCGGCTGCACCCCACACGCCCGCCACACCGCGGCGAGGGACACCATCACCGCCCACAGCACCGGCTGCACCACATCCACCCGATCAAGCCCCGACCCGGCCCGCAGCACGTCCGTCAACGACCAGTCCACATACGCCGACAGCGCAACCTCACACTCGGCGATCCGCGCCGCGAACACCGGCGAACAGTCCAGCAACTCCACCGCCATCCCCGCCCACTGCGACCCCTGCCCCGGAAACACCAGCACGACGGGCGAATCGCCGACTACACCGGCGACGACTCCGGGCGCCGGCCGGTCCTCGGCGAGCGCGGTGAGCGCGTCCCGGGCGGCGGCCGGGCCGTCGGCCAGCACCACGGCACGGTGCTCCAGGCCCGGGCGGGTGGTGGCGAGCGACCAGGCAACGTCCACCGGGTCGTCGGAGTCGGTGATCGCCGCCGCCAGCCGGCCGGCCTGCCCGGCCAGGGCGGCCGGCCCGGCGGCCGAGACCAGCAACGGCAGCCCACCGAACGAGAACAACCCACCAGTTGAGGTTGATTCGGCATCCGGCGAGAGGGCAGCAGCCTCCTCCAGCACCAGGTGCGCGTTCGTGCCGCTGATGCCGAAGGCCGACACCGCGGCCCGGCGCGGCCGGTTCCCCGGCCGCCACGGCACCGGCGAGGTGAGCAGCCGGACGGTGCCGGCCGACCAGTCCACCTCCGGGGTCGGCTCGTCCACGTGCAGGGTCGGCGGCAGCAGTTCGTGCTGCAACGCCAGCACCATCTTGATCACGCCGACCACGCCGGCCGCCGCCTGGGTGTGGCCGAGGTTCGACTTCACCGAGCCCAGCCACAGCGGCCGGTCGGCCGGCCGGTCCGCGCCGTAGGTGGCGATCAGGGCGCGCGCCTCGATCGGGTCGCCCAGCCGGGTGCCGGTGCCGTGCGCCTCCACCACGTCCACCTCGGCGGCCGGGACGCCGGCACCGGCCAGCGCCTGCCGGATCACCCGGCGCTGGGCCGAACCGTTCGGCGCGGTCAGGCCGTTCGAGGCGCCGTCGGAGTTGACCGCCGAGCCCCGCACCACCGCCAGCACCGGGTGGCCGTTGCGGCGCGCGTCCGACAGCCGTTCCAGCAGCAGCACCCCGACGCCCTCGGCCCAACCGGTGCCGTCCGCGCCCGCCGCGAATGCCTTGCACCGGCCGTCCGGCGACAGCCCGCGCTGCCGGCTGAACTCCACGAACATGCCCGGCGTGGCCAGCACCGTCGCGCCGCCGGCCACCGCCAGCGAGCACTCACCGGCCCGCAGCGACCGGCACGCCCAGTGCAGCGACACCAGCGAGGACGAGCAGGCGGTGTCGATCGTGACCGCCGGGCCCTCGAAACCGTAGACGTAGGCCAGCCGGCCGGAGGCGACGCTGGGGGTGGTGCCGGTGAGCACGTATCCCTCCGCGCCGGCGCCGGCCTCGTGCAGCCGCGGTCCGTAGTCGGCCGAGGTGGCGCCGACGAAGACGCCGGTGTCGCTGCCGCGCAGGTCGGACACGGCGATGCCGGCCCGTTCGAAGACCTCCCAGGACGTCTCCAGCAGCAACCGCTGCTGCGGGTCCATCGCGAGCGCCTCGCGGGGCGAGATGCCGAACAGCCCGGCGTCGAATCCAGCTATCCCGTCGAGGAATCCGCCCCGCCGGGTGAGCGAGCGGTCCGCCGCGCCACCGACAGCGCCGAACAGGTCGGTCAGGTCCCAGCCGCGGTCGGTCGGGAAGCCGGAGCTGCCGTCGCCGCCGGTGCTCACCAGCCGCCAGAGGTCCTCCGGGGACGCCACCCCGCCCGGCAACCGGCACGCCATGCCCACGATCGCGATCGGCTCGTCCGCGTCGAGGGTGGTGCTGACCGTGACCGCGTCGGCCCGGTCGCCGTCGCGCAGGTGGGCGGCCAGCGCGGCCGGGGTGGGGTGGTCGAAGAGCACCGAGGTCGGCAGGTCGCGGCCGGTGGCGGCGCCGAGCTGGGTGCGCAGCTCGACCAGCATCAGCGAGTCGAAGCCGAGGTCCTTGAAGGTCGCCCGGTCCCGGACCGCCCCCGGCGAGCCAAGGCCGAGCACGGCGGCGACCTGCTCGCGCACCAGCGCGTCCGGCTCGGCCACGGGCACCGCAAACCCTGAGACCCCAGCCACCGGAATCTCAGCCTCGACCGCGGGAACCTCGACAGGATCGGGGGAAACCGCAACCTCGGGCAGCCAGTACCGCTCGCGCTGGAAGGCGTACGTCGGCAGCGGCACCCGCCGCGCCCCGGCCACCGCACGGCCGAGATCCACCGGCGCGCCATGCACCTGCAGCCGGGCCAGCGCCTCGGCGAAGGCCCGCACCTCCGGCCGGCCGCGGCGCAGTGCCGGCACGAACGCCCGCCCCTCGCCGGGCAGACCGCCCCGGCCGAGCGCGCTCAGGCTGCCGTCCGGCCCGAGCTCCAGGTACGTACCGACCCCGAGCGCATCCAGGGTGCGCAACCCGGTCAGGAACCGGACCGGCTGCCGGACGTGGCGCACCCAGTACTCCGGGGTGACCAGCGCGGCCGGGTCGGCCAGCGCGCCGGTCAGGTTCGACACGATCGGCAGCACCGGCCGGTGGAACGTCAGGCCGGCCAGCACGTCCGCGAACGCGCCGAGCATCGGCTCCATGTGCGGTGAGTGGAAGGCGTGGCTGACCCGCAGCCGCCGGGTCCGGTACCCGTCCCGCTGCCAGCCCTCGGCCAGCCGCAGCACGGCGTCCTCGTCGCCGGAGACCACGGTGGCGGCCGGGCCGTTCAGCGCGGCGATCTCCACCTGCCCCATCAGGCCGGCGAGCCGGGCGGCGACGTCACCCTCACCGGCCTCGACGGCGAGCATCGCGCCACCGGCGGGCAGTTCCTGCATCAGCCGGCCGCGGGTGGCAACCAGGGTGACCGCGTCGGCGACCGACAGCACCCCCGCCACGTGCGCGGCCGCGACCTCGCCGATCGAGTGCCCGATCAGGTGGTCCGGCCGCACCCCCCAGTGCTCGAACAGCCGGAACAGCGCCACCTCGACCGCGAAGAGCGCCGCCTGGGTGTGCGCGGTGCGGTCCAGCCGGGCGGCCGCCGGGGTCTCCGGCTCGGCGTAGAGCACGTCGCGCAGCGGGACGTCCAGGTGCTCATCCAGCGCGGCGGCCAGCTCGTCGAAGGCCTCGCCGTACGCCGGGAACGCCTCGGCCAGGGCGCGGCCGGTGCCCAGCCGCTGCGAGCCCTGTCCGGCGAAGAGGAAGGCCAGCCCACCGGTGAGGGCCTCGCCTGTGACCAACTCCGGGGCCGCGCCGCCGCGGGCGAGCACCCCGGCGGCAGCGGCGAGCGAGTCCTGGT
>DATJNU010000059.1:0-3045 GCA_035507775.1 Jatrophihabitans sp.
GAGCTCACCGCCGAGTACTGGGTGCGCAACTTGCGCGAGCCGGTCCGGTTCGCCCCGGTCATCGAGCAGCTCGCAGGCACCGGTCACGGCGTCTTCATCGAGGCCAGTCCGCACCCGGTGCTCACCGTCGCCATCGGCGAATCCCTCGACGGCACAAGCGCAATCACCACCGGAACACTGCGACGGGACGAGGGCGGCGCGCACCGGTTCCTGCTGTCCCTCGCCGAAGCGTGGACCCACGGCGCAAAAGTCGACTGGACCGCCATCACCGGCCCCGGCCAGACCGTCGACCTGCCGACCTACCCGTTCCAGCACGAACGGTTCTGGCTCACCGCGCCCTACGTCAGTGGCGCGCCGGCGAGCAGCACGCAAGCGGTCGATCCCGCGTCGTGGCGGTACCGGGTGCAGTGGCGTCCGGTGCCGGACGGCGAGGCTGCGCCCACCGGTCGCTGGCTGCTGATCCGGCCGGAATCCGACGCTGCCGAGCAGGTCCGGGCCGCGCTGGTCGAGGGTGGAGCCGAGGTCGTCGAGCTGCCGAGCCTGGACCGCGCTGCGCTCGCCGGTGCCCTGGCGCAAGCCGGCGACCCGGCCGGCGTGATCGTCCTGGCCGCCGGTACGGCTCCGGCGCCGACGCTGCTCACCGCCGTCCAGGCGCTCACCGACGCCGGGCTCACCGTCCCGCTGTGGTGCCTGACCCGGGGCGCGGTCGGGCTCGGCGAGCCGATCGTGCCGGCCCAGGCGCAGGCCTGGGGGCTCGGCCGGGTCGCGGCGCTGGAGCACCCGGCCCGGTGGGGCGGCCTGATCGACCTGCCCGCGACCTGGGACGCCACCACCCCCGGCCTGCTGCGTGCCGCGCTGGTCCGCCGCGACGAGGACGAGACCGTGCTGCGGGCCCCCGGCGCCGCGGTGCGCCGGCTGGTGCGGGCGCCGCTGGATAAACCCTCGCTCGGCGGCCCGGCCCGGGCCTGGCGCCCGACCGGCACCGTGCTGATCACCGGCGGCACCGGCGTGGTCGGCAGCCACGTCGCCCGCTGGCTGGCCGAGCAGGGCGCCGAGCACCTGGTGCTGGCCGGCCGGCGCGGCCCGGACGCGCCCGGTGCCAGCGAGCTCGCCGCCGACCTGGCCGCCCGCGGCGCCCGGGTCGAACTGGCCGCCTGCGACCTCACCGACCGGGCAGCGCTCACGACGCTGCTCGACCGGCTCGCCGCCGACGGCACCCCCGTCCGGACCGCAGTGCACGCCGCCGCACTGATCGAGCTGGGCGCGATCGCCGACACCACGCCCGACCGGCTGGCCGAGATCCTGGCCGCGAAGGTCGACGGCGCCGAGCACCTGGCCGAGCTGCTCGACCCGGACGCCCACCTGGTGCTTTTCTCGTCGGTGACCGGGCTGTGGGGCAGCGCCGAGCACGCCGGGTACGCCGCCGCGAACGCCCACCTGGACGCGCTGGCCGAGCGCCGGCACGCCACCGGCCGGCCCACCGTCTCGATCGCCTGGGGTCTCTGGGACGCCTACCACCAGCACGACGCCGAGGACACCGCCCGCCGCCGCGCGGTCACCGGCCGGTCGGCCCGGCGCGGCCTGCCGCTGATGGACCCCGACCTGGCCTGTGCCGCGCTCGGCGAGCTGCTCGATCGGGACGAGCCGGTGGTGGCGGTGGCCGATGTCGACTGGCCCCGGCTCACCGAGCTCCTCCGCACCGCCCGGCTCGGCCGGCTCTTCGACGAGCTGCCGGAGGCCGCGGCGCCGATTCCTGCCGGCACCCCCGGCTCGTCCGCGCTGTACGCCCGGCTGGTGGACCTGCCGCCGGCCGCGCGGACCCGGGAACTCACCGACCTGGTCCGGGCGCAGGCCGCCGCCGTGCTCGGCCACGCCGACCCGGCCGCGGTCACCGCGCAGCGGGCGTTCCGCGAGGTCGGGCTCGACTCGGTGACCGCCGTCGAGCTGCGCAACCGGCTGCAGGCCGCCACCGGGCTGGTGCTGCCCGCCACCCTGGTCTTCGACCACCCGAGCCCGGCCGCGGTTGCCGCGCAGCTCGGGCGGCTGCTCTTCACCGGCGCGCCGGTGCCCGACGCCGGGCCTGAGCCCGTGCGAGCCGAGGCCGGCGCGGACGACCCGATCGCGATCGTCGGCATGGGCTGCCGCTACCCGGGAGCCAGTTCGCCGGACGAGCTGTGGCGGCTGCTGGCCGAGGGCCGCGACGCGGTCGGGCCGGTGCCGCCGGGACGCGGCTGGAGCCTCGACGCGCTCTACCACCCGGACCCCGACCGCACCGGGCGCAGCTACGTCCGGGCCGGCGGCTTCCTCGCCGACGTCGACCGGTTCGACGCCGAGTTCTTCGGCATCTCGCCGCGCGAGGCGGTCGCGATGGACCCGCAGCAGCGGCTGCTGCTGGAGACCGCCTGGGAGAGCATCGAGCGCGCCCGGCTCGACCCGGCCACCCTGCGCGGCAGCCAGACCGGCGTCTTCATCGGCGCCAACCAGCCCGAGTACGGCGTCGCCGGCCAGCAGCTGCCCGCCGAGCACGAGGGCCACCTGCTCACCGGCAGCAGCGCCAGCGTGCTCTCCGGTCGCATCGCCTACACCCTCGGCCTGGAAGGCCCGGCGATCACCGTCGAGACCGCCTGCTCGTCCTCGCTGGTCGCGCTGCACCTGGCCATCCAGGCGCTGCGCTCCGGCGACTGCGGTCTCGCGCTGGCCGGCGGCGTCGCCGTGCTCGCCACCCCGACCGCGTTCGTCGGCTTCAGCCGGCAGCGGGGGTTGGCGCGGGATGGGCGGTGCAAGGCGTTCTCGGCCGGCGCCGACGGGATGGGCCTGGCCGAAGGGGTGGGCGTGCTGCTGCTGGAACGGCTCGCCGACGCCGAGCGGAACGGGCATCCGGTGCTGGCGGTGGTGCGGGGTAGTGCGGTGAATCAGGATGGTGCGTCGAATGGGTTGTCGGCGCCGAATGGTCCGTCGCAGCAGCGGGTGATTCGGGCGGCGTTGGCGGATGCGGGGTTGTCGGCGGCGCAGGTGGATGTGGTGGAGGCGCACGGGACGGGTACG
>DATJNU010000060.1:0-19732 GCA_035507775.1 Jatrophihabitans sp.
AGCCGTAGCGGCGCACGCCGGCCGCGGCGAGTTCCGCGGCCACCGGCAGCCGGCCGGCCGCGGCCGGCCACCCGGCGTGGAACGCGGTGTCGAAGCAGGCCAGCTGGACCGCGGCCGGCCACGCCCGGCGGGCCCGTTCGATCGCGTCGAGGGCTCCCGGCAGGTGCAGCGGCGCCAGCGGCACCGCGGCGCGCAGGTCGGCCAGCAGGGCGTCGTCGATCACCGCGGGCCGCCGGTGCGCCGGGCCGCCGTGCACCACCCGGTGCGCCACCGCGTCGACCGCCATCCCGTGCCGGCCGAGCTCGGCGGCGACCGCGGCCACCGCCTGCCCCGGCCCGCCGGCGAACGGCCGGCTGCGGCCGGCAACGGTCAGCCGGCCGGCGCCGGTGCCGATCCGTTCGACGGTCACCACCAGCCGGACGGCCGGCTCGCGCACCGACGCCTTGAGCGAGGACGACCCGGGGTTCAGCGTCAGCACGGTGGTCACGGCCGGCCCGCCGGCCGGGCCGCGCGGGCCGGCTCCGCCTGCCAGGTCGTGCCGGGCGGCTCCGCCTGCCAGGTCCAATCGGCGACCTCGGGCAGGTCCCGCAGGTGCTCGCGGACGTAGTCGTGGTGCCGGGCCAGCATCCGCTCGCAGTACCGGGCGAGCTCGGCACCGCGCTCGGGCGCCCGGCGGGACCGGCGCAGCGCCTCCAGCACCAGGTGGTAGCGGCTCATCCGGTTCAGCACCACCATGTCGAACGGGGTGGTCGTGGTGCCCTGCTCGGTGAAGCCGCGCACGTGGAAGCGGCCCGGGTTGACCCGGCCGTGCAGCAGCTCGTGCACCGCGCGCGGGTAGCCGTGGAAGGCGAACACCACGTCGGTGGCCGGCGTGAACAGCCGTGCGAACAGCTCGTCGGAGAAGCCGTGCGGGTGGTCGGCCGGCGGCAGCAGGCCCATCAGGTCCACCACGTTCACCACCCGCACCCGCAGGTACGGCAGGTACTCGCGCAGCAGCTGCGCGGCGGCCAGCACCTCCAGGGTGGGCACGTCGCCGGCCGCGGCCAGCACCACGTCGGGCTCGTCCGGGTGGCCGGGGGAGTCCAGCTCGGTGCCGGCCCAGTCCCAGACCGAGGCGCCGGCCGCGCAGTGCCGTTCGGCCTCGGCCAGCGGCAGGAACTGCAGGTGCTCCTGCTTGTCCACCACGATCAGGTTGACGTGGTCGCGGCTGTCCAGGCAGTGCCGGGCGATCGAGAGCGCGCAGTTGGCGTCCGGCGGCAGCCAGATCCGCACCACCCCGGGCGACAGCGGGATCGCGGTGTCGATCAGGCCCGGTCCCTGGTGGGAGAAGCCATTGTGGTCGTTGCGCCAGCAGGTCGAGGTGAGCAGCACGTTCAGCGAGGCCACCGGCGCCCGCCAGGGCAGCTCCGCCGCGTGCTGCAGCCACTTGGTGTGCTGCACCAGCATCGAGGCCGAGACCATCGCGAACGCCTCGTAGGTGGCGAACAAGCCGTGCCGGCCCGAGAGCAGGTAGCCCTCCAGCCAGCCCTGGCACAGGTGCTCGGAGAGCACCTCCATCACCCGGCCGTCCGGGGAGAGGTGGTCGTCGGTGGGCAGCACCGGCGCCTGCAGGCAGCGGTCGGTGACCTCGAAGACCGCGGCCAGCCGGTTGCTGGCCGTCTCGTCCGGGCAGAACAGCCGGAACGTGCCGCCGCCGTCCGGCCGGGTGGTGGCGGCGCAGACGTCGCGCAGCAGCCGGCCCAGCGGCTCGGTGTTGCCGTGCGCCACCCGGCCGGGCGGCTCGGCGGGCACCGCGTACTCGGCCAGGTCGGCCGGAGGCAGCGGCGCGAGCAGCCGGCCGCCGTTGGCGTACGGCGAGGCAGACATCCGCCGGTCGCCGGCCGGGGCGAGCGCGGCCAGCTCCGGCAGCAGCCGTCCCCGCGCGTCGAACAGCTCCGCCGGCCGGTACGAGCGCAGCCACTCCGCCAGCAGCCGCAGGTGCGCCGGGTTCTCCCGGACGCCGGCCAGCGGCACCTGGTGCGACCTGAAGGTGCCCTCGACCTGGACGCCGTCGACCACCCGCGGCCCGGTCCAGCCCTTGGGGGTGCGCAGCACGATCGCCGGCCACCGCAGCGTGCCCGGCGCCGCGCCGGTGCCCCGCCGGGCATCCCGCTGGATCGCGCGAATCGCCTCGTGGGACCGCAGCATCGCCGCGTACAGGGCGTCGAAGACGGTGCCCGGGTCGTCCCCGGCCACCACCACCGGCGCCCAGCCCTGGGCGGCCAGCAGGGCGCACACGTCGGCGTCGGAGGCGCGGCCGAGCACGGTCGGGCCGGAGATCTTGTAGCCGTTCAGGTGCAGGATCGGCAGCACCGCCCCGTCCCGCCCCGGGTTGAGGAAGGCCGGCAGCTTCCAGGACGCGGCCAGCGGCCCGGTCTCGGCCTCGCCGTCGCCGATCACGCAGGCCACCAGCAGGTCCGGGTGGTCGAAGGCGGCCCCGCCGGCGTGGGCCAGCACGTAGCCGAGCTCGCCGCCCTCGTGGATGCTGCCCGGCGTCTGCACGCTGACGTGGCTGGGCACCCCGCCGGGCGTGGAGAACTGCCGGACCAGCCGCAGCAGGCCGGCCTCGTCGAGGGAGACCTCGGGGTAGACCTCGCTGTAGGTGCCCTCCAGGTAGGCGTTGGCCAGCAGCGCCGGCCCGCCGTGCCCCGGGCCGGTCAGGTAGATGCAGTCGGTGCCGGTGGTGCGGATCAGCCGGTTCAGCAGGGTGTAGATCATCGACAGGCCCGGGCTGGTGCCCCAGTGGCCGAGCAGCCTGGGCTTGATGTCACCGGCGGTCAGCGGCCGCCGCAGCAGCGGGTTGGCCGTGAGGTAGATCTGCGCGACGGTCAGGTAGTTGGCCGCCGCCCACCAGCGCAGGTCGCGCGCCCGGTCGGTCTCGGAGTAGCCGCTCGGCTGGCTCACGTACTGGTCCTTTCGGTCTGTGGACATGGCAGGAACCTCACCGGCCGGCGGTGCTGAACCGGGCGGCGCGGCGGTGCACCGCGTGGCTGGCCCGGCGGCGGCGGACGGGTGGTCCGGCCGGGCGCGCCGGCTCGGCGAAGAAGGCCGTCTTGGCCACCTCGATGAGCACCAGGTAGGCCAGCACCATGCCGACCAGGGCGAGGTAGAACGGCAGCGGCGGCGCGGTGAAGCCGAGCGGCCCGGCCAGCGGCGACAGCGGCAGCGCCACGCCGGCCGCGACCACCGCCAGCGTCGCGACCGTGAGCGGTCGGCTCGGCGTGCTGCGGGTGAACGGCACCCGGCGGGTGCGGATGGCGAAGATGATCAGCGTCTGGGTGGCCAGCGACTCCACGAACCAGCCGGAGCGGAACAGCTCGGCCCCGGCGTGCAGCGGCCCGAGCATCACCCCGAACGTGACGAAGTCGAACAGCGAGCTGATCGGGCCGAAGGTGAGCATGAACCGGCGGATGAAGCCGAGGTCCCAGTGCGACGGCGCGGCCAGCTGCTCGGGGTCGACGTGGTCGGTGGGGATGGTCAGCTGGCTGCTGTCGTAGAGCAGGTTGGTGAGCAGGATCTGGGCCGGCAGCATCGGCAGGAACGGCAGCAGCGCCGAGGCCGCCGCGGCGCTGAACATGTTGCCGAAGTTGCTGGACGTCCCCATCAGCACGTACTTGATGGTGTTGGCGAAGATCCGCCGGCCCTCGGCCACGCCGTCGGCGAGCACGTCCAGGCTCTTCTCCAGCAGCACCACGTCCGCGGCGTCCTTGGCGACGTCGGCGGCGGTGTCGACCGAGATGCCGATGTCGGCCTGGTGCAGCGCCAGCGCGTCGTTCACCCCGTCGCCGAGGAAGCCGATCGCCCGGCCCCGGCGCCGCAGTGCCCGGACGATCCGCGCCTTGTGCTCCGGGCTGATCCGGGCGAAGACGGTGGTGCGCTGGGCGGCGCCGGCCAGCTCGGTGTCGGTGAGGGCGTCGAGGTCCGGGCCGGTCAGCACCGAGCCGGCCGGCAGCCCGAGCTCGGCGCAGAGCCGGCGGGCCACCCGCGGGTTGTCGCCGGTGGCGATCTTGACCTCGATGCCGAGCCCGGCCAGCCGGCGCAGCGACTCCGCGGCGCCGTCCTTCGGCGGATCCCGGAAGGCGAGGAAGCCGGCCAGCACCAGGTCGCGCTCGTCGGCGGCGGTGGGCTGGCCGAGCCCGGGCGCCGGCCGGCTGGCGACCGCGACCACCCGGGAGCCCGCCTCGAACAGCGCCGCCACGGTGCCGGCCGCCGGGCCGTCGTGCTCGGCGCACCGGGCCAGCACCGCCTCGGGCGCCCCCTTGGTGACCAGCAGCCGGTCACCGTCCGGGGTCAGCACCACCGTGCTGGACAGCTGCCGCTCGTGGTCGAACGGCAGCTCGCCGAGCCGCCGGTAGCCGGCCGGCGGCCGGTGCGCCTGCCAGAGCGCGACGTCCAGCGGGTTGCCGCCGACCACCCGGCCGTCCGCGACCTCGACGTCCGAGGCGAGCAGGCCGAGCAGGGCGGGCCGGTCGTCGCCGGCACCGGTGACGTCCAGGCTGCGGTCGAAGGAGATCGCGCCCTCGGTCAGCGTCCCGGTCTTGTCCGTGACCAGGATGTCGAGGTCGCCGAGGTCCTCGATGCAGACCAGCCGCTTGACCAGCACCTTGCGCCGGGCCAGCTGCCGGGAGCCGGCGGCCAGGCTGGTGCTCACCACGGCCGGCAGCAGCTGTGGGGTGATGCCGACGGCGATCGCCAGCGAGAACAGCAGCGAGTCGATCAGGCTGCGGCGCAGGATCAGGTTGGTGACGAAGATCAGCGAGGTGAGCACCGTGGCGACCTCGAGCAGCAGCACCGAGAACCGCCGCAGCCCCTGCTGGAAGTCGGTCTCCGGCTGCCGCTGGCCGAGGCCGGCGGCGATCCGGCCGAACTCGGTGCGGGTGCCGGTGCGGGCCACCACCCCGACGCCGGCCCCGGCGTGCACGACGGTGCCCAGGAACGCCACCGGGCCCAGCTCGGCCAGCGGCCGGCCGGGCGGCACCGGGTCGGCCGACTTCGCCGCCGGCAGCGACTCGCCGGTGAGGATGCTCTCGTCGCACTCCAGCCCGCTTGTCGACAGCAGCCGCAGGTCGGCCGGGACCACCGTGCCGAGCGTCAGGTGCACCACGTCGCCGGGCACCAGGTCGACCACGTCGACCCGGCGGGGTGCGCCGTCGCGGATCGCCACCACCGTGTGCTGCACCTGGGTGTGCAGCGCCTCGGTGGCCCGTTCGGCGCGGTATTCGTTGACGAAACCGAGCCCGACGCTGGCCGCCAGGATCGCGGCGATGATCAGCGCGTCGCTGTGCTCGCCGAGCAGGAACGAGACGGTGGCGGTGGCCAGCAACAGCAGCAGCACGGCGCTGCGCAGCTGGCGGGCGAGCACCGGCCAGGCCCGGGCCCGGTGGCTGCGCAGCGCGTTCGGGCCGGTCACGGCAAGCCGGTGGGCCGCCTCGGCGCCGGTGAGCCCCTGCTCCCCGGCGGCCAGCCCGGCCAGCACCGCGGCGGCCGGCAGCTCGGCGAGCCGGGCGGCGGGCAGCTCGCCGATCCCGGTGCCGGGCGGGCTGTCGCCGGTCGGCCGGTCACAGGGCAGGGTGCGGCCACCGGTCGACATCGGCATGGTGCCAAGTGCAGCGCACCGGACGAGGCGGACGGAGGTGCCGAAGGTCCCGAGCCGGCCGGGCTGATCGTCACCGCCGGTTCGCCCGGCCGGACAGATCGGTTCGCACCGGGCGGCCCGGTTTCGCCAGGCATGACAAGGTGGTTGCGGGATGTGCGGCGACGGCCGATCCTGGACGCAGGCAGGCTGCCCCGCCCGGCCGGGGCGCTCCGCCCGGGCGGGGGAGGTGCGCGAGGTGGCCGACTTCTACCCGGCCGGCGACGACCCGGTGCGCACGGTGCGGCTGGCGATCGTGGATGCGCTGCGCCGCTACGGCGCCGACGCCTCCCGGCTCGGCCAGACCTTCGCCGGCCAGCACCGGCTGCAGCACACCGACCTGGAGGGGCTGGTCGCGATCATGACCGCCCAGGGCACCGGCCGGCCGCTGACACCCGGCCGGCTGCGCCAGCACCTGGGCCTGTCCTCGGCCGGGACGAGCTACGTGGTCGACCGTCTCGAACGCGGCGGCTACGTCCGGCGGGTGCGCGACCACCCGACCGACAACCGGATCGTGCACCTGCGCCCCACCGAGCGCGGCATGGCGGTCGGGGTGGCCCTCTTCGCCCCGCTCGGCCGCCGGACCGACGAGGTGATGGACCAGTTCAGCCTCGGCGAGCTGCTGGTGGTGCTGCGCTTCGTGAACGCGATCGCCGACTCGATGCGGGCGCACCTGACCGAGCTGCGCACCGGCCAGCCGATCGCGCGCTGACGCCGCCGGCGACAGTGGCGCGCCTCGCCGGCCGGGGCACGCGGCTCCCGTCCGGGTGGCGGGTCCTTGGTCCCGGGGAGTCGGGGAGGACGGCCCTGCCCGCGATGCCCGCTGCTGCACGAAGCTAACTCCGTGTTAGTTCGTGGCGGAGTCCGGCGGGCTGGCGTGCGCCCGCGCAGCGAAAGGTGCCCAGTGTGAGCGCGGAGACCCTGGCCCGGTGGCAGTTCGCCACCACCACCCTGTACCACTTCCTGATCGTCCCGCTCTCGATCGGGCTCACCGTGCTGGTGGCGACCATGCAGCTGCTGGCCTACCGCGGCCGAGGCACCGAGGCGGGGGCGGTCTGGGACCGGTCGGCCCGGTTCTGGGGCCGCATCATGCTGGTGCTGTTCGCGCTCGGCGTGGTCACCGGCATCGTGCAGGAGTTCCAGTTCGGCATGAACTGGTCGACCTATTCGCGCTTCGTCGGTGACATCTTCGGTGCGCCGCTGGCGATGGAGGGGCTGATCGCGTTCTTCCTGGAGTCGACCTTCCTCGGGCTGTGGATCTTCGGCCGCGACGTGCTCAGCCCGCGGCTGCACCTGATGAGCATCTGGCTCGCCGCGGCCGGCACCACCATCAGCGCCTACTTCATCCTGGCCGCGAACAGCTTCATGCAGCACCCGGTCGGGCTGGTCTACGACCGGGCCAGGCACCGGGTCGAGCTCACCTCGATCTGGAAGGTGCTGTTCAACTCCACCCAGCTGGTCACCTTCCCGCACACGGTCCTGGCCGCGTTCATGACCGCGGCGGCGCTGCTGCTCTCGGTCAGCGCCTACCACCTGCGGCGCGGCCGGGCGCAGGCCGACCCGGTGCATCGCAAGGTCGCGGCGATGTCGCTCGGCGTGCTGCTGGTCGCGGTGGTCGGGGTGTCGCTGGTGGGGCACGTGCAGGGCCAGATCATGACCGACCAGCAGCCGATGAAGATGGCCGCGGCCGAGGCGCTGTGGAACACCGACAGCCACGCCCCGTTCAGCCTGTTCGCCTACGGCGACGTCAGCCAGGGCCGCAACAAGGTCGACATCACCATCCCGGACGGGCTGTCGATCCTGGCCAAGAACCGGCCGGGCGCCACCGTGCAGGGCATCAACCAGGTGCAGGCCGCCGAGATCGCCACCTACGGCCCGGGCAGCTACGTGCCGGTGGTGTGGATGGCGTACTGGTTCTTCCGGCTGATGATCGGCTTCGGCGTGCTGGCCGGCCTGGTCGCGCTCGGCGTGCTGGTGCAGTGGCGACGCGGCCGGCTGACCGACAGCCAGCGGCTGCTGCGGATCGCGACCTGGACCGTCGCGCTGCCGCTGCTGGCCAACAGCTTCGGCTGGCTGTTCACCGAGACCGCCCGCCAGCCGTGGCTGGTCTACGGACTGCTGCGCACCGCGGACGGGGTCAGCCCGAACGTGAGCACCGGGTTCGTCGCGACCACCCTGGTCGCCTTCACCGCCATCTACGGGCTGCTCGGGGTCATCTGCTTCCGCATCGTGCGGCGGATCGCCATCGCCGGCCCGGACGCGCCCAGCCCGGCCGCACCGTCCGGTGACGACGTGATCGACGAACCCGTCCTGAGCCTGGTCTGACGAGCGGAGAGCTGAGATGTTGCAGGGATTCTGGTTCGGCGTCATCGCGGTCCTGTGGGCCGGCTTCCTGGTGCTGGAGGGCTTCGACTTCGGGGTCGGCATGCTGCTGCCGCTGGTGGGCCGCACCGACGCCGACCGGCGGGTGGCGCTGCGCTCGATCGGTCCGGTGTGGGACGGCAACGAGGTCTGGCTGCTGGTCGCCGGCGGGGCGACGTTCGCGGCCTTCCCGGAGTGGTACGCCAGCGTGTTCAGCGGCTTCTACCTGGCGTTCGCGCTGCTGCTGCTCGGCCTGATCCTGCGCGGCATCGGCATCGAGTACCGGGGCAAGGCCGAGACCGAGGACGGCCGGCGCTGGTGCGACCGGGCGGTGGTGGCCGGCTCGCTGCTGCCGGCGCTGCTGCTCGGGGTGGCCTTCGCCAACTTCGTCCGGGGCGTGCGGATGGACGCCGCGCACAACATGACCGACAGCTTCGTCGCGCTGCTGTCGCCGTACGCGCTGCTCGGCGGGGTGGTCACGCTGACCCTGTTCGCGTTGCACGGCGCGGTGTTCCTGGCACTGCGGACCGAGGGCCCGGTCGCCGAGACGGCAGCCCGGCTGGGCCGGCAGCTCGCGCCGGTGACCGGGGCGGCCGCGGTGGCGTTCCTGCTCTGGACCAGCCAGGTGCGCGGCGGCTGGGTGAGCTGGCTGCTGGCGGCCGGCATCGCGGTGGCCTTCGTGGCCGGGGCCGGCTGGCTCTACCGCGGCCGGTACGGGCTCGCCTTCAGTGCCACGGCGCTGGTCAACCTGCTGGTGCCGATCTGGGTGTTCGCCTGCCTCTGGCCGGACGTGCTGCCCGACCGGGGCGACCCGGCCCGCTCGCTGACCGTGCACAACGCCAGTTCCAGCCACTACACGCTGGCCGTGATGACCGTGGTCGCGCTGGTCTTCACCCCGATCGTGCTGGCCTACCAGGCCTGGACGTACTGGGTGTTCCGGGCCCGGGTCGGGCTGGCCGCGGTCGGTGAGCCGGCGCCCCCGGCCGGTGGCCCGGGTGGCGGCGCGCACCGGCTGGTGGACCGCGCCCGCGAGGCGGCGGCCGCGGCCGCCAGCGACAGCGAACCCGAACGGGCCACCGAGGCCGCACCGGCCGACGCGCCGTGAGCCGCCCGCTCGATCCCCGGCTGCTCCAGCGGGCGCCGGCCACCCGGCGGTTCCTGCTGGTCACCGGCCTGCTGCAGCTACTGGGCGCGCTGCTGATCGTCGCCCAGGCCGGGCTGCTGGCCGCGGTGCTGGCCGGCGTCTTCCACGGTGAGTACGGCCACCGGCTGCTCGGCCGGCTGGTGCTGCTGGCCGCGGCCGGGCTCGGCCGGGCCGGGCTGGCGGCCGGGCAGGACCTGCTCGCCGCGCGCGCCTCGGTCGCCGTCCGGGCCCAGCTGCGGCGGGGCGCGCTGCGGGCGGTGGTCGCGGCCGGGCCGGACTGGGCCGGCCGGCAGCCCCCCGGCCGGCTGGTGAACGCCACCGGCCCCGGCCTGGACGCGCTGGACGGCTACGTCAGCCGGGCACTGCCGGCGCTGGTCTCGGCCGCGGTGGTGCCGGCGGTGGTGCTGGCCCGGATCGCCGTCGCGGACTGGCTGAGCGGCCTGCTCCTGCTGCTGATGCTGCCCCTGGTGCCACTGTTCCTGGGGCTGGTCGGCATCACCACCCGGCGCCGGGTGCAGCGGCAGTACCTGCTGCTGGCCAGGCTGGCCGGGCACTTCCTCGACCTGCTGCGCGGGCTGACCACGCTGACCGTCTACGGCCAGGCGGGCCGCCAGGAACGGACGCTGCGGCAGGCCAGCGAGCAGTACCGGTCGCAGACCATGTCGGCGCTGCGGATCGCGTTCCTCTCGGCGCTGGCGCTCGACCTGGTCGCGACGCTGTCGGTCGCGGTGGTCGCGGTCGACGTCGGGCTGCGGCTCGACGTCGGGCACCTGTCCTTCGCCACCGCGCTGGTGGTGCTGCTGCTCGCCCCGGAACTCTTCGCCCCGCTGCGGGCGGTCGGCGCGCAGTACCACGCCCACGAGGCGGGCCGGGTAGCCGTGGACGCCGCGCTCGAGCTCGTCGAGGCCGGGGACGCGGCACCGGCCGCCACCGGCGACGACGGCCGGGTGCTGGGCGGGGTGGTCGCGCTGGACGCGGTGAGCGTGCAGTACCCGCAGCGCACCCGGCCCGCGCTCCGGGAGCTGTCGCTGTGGGTGGCGCCGGGCGAGCTGGTGGCGCTGACCGGGCGCAGCGGCGCCGGCAAGAGCAGCGTGCTGGCGGCGCTGCTCGGCTTCGCGCCGGTGGCCGGTGGCCGGGTGCTGGCTCCCGGCCGGCCGCAGCTGGCCTGGCTGCCGCAGCGGCCGGTGCCGACCCAGCCGACGGTGGCCGAGGAGGTGCGGCTCGGCGACCCGGCGGCGAGCGACGAGCTGGTGGCCGAGGCCTGCCGGCAGTGCCGAGCGCCGCTGCCCGCCACCCGGCTCGGCGAGGACGGGCGGTCGGTCTCGGCGGGCCAGCGCCGGCGGATCGCGCTGGCCCGGGCACTGCTGCGGGTCTGGGCGGTGCGGGCGGCGGGCCGGACGCCGGTGCTGCTGCTGGACGAGCCGAGCGAGGATCTCGACGCCGCCACCGAACGGGTCGTCGCCGAGCTGCTCGGCCGGCTGGCCGGCTCGGTGACCATCTTGCTGGCGACGCACAGCGAGCGGCTGGCCGGCCTGGCCGACCGCCGGATCACGCTGGCCGGCGGCCGGGTGGTGGCCGAGCGGGCCCAGCAGCCGGCCCGGGCCGGCCTGGCCGCGGTGCCGGAAATGCCATTGGGGCAGCCGGAAACGCCATCGGCGCGGACGGAAACGCCATCGGGGCAGCCGGAACCGTCATCGGCGCGGACGGTCCCGCGGCCGGCGGTGCGCGAGCTGCGGGTGCGCGAGCTGATCACGGCCGAGCGGCTGTGGCCCCGGCTGCTCGGCGCGGCCGGCCTGACGGCGCTGGCCGGGCTGGCCGGGCTGGGCCTGACCGCCACCTCGATCTGGCTGATCAGCCGGGCGGCCGAGCACCCGAACGTGCAGGCGCTGGCGATCGCGGTGGTCGGGGTGCGGACGTTCGCCCTGGGCCGGGCGCTGCTGCGCTACCTGGAGCGGCTGGTCGCCCACGACGTGGCGCTGCGGGTGCTGGTCGGCCTGCGCGGCCGGGTGTTCGCCGCGCTGCGGTCGCTCGGGCCGGCGGCGTTCGGCGGGTTGCGGCGCGGTGACCTGCTGCGCCGGTTCGTCGGCGACGTGGACGGCCTGCAGGACGGGCTGGTCCGGGCGTTCCTGCCGCTGGCGGGGGCCCTGGTCACCGCCGCCGCGGCCAGCGTGCTGGCCGCGGCGCTGGCGCCGGCCGCCGGCGCGCTGCTGGCCGCCGGGCTGCTGCTGGCGGGCGTGCTGCTGCCGTGGTGGACCGGGCGGCTGGCCGGCACCGCGGACGGCGCGACCGGGCTCGCGGCGCTCACCGGGCGGCGGGACGCGCAGGCCGCCGCCCTGGTCGACGGGCTGGCCGAGCTCACCGCGTACGGGGCCACCGGGCCGGCGCTGGCCCGGATCGAGGAGCTGGACGCGGCGGCGGGCCGGTCGAGCCGGCGGCCGCAGGGCGCCGGCTCGACCGGCACGGCGCTCTCCGGGGCGATCGCCGCGCTGGTGCTGCCCGGGGTGCTGGCGGCCGGCGCCGCGGCGGTGCAGGCCGGCCGGCTGCCGGTGATCGCCCTGGGCGTGCTGGCCAGCTGCGCGCTGACCGGGTTCGAGGCGGTGGCGCCGCTGCCGGCCGCGTTCGCGTCCTGGCGCCGGTGCCGGGACGGGCTGCGCCGGGTCGCCGAGCTGCTCGCCAGCCGGCCGGCCGTCGCCGAGCCGGTGTCGCCGCGGCCGGTGCCGGCCGGTCCGCTGGGGGTGGCGGCGCGGGAGCTGGCGGTCGGCCCGGCGCCCGGCGCCGAGCCGGTGGTCCGCCGGGCGGCGTTCGCGCTGCGGCCGGGTGACCGGGTGGCGATCACGGGCCCCAGCGGCTCGGGCAAGTCGACCCTGCTGGCCGCCGCGCTCCGGTTGCTGTCCCCGGCCGCCGGCTCGTTCGAGCTGACCGGTGCAGGGGACCCGGTCTCGCTGGCCGAGTTGTCCGCCGAGGACCTGCCACCGGCCGTCGCCGGTTCGCTGCAGGGTGACCACGTCTTCGACGCCAGCCTGCGCGACAACCTGCGGGTGGTCCGGCCGGCGGCGACCGACGCCGAGCTCGACCGGGTGGCGGCCCGGGCCGGCCTGGCCGGGTTCGTGGCCGGGCTGCCGGACGGCTGGTCGAGCCCGGCCGGCGCGGACGGGTCCCGGCTCTCCGGCGGCCAGCGGCAGCGGCTGCTGCTGGCCCGGGCGCTGCTGGCCGACCCGGCGGTGCTGGTGCTGGACGAGCCGACCGCGCACCTGGATGCCGAGACCGAACGGCTGGTGCTGGCGGACCTGCTCGGTGCGACGGCCGGCCGCACGGTGCTGCTCTCCACCCACCGGCGGCTCGCCTCCGGCCAGGTCGGGACGGTGCTGCGGATCGACGAGGGCCGGCTGGTCACCGCCGACCCGATCCCGGACGCCGGGACGGAGGCGTTGCGGGCCGGCTGAGCGCCGGGCCCGAACCGGGCGCAGTGCCCGCGTACGGGGACGTTTCGCACCCCGGATCGGGACTTTGGGCCCCAGAAGCGATCAAGGGTGTCGCCGATGATGGAAACGGCACCCGGTGCCGGCCAACGCCGTTGCGCCGGTCCCGACATCGCCGGGGCGCCGGGCCCGTCCACGCGGGCGACGATGTGCCGGACCGCCACGTACGGGGGTGGCGGTCCGGCACATCGCATGGCCGCCGCTCGGCGGGGCCGGGTCAGCGTTCGGCGCGGCGGGCGGTGATGTCGCCGAACGCGGTGGTGGCGTGCACCTCGAGCGTGTCGACGCCCTCCTCGGGCGCCCCGGACACGGTCAGCTCGTTGCGCACCTTGCCGAACTTCGACGTCAGGTCCAGCCACGCGGCGCTGCCCGCCCGCACCCCGACCTCGATCTCGCCCATCGCGGTGTCGAGCCGGAGCGTGCCGCGCACCGCGTCGAGCACCCGGACCGAGCCGTTGGCGGTCTTGGCCTCCACGTCGCCGGAGGCCTCCTCGACGGTGATGTCCCCGTTGGCGGACCGGACCCTGATCGGCCCGCGCGCGGCACCGACCACGGTGTTGCCGTTGGAGTTCTTCAGCACGCCGCCCTCGGCCAGTTCCCCGACCTGCAGCCGGCCGGAGGCGGTGGTGATGCTCGCCCGGCCGGTCACCCGGTTGCCGCGGACGTTGCCGGTCGAGGAGGTCACCGACAGCGCACCGACCTCGTCGAGGTGGATGTGGCCGAGTCCGGTCTTGTAGTCGACGGCGCCCAGCCGGCCGGTCGCGGTCAGGTCGCCCATCCCGTTCTTGCCGAGCAGGTCCGAGCCGGCCGGCAGTTCGAGGAGGACGTCGATCGACCTGCTCTTGTTCGTGAAGGAGAACTGGTTGTACTTCGGCCCGCGGATGGTGAGCGTGCCGCCGGTGAGGTCGACCGTGGTGCGGGCGGCGGCGTCGACGTCGGACTCGTCGTTCGGGTCGGTCGGACGGATCTCGACCACCGTGTCGGCGCGGTCGCCGGCGGCGATGGTCAGGTAGGCGATGCCGGCCTCGATGCTGGCGGTGATGGGCTCGGGCGTGTCGAACCGTGGCATGGGTGGCTCCTTGATCGCGTGCTGGGAAGAGGTGAAGTGCTGCCGCCCCGGACGGAGCGGGTGGGCAGGGCGGCGGGTCAGCGGACCCAGCCGGTGACGTGCTGGGTCGACCGACCGGGTGCCGGTCGGTCGGCGGCGCCGGGACCGCCCGGCACCCGCAGCGCGGCGGTGGCGGCCCGGGTCAGCCAGGCGTTGACCGAGCGGCCCTGCGCAGCGGCCGCCTCCTCGATCCGGGCCTTGAGCGCGTCCGGCACCCGGAAGTTGATCCGGGCGGTCGCGCCTTCCGGGTCGCCGGGGACATCGTCGGGTTCCGGGTTGGCTGCCGTTGGCGGCGCCACCGGTGGTGCCAGAGTGGCCGGCAGAGTGACGGCGAATCTCGGCTCGCCGTCGCGCAGCCGGACCTCGACCGATCCGGGTGCGAGGTCCCGGGTGATCTCGTCCGCGGCCTTGGACAGGGCCTCGAACAGGGCCAATCGCATCGCCGATGTGAGGGGAGCGGCCAGCCGTCCGGCCAGTGTCACCGCCTCCGGGCCGCCCACCTCGGCGGCCACCGCCAGCTCGTGCCGGACCCGTTCGACGTACTCCGTGACATCCATGACGCCACTATGGCACCACTATGGCGCCATGCGCAAGCCGGCCGGCGGGACGGGGTCAGTCGAGCATCAGGTTCGCCAGTTCCCGGCGCCGGCTGGCGGGGGTGGCGGGCGCCCGGCCGACCCGGACCAGCACGTGCGGGTAGCCGGCCAGCCCGAGCACCGCGCGCAGCCTGGCCCGCGAGGCCGGATGCTCGATCGCCTGGGTGAACAGGCTGATCGCGTAGCCCTGCCGCGTCGCCTCCAGCCAGAGCCGTTCGAGGGCCTGCCCGGCGTGCAGCCAGTCCGGCCGGGTGTCGCGGGCGGTGCAGAGCAGCAGCAGGTGCTGGCTGGCGGCCGAGTGCGTGCGGGTGGGCAGCCAGCCCATGCCGTGGCTGTCGAAGTCGCGCAGCGGCAGCTCGTCGTCGGTGCCCTCGGCCACCCGGGGCACCGACATCGCCTGCACCCCGTCCGGCCGGCGCGGATCGTCGCTGGTCCAGGCCCGGATCTCGGCCCGGTACGCCGGGTCGAGCAGCTGCTGCTCGGTGGCCTCGCGGGTCAGCCGGCTGGCCAGGATCCGCTGCTCCAGGTCGGCCAGGTCGCGCAACTCGGCCTGCTCGGCGGCCGCGGCCTGCACCAGCTGCGCGCGGAACTCGACGGCCACCGGGTCGCCGAAATACTCCCGCCGGTTGGACCGGCGGCGCTCGATCGGGCCGTCCAGGCCGGCCAGTGGCAACCAGACGTGCGACCGCGCGCCGAGCGTCACCCGGGCCAGCAGGTCGGGGCGGGCCGGGTCGGGGAACTCGGTCACCTCGGCCTGGTAGCCGGCCGCGGCCAGCGACGCCCGGGCGTTGAACAGGGCGCAACCGCAGCTGATCGCCAGTTGCCGCCCGGTCGGGTCGATCACCGCCAGCTGCCGGGACGGGTCGGCGTGCAGTTCCAGGACGTCGCCGTGCAGGCCGAACCGCCACGGCTGGGTGTTGTGCACCGACGGTGCCAGCCGGGCCCGCTCGGCGGCGTCCCGCAGGACCGCGTGCGCGGTCGGCGTCGGAACCGTAGGACTTGTCATGGCTCGCTCCTGAAGGCCCGCCCGTACCCGGTGGCCTGAGTTCACCCCGCCGCCGCACCGGGTTCCAGAGCCGAAGGTCCCCGGTGCGGCACCGGCCGGTTCGGGACGTTCGCCCCTGCCGCAGTCCCCGCCCTGCTGGTGCACTCGGGTGGCACGCCAGCAGGGCGGATCAGTACCGCGCGGGAGGTATCGGGAGATGAGCCAACCCCAGGTCGTCGTCGGCATCGACGGTTCGGCGACGGCGCAGGCGGCGATGCTGTGGGCCGCCGCCGAGGCCGCCCGCCGGCACGCGGAGCTGCTGGTGGTGCACGCCGGCGACGCCGAGCCGGGCGTCCCACCGGCACCGGACGTGCCCACCGCCTACGGCCGGTCGCTGGTGGCCGAGGCCGCCGCGACCGTGTACGAGACCGGGTTCGACGGCCCGGTGCGGACGGTGATCGTCGCCGAGAACCCGGTGCACCTGCTGACCAGGCTGAGCGAGCAGTCCGACCTGGTGGTGGTGGGCTCGCACGGGCTCGGCCGGGGCGCCGGCGCGCTGCTCGGCAGCGTCGCGTTCCGGGTCGCCGCGCACGCCCGCTGCCCGGTGACGGTGGTGCCCAGCGGCTGGGACGAGGGCTCGGCGCTGGGCCGCCCGGTGGTGGTCGGGGTGCCGGCCTCGGTCGCGGCACGCAGCCCGCTCTACGTCGCCTTCGCGCAGGCCCGCGCGCGGGGGGTGCCGGTGCGCGCGGTGCGCACCTGGTCGCGCACCGACTGGACCGGCGAGCTGGTGGACGTGGTCTACGCGACCAGCCCGGCGTTCGAGGCCAAGCAGCAGGAGTACGTCGACCGGATGCTGGCGCCGGTGCGCGAGGTCTATCCGGACGTGCCGGTGCAGACGGTGCTGTCGGGCCAGCGGATCGACGACCTGCTGCTGCACGAGACCGACACCGGCGCGCTGCTGGTGGTCGGCACCCGGTTCGCCGACGGGCACACCTACTCCCGGCTCGGCCCGACCACGGCCCGGCTGGTGCACCGCGCGCACTGCCCGGTGCTGGTGGTCGGCCGGACCACCTGGCGGGCCGTCCCCGAGCTGGCGGTGGCCGGCGGCCGCCAACCCGAACCGAGCGGCAACAGGTAGGGAGCGTGCTCATGCACTTCGACCCCAGCCCCGGCAGGCGGATCGTCGTGGGGCTCGGCAGTCCGGACCAGGACCAGGCGGCGCTGCGCTGGGCGCTGGCGGAGGCCACCCGGCGCGGCCTGCCGCTGCACCTGGTGCACGCCTACGAGTGGCGCCCCGGCCCGGTCTGGCCGGCCAGGCTGCGTTCGGTGCCCGCCGGCCTGGTGGCCGAGGCCCGCGGCCGGGCCGAGGAGCTGCTGGCCGCGGTGGTCGCGCAGATCCGGGCCAGCCACCCGGAGCCGATCGTGCTGCCCAAGGCCGTCGAGGGCCCGGTTACCGAGGTGCTGCAAGGGGAATCCCGTACTGCCGAGCTGCTGGTGATCGGTGCCCGGCAGCGCGCGTCCTGGGGGTCGATGCTCGGCTCGGTCGAGCAGGGCATCGCCGAACGCTCCGACTGCCCGGTCGTGGTGGTCCGGGACGTGGCCGGATCGGTGGCATCCCGGGTGGTCGTCGGGCTGGACCTGGGGGGCGACAGCGACCTGCTGCTGGCCTTCGCCTTCGACGAGGCGCAGCGGCGGGGTGCGGTACTGGAGGCGATCACCTGCTGGCGGCCGGAGCTGACCGACAGCGAGGCGGTGCCGGCATCGTCGGTGGACGACGAGGCGGCGACCGTCGAGGGTGAGCTGTGCGGGGAGCTGGCGCCGTGGGCGCGCAAGTTCCCCGAGATCGAGGTGGTCGCCACCGTCTCGGGCCGGCGCCCGGTGCCGGGGCTGATCGAGCGGGGGAGCGGCCAGGAGCTGCTGGTGCTCGGCCGACCGGGCAGCCACCCGGTGCGCGCGCAGCTCGGCTCGGTGCACCTGGCCGCGCTGCGGCAGGCGCGCTGCCCGGTGGCGCTGGTGCCGCTGGGCCAGCACTGACCCGGCGGCCGTGGAGCCCTCGCACTGATCACCTTTCCCCTGCGAAACAGGAAGATTCCCTCATGTCTTCGGTGGAACACCACGCGCTGCTGGTGGACGGCCGGTCGGTGCGGATCCGGACGGTCTTCCCGGCCGACCGGGATGCCCTGACCGCGCTGAACGAGGCGGCCTCGGACCGTTCGATCTACCTGCGCTTCTTCACCGTGAACCGGCGCGCGGCGGACACCTACCTCGACGTGCTGGTCGCCCCGGCCAGCGCCGACCACCATGCCCTGCTGGCCGAGCTGGACGGGCAGGTCGTCGGGGTGGCCGGATTCGAGCGGATCGACGTCGACTCGGCCGAGATCGCGCTGCTGATCTCCGACGCCTTCCAGCACGAGGGGATCGGGACGCTGCTGCTGGAACAGCTGGCCGCTGCCGCGCGCCGGCACCGGATAGCGCGGTTCACCGCGGAGGTGCTGACCGAGAACGCCGCGATGACCACCACCCTGCGCGCGCTCGGCTACCCGATGCACAGCCGGATCGAGTCCGGTGTGAACGTCATCGCGCTGGACCTGCTGCCGACCGAGACGATGCTGGCGGCGCTGGACACCCGGGACTGGGTCGCCGACAGCGCCAGCCTGCGACCGCTGCTGGAACCGGGCTCGATCGCCGTGATCGGCGCCGGCTCGCGGGACCGGTCGGTGGGCCGTGAGGTGCTGCGCAACCTGATCGGCGGCGGGTTCCGGGGCGAGGTGTACGTGGTGAACCCGCGGCACCGGCAGGTGCTGGGGGTGCCGTCGGTGCGCTCGGCCACCGAGTTGCCGGTCGCGGTGGACCTGGCGGTGATCGCGGTGCCGGCCGCCCAGGTGGTGCCGGCCGTGGTCGACTGCGGCCGGCGCGGGGTGCGGGCGGTGGTGGTGGTGAGTTCCGGCTTCGGCGAGCTCGGGCCCGGCGGCCGGCTCCAGCAGGACCAGCTGGTGGCCGCGGTGCGCGAGCAGGGGCTGCGGCTGGTCGGCCCGAACTGCCTGGGCCTGATCAACACCGACCCGCAGGTGCGGCTGAACGCGACCTTCGCGCCGCTGCGGGTCAGCCCGGGTGGCCTGGCGCTGGCGTCCCAGTCCGGTGCGCTCGGCATCGCGATCCTGCACGCCGCCGAACAGTGCGGGCTGGGCATCTCGCAGTTCGTCTCGATCGGCAACAAGGCCGATGTCAGCGGCAACGACCTGCTGATCGCCTGGGCCGGTGACCGGCGCACCGCGGTGATCGCGCTCTACCTGGAATCGTTCGGCAATCCCCGCAAGTTCGCCCGGGTCGCCCGCCGGGTCGCGGCCACCAAGCCGGTCCTGGCGATCAAGGCCGGCCGCAGCCAGGCCGGGCAGCGGGCCGGCCGCTCGCACACCGCCGCGGCGGCCGCCTCGGACGTGATCGTGGACGCGCTCTTCGAGCAGGCCGGCGTGATCCGGCTCGACACCATGGAGCAGATGCTCGGCGCCGCCCGGCTGCTCTGCGACCAGGCGCTGCCGGACGGGCCACGGGTGGTGGTGGCCGGCAACTCCGGCGGCCCCGGCATCCTGGCCGCGGACGCCGCCGTGGCGGCCGGGCTGACGGTGGCCGCGCTGCCGGTCGGGCTGCGCGCGCGGATCGCCGAGCTGGCGCCGTCGCTGGCCTCGGCCGACAACCCGATCGACCTCGGCGCCGGCATGCAGCCTGCGGTGCTGGAGTCGGTGGTGGTGGAGCTGCTGCGCTCACCCGAGGTGGACGCGGTGCTGGGCATCGTCACCCAGACCCTGGTGGCCGACAACGCCGAGCTGTCCGCGGCGTTCGGCCGGGCGGCGCTGGCCGCGCAGAAGCCGCTGGTGGTGGTGCAGACCGGCGAGCCGCCGCGCTCGCTGCCGGTGCCGGACGGGCGCGCGGTGCCGGTCTTCGGCTTCCCCGAGCCGGCCGCGCAGGCGCTCGGGGTGGCCTGGCGCTACGCCCGGATCCGGCAGGCGCCGGTGTACGAACCGGCGCCGGTGGCGGCGGCACCGGTGGCCTCGGCGCGGCGGCTGGCGACCGAGCAGCTGGCCGACTCCCGGGTGGTGGCCGGTGGCGGCTGGCTGGACGCGGCCGACGCGATCGCGCTGCTGACCCTCTACGGCATCACGGTGTGCCCGCACCGGCTGGTCGGCACGGTGCCGCAGGCGATCGCGGTCGCCGAGCAGCTCGGTTACCCGGTGGCGATGAAGGTCGCGGGCGTGGTGCACAAGAGCGAGGTGGGCGGCGTCCGGCTGGGCCTGCGCGACGCCGAGCAGGTGCGGCGGGCCTACACCGAGCTGGCCGCCGTGTCGGCCGGGCAGGTGCTGCTGCAGCCGATGGTGGCCGGCGATGCCGAG
>DATJNU010000061.1:0-5409 GCA_035507775.1 Jatrophihabitans sp.
TGAGCATGTGATCGGTGGGGCGGTGATCCTGCCGGGCACGGCGGTCGTGGAGTTGGTGTTGCGGGCCGCGGACGAGGTCGGGGCGGGGTCGCTGGCGGAGTTGACCCTGACCGCGCCGATAACGATTCACGAGGCCGGCACTCAGCTGCAGGTGCGGGTCGGCGCCCCGGCAGCGGATGGTGGCCGGGAGGTGGCGGTGCATGCCCGCCCCGACGGCGCGGCCGAGTGGACCGCCTGCGCCCAAGGCATGCTGTCGGACACGACACCTGACGCGCCGGAGGGTTTGGCGGCGTGGCCGCCGGCCGACGCGGAACCGGTCGACATCGCGAGCTTCTACGACAACGCCGCTGAGGCCGGTTATGGCTACGGGCCGACGTTCCGCGGTGTGCAGGCGGTGTGGCGTCGCGGTGAGGAGGTCTTCGCCGAGGTCGCGCTGCCCGGCGAGGCCGAGGGTTACGGCCTGCACCCGGCGCTCTTCGATGCCGCGCTGCACCCGATCATGGCCGCCGGACTGTTCGACAACGATGCGCTGCTCGTCCCGTTCGGCTGGACCGGCGTCAGCCTGCACGCCACCGGCGCCACCACCCTGCGCGCCCGCCTCACCCGCACCGGACCCGACAGCCTCAGTGTTACGCTCGCCGACCCGGACGGTCAGCTCGTGCTCACCGCGTCCGAACTGAGCCTGCGACCGCTGCCGTCCGGCCTCGCCCAGCCGGCGGGTGCCGGCGCGCTGTACCGGCTCGAATGGCAGGCAGTGACCGAGGAACCTGCTGCTACGCAGGCAGAAACTCCACTCGCGCTGCTCGGCATGGACGACGCGGTGGCTGCGGCGCTGGCCGGCCGAGGCGTCGAGCTGCACCGGCCTGCCGACCTGGCCACGCTGGTCGACCCGGTGCCCGAGACGGTGCTGGTCACCCTGCCGGTGACGGATCATGCCGACCTCGTCGCAGGCGCCCGGGCCGCTAGCGCCGAAGCCCTCGCCCTGGCGCAGGCCTGGCTTACCGAAGACCGTTTCAGCAGCAGCCGACTGGTGATCGTGACCCGCCCGGGCGTCCGGGCACACCACCCGGCACCGGCCCTCGGGGTGACCGAGGCTGCGGTGTGGGGCCTCGTCCGGGCGGTGCAGGCCGAAGAGCCGGGCCGAGTGGCGATCGTCAGCGCACCCGACGGCACCGAGTCCGCGCTCGTGGACGCGGTCCGCGCCGGGCACCAGCAGGCCCTGCTCACCACTGCCGGAGTTGCCCTGCCCCGGCTCTCCACCCTCGACGGCGAGAACACCCTGACGCTGCCGGCCGAAACCGGCTGGCGGCTCGACATCGTGGACTCCCAGGTCGGCGTCGTTGACGCCCCGGTGGCTCCGCTCGCTGCTGGTGAGGTGCGGGTGGGGGTGTGTGCGGCGGGGGTGAATTTCCGGGATGTGCTTGGGGTGTTGGGGATGTATCCGGGGGAGATCCAACTCGGGGCTGAGGTTGCGGGGGTGGTGTTGGAGGTGGGCCCTGGGGTGACCGGGCTCGCGGTGGGTGATCGGGTGTTCGGGTTGGCACGGGGTGGGTTCGCGCCGGTGGTGGTGACGGATGCCCGGTTGCTGGTGGGGATGCCTGCGGGGTGGTCGTTTGCGACCGCGGCCTCGGTTCCGGTGGTGTTCTTGACGGCGTTCTACGGCCTTATCGACCTGGGTGGTCTCTCGGCTGGTGAGCGGGTGTTGGTGCATGCGGCTGCGGGTGGGGTGGGGATGGCTGCGGTGCAGCTGGCCCGGCACCTGGGGGCTGAGGTGTTCGCGACGGCGAGCCCGGCCAAGTGGGCCACGGTCGAGTCCCTGGGCATCCCGGAAAGCCGGATCGGGTCGTCGCGTGAGTTGTCGTTCGAGTCGCGGTTGTTGGCCGCGACCGGTGGTGCTGGGGTGGAGGTGGTGCTGGACGCTCTGGCGGGGGAGTTCGTGGATGCCTCGCTGCGGTGCCTGCCGCGGGGTGGGCGGTTCCTGGAGATGGGTAAGACCGACCTGCGCGACCCGAACGTCATCGCTCAGCAATATCCGGGCGTCGAGTACCAGGCGTTCGACATGCTCGATGCCGGCCCGGACCGCATCCAGGAGATGCTGTCCGCGCTTGTCGACCTGTTCGAGGCGGGGGTCCTACAGCCGTTGCCGGTGACGGCGTTCGACATCGAGCAGGCCCCGGAGGCGTTCCGGTTCATCAGCCAGGCCCGTCACACCGGCAAGGTCGTGCTCACCATGCCGCGGCCGATCGACCCGGACGGGATCGGGCTGGTGACCGGGGGCCTGGGCGGGGTCGGTGCGCTGGTCGCCGAGCACCTCATCACCCACTACGGCCTGCGCAAACTCGTGCTCACCGGACGGCGCGGTGCAGACACCCCCGGCACCACCGAACTGCAGCAACGCCTGGAGCACCTCGGCGCGAGCGTGCAGATCGTGGCCTGTGACGTGTCCGACCCCGGCCAGGTCGAGGACCTGCTGGCCACGATCGATGCCACCGTCTGGGAAGACAGCGACAGCGACAGCGACGCCACGAGCCGGGTGACGGTGCTGGTGCACGCCGCCGGCGTCCTGCACGATGCCGCGCTCGCCGGGCAAACCCCCGGCCACCTGGACACCGTGCTCAAACCGAAGCTGGATGCCGCGCTGCACCTGCACCACGCCTTCCACGGCCACACCCCCGACCGCGACCCCGAGAAGTTCCTGCTGTTCTCCTCGATCGCCGGAGTGCTCGGCAACCCCGGCCAAGCCAACTACGCCGCCGCCAACGCAGCCCTGGACGCCCTCGCCACCATTCGCCACCGCCACGGCCTGCCCGCCCAGTCCCTGGCCTGGGGCCAGTGGGAGACCGGCATGGCCACCACCCTCACCACCACCCACACCAACAGGCTCCGCCGCCACGGCATCACCCCCCTCACCCCCACCCACGCCCTGCACCTGCTCGACACCGCCCTCACCCACCCCCACCCCACCCCCATCCCCACCCGGCTCGACCTCGCCGTGCTGCGACAGGGGGATGCGCCGCTGCCCGAGCCGCTGCGGGGGCTGGTCCGCACCCCGGCCCGCCGGGTCGCCGCGGCCGCGGGGCCGTCCGACCTCACCGCACGGCTGGCCCGGCTGGCGGACGCGGAACGGCGCACCGTGCTGCTCGACCTGGTCCGCGAGCACGGCGCCACCGTGCTCGGCCATGCCAGCCCGCAGGCGCTGAACGTGCACAGTGGGTTCCTCGATCTGGGCTTCGACTCGCTCACCGCGGTCGAGCTGCGCAACCGGCTGCAGCAGGCCACCGGGCTGCGGCTGACCACCACGATGATCTTCGACCACCCGACGCCGACCGCCCTCGCCGAGCACCTGCACGGCGCGCTGGCCCCGGCCGCCGGTGACGTGGAGTGGCAGGAGCTGGACCGGCTCGAAGCCCTGGTCGCCGGGCTCTCGCCCGACGACGGGCAGCGCGGACGGGTGGCCAAGCGGCTGCAGGCGCTGCTGTGGCGGCTGGCGGATCCGGCCGAGCAGCCCGAAGCCGACGGCGAGCAGGCCGAGATGGCCGACGCCGACGACGAGCAGATGTTCGCGCTGATCGACCAGGAGCTGGGGCTCCGCTGATGACCCGTCCGACTCACGCCCGAGGGGAGGCACGTCCCGATGTCCGATAACGCTGACAACACCGAGAAGCTGCGGCAGTACCTCAAGCTGGTCACCGCTGACCTGCGGCAGACCCGCCAGCGGCTGGCCGCGGCCGAGGCCCGGTCCGCCGAGCCGATCGCGGTGGTCGGCATGGCGTGCCGCTACCCGGGCGGCGTGGACTCGCCCGAGGCGCTGTGGCGGCTGGTCAGCGAGGGCCGGGACGCGATCTCGGACTTCCCGACCGACCGCGGCTGGGAACTCGACGCGCTGTACGACCCGGACGCCGACCGGCAGGGCACGACCTACGTCCGGCAGGGCGGTTTCCTCGACGATCCGGCCGGGTTCGACGCCGCCTTCTTCGGCATCTCGCCGCGCGAGGCGCTGGCGATGGACCCGCAGCAGCGGATCGTGCTGGAGACGGCGTGGGAGGCTTTCGAACGGGCCGGCATCGACCCGACCGGCTTGGCCGGCAGTGCCACCGGGGTGTTCGTCGGCGCCGGCCAGTCCGGGTACCTGGTCGGCCTGCAGCCGGTGCCGGACGGGGTCGAGACCTATTCGCTGACCGGCAACGTGGCCAGCGTTCTCTCCGGCCGGATCGCCTACACCCTCGGCCTGGAAGGGCCCGCGGTCACCATCGACACCGCGTGCTCGTCCTCGCTGGTCGCGATTCACCTTGCCGCGCAGGCGTTGCGCTCCGGTGAGTGCACCCTGGCGCTGGCCGGCGGCGTGACCGTGTCGCCCACCCCGCGGCTGTTCGTGGACTTCAGCCGGCAGCGCGGGCTGGCCGCCGACGGGCGGTGCAAGGCGTTCGCCGATGCGGCCGACGGCACCGGTTGGTCCGAGGGCTCGGGCGTGCTGGTGCTGGAGCGGCTGGCCGACGCCCGCCACAACGGGCACCGAGTGCTCGCCGTGGTCCGCGGCTCGGCCGTCAACCAGGACGGTGCCAGCAGCGGCCTGACCGCGCCGAACGGGCCGTCCCAGCAGCGGGTGATCGAGGCGGCGCTGACCAACGCCCGGCTCGGCGCGGACCAGGTCGACGCGGTCGAGGCGCACGGCACCGGCACCCGGCTGGGCGATCCGATCGAGGCGCAGGCGCTGCTCGCCACCTACGGCGCGGCCCGCACCCCGGACCGGCCGCTGTGGCTCGGCTCGATCAAGTCGAACCTCGGTCACAGTGCGGCCGCCGCCGGGGTGGCCGGCGTGATCAAGATGATTTCTGCTTTGCGGCACGGCATGTTGCCGCCCACCCTGCACGTGGACGCGCCGACCGCACAGGTCGACTGGTCGGCGGGAACCGTCCGGTTGCTGACCGAACCGCAGCCCTGGCAGCCGGGGGAGGAGCCGCGCCGGGCCGGGGTGTCGTCGTTCGGGATCAGCGGGACGAACGCGCACGTGATCGTGGAGGAGGCACCGGCCGCCGAGACTGTCGAGCCTGCAGCTTTAGAGTCGGCGGTTTTCGAGCCGGTGGTGGCTGGCGCGCTGCCGTTGGTGGTGTCGGCACGGTCGGAGGCGGCGCTGCGGGCTGCTGCGGGCCAACTGGTCGGCCTCTCCGGTGACGCCGTTGCGCGGTCGCTGGTGACGACCCGGGCGCAGCTGTCGCATCGCGCCGTCACGCTGGGCGAGGCAGGTCTGCGGGCGCTGGCCGAGGGGGCGCCGTCCGCGGACCTGGTGTCCGGGGTCGTGGGGGATTCCCGGGCGGTGCTGGTTTTTCCGGGGCAGGGGTCGCAGTGGGCCGGCATGGCGGTGGAGCTGCTGGACTGCTCGCCGGTGTTCGCGGCGCGGATCGCCGAGTG
>DATJNU010000062.1:0-10505 GCA_035507775.1 Jatrophihabitans sp.
GCCCGCCATCATGGTCTACCTGCTCGCATTCGGCTCCGGAAAGCGGGTGCTGGAACGGTCGATGGCCAAGCGACCGGCCTATCGGGAGTACATGCGGCGCACCTCGGGATTCGTACCGCTACCTCCCAAACGGGCGCCGCAGGGTTGATGGGGCGACGCGTTGCTGGCGGGAGCCCCGCGGTTCGGCCCGTACACTTGTGCGCAATGTCTTCCTCACTGATCGATCACGTCCGCGGCTCCTGGCGCATCCTGGTCAAGGAGATCGCGGCCTTCGGCGTCGTGGGCGCGGTCGGCTTCGCGATCGACCTGGGCCTGTTCAACCTGTTCTTCTCCGACGGCCAGATCATCGCGAAGACCATCTCCACCACGGTCGCCACGATCGTGACCTATGTCGGCAACCGCTACCTGTCGTTCTCGCACCGGGCCCGCAGCAACCTCGGCCGGGAGGCCGGCTTCTTCTTCCTGATCAACCTGGTCGCGCTGATCGGCTCGCTGGTCGTGATCGGCATCTTCTCCTACCCGCTGCACTTCAAGCACCACCTGCTGGTGATGAACGTGGTGAACCTGTTCACCATCGGGCTGGGCACCATCTTCCGGTTCTGGGCGTACAAGCGCTTCGTGTTCCTGCACCCCGACCGGGTGGCCGCCGCGCAGTCGCCCGTGCTGCCCCGGGCGAACGAGGCGGTCGGCCCCGACGACGAGCGGGTCGTGCGGGCCAGCTGAGGTCAGTCGGCCTCCAGCCGCCCGAGCCGCTGCCGGATCTCCTCCAGGATCGACCGCACCGGCGCGCTCAGCCCGCTCAGCGACAGGTTGCCCTGCGCGTAGCTGTAGCCGTTGAGCGCGGCGCGCACCGCCTGCGTCGCCGCTGCCAGGTCCAGGCCCAGCGTGTTCAAGGTGGACCGGGCCGGGTCGTCGGCCGGCCCGGTCAGGATGCCGAGCAGCACGTGCTCACAGCCGACGAAGGCGGTGCCGAGGTCGTCCGCCGCCCGGGCCGCCCGCTCCCCCACCTCGCGCAGCCCCGCGGCGTCCGGGCCGCCGGTCCGGCGCATCGCCGCGACGGTCGCGCGCAGCTCGGCCAGCAGGTCAGCCGGCTCGATGTCCAGGCTGCGCAGCACCGCCAGGGCCAGGTTGTTGCCCTGCTCGATCAGCGCCTCCACCAGGTGGATCGAGGTCGCCGCGTCCTGGCTGCCAGCCACCTCGGCGGCCAGCTCGAACACCCGGCGCGCCCGATCGGTGAACCGGTTGGGCTGCCAGCCCTGCCGCGGCTCGCCCGCTCGGTCACGGGTGGCACCGGGCGCGCCGTCGGCGGCGGCGACCGCATCGGCGAGCGCCCGCTGGCAGACCGCCGAGACCGGGATGCCGGCCTCCCGCACCGCGTTGGCGAGGTCGTCCGGCAGGTAGACGTTGATCTTGGGCATCGCAGTTCCTCCTGTGTCCACTGGCGCATCGAGCGTGTCGCATCGGGCGACGGGATGGGGTTACACAGGGTTTATAACCCTGCTGGGGTTATACATGCAAGAGCACTTCAACAAGAGTCCTTGTGCAAATCTTCTTGTACATCTAGCCTGGTGCCATGGCAGGCAACCGCACCCCCGATTCCGAGGTCCGCGAACTGACCGACGCGAAGACCCTGTCCGCGCTGGCCAATCCGCACCGTTCCCGGATCATCGACATCCTCGCGGTCCACGGCCCGGCCACCGCCTCGGCCATCGCCCACCGGATGGAGGTCGCGGTCGGCAGCGTCAGCCATCACCTGAAGGTGCTGGCCGAGGTCGAACTGGTCGAGGAAGCGCCGGAGCTGGCCAAGGACCGCCGGGAACGGTGGTGGCGCCTGGCCTCGCGGAGCACCAGGTGGAGCCGGTCCGACTTCACCGAGGACGCCGCGGCCACCAGTGCCGCCCTGGCCGCCGAATCGATGGCGCTGCAGAAGCAGATCGACCGGGCCCGGGACTGGCTGGCCGCCTCCAGCCTGACTGACGCCTGGGACGTGGCCGCCTTCGCGACGCAAACCTGGGTTCGACTTTCCCCCGATGAACTCAGCGACCTGGCCGAGGAACTGATCTCCGTGGTCCGCTGCTGGCGCGAGCGCACCGACCAGGCCGACGACGGGGTGGAACGCCGTCCGGTGTTCTTCTTCGCCCGCGGATTCCCGTCCGAACCATAACCCGGCACTCCAGCACCGAGCCATCACCCCGGTCAACCGGCCGGCCCGCCGCGCCCTGACCTGACCCGACCCTGCCTTCCGACCGACCCCGGTCGCACGGCTATCCCGTGCTGCCCGGACACCGGCCGGCAGCGAACGAAAGGCACGCACATGACCCACGTTCTCGACCCGGATCTCGACCACCGGCCCGCTCGCGGGAGCGGCCGCAACTTCCAGCGGCTGTGGCTCGGCGAAGGCGTCAGCCTGCTCGGCAACTCGACCTCGTCCGTGCTCCTCGAACTGCTGGCGGTGCTGCACCTGCACGCCGGCGCGGGGTGGATGGGCGCGCTGACCGCCGCCGCGTGGTTGCCCTGGCTGGTCGTCGGGCTGGCCGCCGGCGCCTGGGTCGACCCGCTGTCGCCCCGGCGGGTGATGATCGCGGCCGACCTGGTCGCCGCCGCCGCGCTGGCCAGCATCCCGATCGCCTGGTGGGCCGGCGTGCTGACCTTGTGGCAGTTGCTCGCCGTCGGCCTCTCGACCGGGACGGCATCGGTCTTCTTCCGGCCGGCCTATGTGAAGCTGATCCCGCTGGTGGTGCCGGATGCCCAGTTGCACAAGGCAAATTCCCGATTGGCGGGTACGGAGTCGGCGGCGCAGATCATCGGCCCGGGCCTGGCCGGCCAGCTGGCCCGGCTCGGCTCGGCCGCCACCGGCGTGCTGTTCGATGCGGCCAGCTTCTGCGTTTCTGCCTACTGCCTCTGGCGAATCAGGATCGACGAGGCCGGCGTCCGGTCGCCCGCCCGGGACGGGTTGCTGGCCCGGATCCGGGACGGCGTCCGGCTGGTGGCCCACGATCGCTACCTGCGCACGTTCACCGTGATCGGCGGTATCGGCAACTTCGGCCTGACCGGGTTCAACGTGCTGCTGGTGCTGTACTGGTCCCGCACGCTGCACCTGTCGGCCGGCGCCATCGGCTGGCTGTTCATGCTCGGCAGCTGCGGCGGCGTGCTCGGCGCGGCCCTGGTCGACGTCCTGACCCGCCGGTTCGGCACCGGCACCACCTCGACCGCACTGCTGCTGGTCGCCGGGCCGGCCTCGCTGCTGATCGGATTCCCCCGTGATCATCGGATGATCTGGCTCAGCGTTGCCGGCCTGACCGTGATGGATGCCTGCGTGGTCGCCGGCAACGCACTGCGCGGCGCCTGGCGGCAGCGCTACGTCCCGGCCCGGTTGATGGCCCGGGTCACCACGACCAGTCAGGTGATCAACCTGGGCAGCATGCCGATCGCGGCCCTGGTCGCCGGCTGGCTCGGCGGGGCGATCGGGGTCCGGCCCACCATCCTGGCACTGGCCGCGGTGTTCGCCTTGTCCGACGTCGCGGTGCTGCTGACCCGGGCCGGGCGGACCCGGGAACTGCCGGTGCGGTGCGTCGAGGCCGGCCGCTGACCGCCGGCGCAGGCTCCGGCGCCCCTGCCGGGGGCGAGCGACAGCCGGTTGACATATTCGAACTGGTGTTCGAACATGGAGAGGTGTCCGCACCGGCTTTCCGAAACCACGCGACTGCCGGCGCGGCACGCCCTTCCCCGCATCCCGTCGAGGAGGTCCCGGGTCCGGTAACGGCCCGGGGCCTCCTCGGTATGCGGAGCGCTGCCGTGGTGTCGGGGGCGGTGGCACCGGAACTCGATCCGGCCGAGTGGTTCGACGACAGCGACGGCGCGTACGCAATCGCCGAGCCCGATCCGTTCGCCGAGGCACCGCCGGCCCCGCTGCGCCGTCCGTCGCTGCGGGCCGAACTCGGGGCGCTGCCCGCGGCCCCGATCGACAGCCTGTCCCGCCGCTCGGTCCCGCCACTGCCGGTGGGCCCGGAGTTCGCCGAGTTGCTGCCGGACGGCCTGCGCCGGGGCAGCACGCTGGCGGTCACCGGTTCGGTGTCGCTGCTGCTGGCGCTGCTGGCCGGCCCGTCCGGCCGGGGCGCCTGGACCGCCCTGGTGGGCATGCCGGCGGTCAGCGCCGAGGCCGCCCAGGAGGCGGGCATCGACCTGGCCCGGCTGGCCGTCGTCACCCCACCGGACGACGGCTGGACCGGTGCCGCCTGGACCACCGCGGTGGGCGCGCTGCTCGACGCGGTCGACGTGGTGGTGGCCCGGCCGGGTGCCGCCCCGGGCACCTCGGGCGTCACCGACGCCGACGCCCGCCGGCTCACCGGCCGGGCCCGCAGCAAGGACGCGGTGCTGGTGCTCTTCGGCCAGCAGGCCGGCTGGCCCGGCGTGCAGGTCACCCTGGCCGCCGAGCACGGCGGCTGGACCGGCATCGGTGACGGGTACGGCCGGCTGGCCCGGCGCCGGCTGGTGGTCTCGGCCTCCGGCCGCGGCCGGTCGGCCCGGCCCCGGACCCGGGAGCTGTGGTTGTGACCGGTTCGCCGGAGGCCGACCAGGCCGGGCCGGCGCCCCGGATGGCCGCGATCTGGTGCCCCGACTGGCCGGTGGCCGTCGCCCGGGCCGGCTCCTCGCTCACCGCCGAGGACCCGGTCGCGGTGATCACCGGCAACCACGTGGTGGCCTGCTCGCACGCCGCCCGGCGGCTGGGCATCCGGCGTGGGCTGCGCCGCCGCGAGGCGCAGGGGCGCTGCCCCGAACTGGTGCTGCTGCCCCGCAACCCGCCCGCCGAGGCCAGGGCCTTCGAACCGATCCTGGCCGCCATCGAGTCCATCGCGCCCGGCGTCGAGCTGGGCCGGCCGGGGCTGGCCGCCATCGGCATCCGCGGGCCGGTGCGGTACTTCGGCGGCGAGACCGCCGTGCTGCACGCGCTCGGCCGGGCGATCGCCGAGCACGCCACCGGCCTCGCCCACGAGGTGCTGATCGGGGTGGCCGACGGCGCGTTCGCCGCCGAGCAGGCCGCCCGGCACGGCTGCATCGTCGAGCCGGGCGGTTCGGCGGAGTTCCTGGCCGGCCTGCCGATCACCATCCTCGACCAACCCGAGCTGGTCGACCTGCTGCGCCGGCTGGGCATCCGCACCCTCGGCGCGTTCGCCGCGCTGCCCGCCGCCGACGTGCAGGCCCGGTTCGGACCGGCCGGGGCCTGGGCGCACCGGCAGGCCGGCGGCCAGGACCGGCGGCCGATCGCCGCCCGCCGGCCACCGCCCGAGTTCGAGGTCGACATCGCGCTGGAGCCGCCGCTGGACCGGGTGGACACCATCGCCTTCACCGCCCGCGGCGCGGTCGAGCGGTTCATCGCCGACCTGGCCGACCACGGCCTGGCCTGCACCTGCTTCGAGCTGGTCGCCCAGACCGACCGTGGCGAGGAGACGGTGCGCCGCTGGCGGCATGCCGGGGTGCTCACCGCGGTCGAGGTCACCGACCGGATCCGGTGGCAGCTGGAGGGCTGGCTGAACCGGCGCGCCGGGGAATCGAACGCCCCGACCGGGCCGGTGAACCTGCTCCGGCTGATCCCGGTCGAGACGGTGCCCACCAGCGCCCATCAGCGCGCGCTCTGGGGCGGGGACGGCATCGTCGACGAGCGCGCGCACCGGGCACTGGCGCGGGTGCAGACGCTGCTCGGCGCCGGCTCGGTGCAGACCCCGGTGGTGGCCGGCGGCCGCGGGCCGGGCCGGCGCACCCGGCTGGTGCCCTGGGGCGACGAGCGGGACGAGGCCACCGCGACCGCCGGCCAGCCGTGGCCGGGACGGCTGCCCTCCCCCGCCCCGTCGGTGCTCATCGACCCGCCGCGCCCGGTGCGGGTGCTGGACGCCGCCGGCCACTGCGTGCTGGTCACCGAACGCGGCCAGGTGCCGGCGCCACCGGCCCGGTTCGCACTGGAATCCCCTTATTCCGATGGGGAGGGGGCCGCCGAGATCACTGCCTGGGCCGGGCCGTGGCCGGTCGACGAGCGCTGGTGGGATCCGGCCTCGGCCCAGCAGCTGGCGCGGATGCAACTCGTCGACGCGCTCGGCCGGGCGTACCTGGTCTGCTTCGACGTCCCGGCCCGGCAATGGCTGCTGGAGGGCGTCTACGACTGACCGGCGGCCCGGCCGCGTCGCCTCACCGCCGCTTCTTCCCGGACCGGCGTCCCGAGACGCGCAGGTCGAGCCGCAGGGTGGCGGTCAACCGCAGCCGGCGCCGCGGGATGCCGGTGAGCAGCCAGGCCAGCGGGCAGAGGGAGACGATGGTGTGGGCGGTCATGGTGTCGTCCTCGGGTTCGTGCGACGCATCGTTTGTGCGCCGTCACCAGACCACGATGTCGGGACGGGGCTATGGCCCGCGTCGCCCTCGCCGGCGGGTCAGAACGTGCCGGGCAGCGAGCTGAGGATCACCGCGACGACGATGAGGTAGACCAGCAGCCACGCCACCCCGAGCACGATGCCGGCGATCGACATCGCCCGGCCGACACCGGTGCGCCGGGCCACCGACAACCCGCCGATGCCCAGCCCGACCGCCACCGGAGCGAGCAGGCAGCAGAAGCCGGCCAGGCCCGTGATCAGCGCGGCCACCGCCAGGCCGTTGTTCTGCGGCGCCGGGTAGGGCGAGTACGGCGGAGGCTGGGGCGGGACGGGCGGCCACCCGCCGGCCCCGTACGGCGCGCCGTGCGGCCCGAAAGGATCCCAGCCGTACGAATCGCCGCCGTGCGGATCGGGGCCGTACGGGGCCGGCGGCTCGTACGTCACGCCGGCCGCGCTACTTCGTCGAGGCCAGCGAGCGCAGGAAGAAGGTCAGGTTCGCCGGGCGCTCGGCCAGCCGGCGCATGAAGTAGCCGTACCACTCGTCGCCGTAGGGCACGTACACCCGCATCCGATGCCCGGCGCCGGCCAGCGCCAGCTGCTCGGCCGGCCGGATGCCGTAGAGCATCTGGAACTCGTAGCTGTCGGCCGCGCGGCCGTGCTGGGCGATCAGCGACCGGGCCGCGGCGATCATGGCCGGGTCGTGGCTGGCCACCATCGGGTAGCCGGCACCGCCGAACAGCACGCCCAGGCAGCGCCGGTAGGAGTCCTCCACCGCGGCACCGGCATAGGCCACCGACTCGGGCTCGGCGTAGGCACCCTTGCACAGCCGGATCCGGGAGCCGGCCGTGGCCAGGTCGCGGCAGTCGCCCTCGGTTCGCGTGAGGTAGGCCTGCAGCACCGCGCCCACCCAGGGGAAGTCGACCCGCAGCTGCGTGACGATCGACAGCGTCGAGTCGGTGGTGGTGTGGTCCTCCATGTCGCAGGTCACCGTGGTGCCCGCCGCGGCCGCCGCCTCGCAGATCCGGCGGGCGCCGTCCAGCGCGATCTTCTCACCGTCCACCGGGAGGGACTGTCCGATGGCTGACAACTTGACCGACACTTCGGCGGCCGGAGTCAGGCCGGCCTCGGCCAGCGCGCCGAGCACCGACACATAGGCGGAGACGGTGTGTTCGGCCTGCTCCGGCGAGGTGGTGTCCTCGCCGAGGAAGTCGAGGGTGGCCAGCAGCCCGTCGGACACCAGCTGCCCGGTCGCCCTGAGCACGTCCGGCTCGCTCTGTCCCGCCACGAACCGGTTCACCACCGGCTGGGTCAGCTTCGACCGCTCGGCCACCCGCCGCAGCCGCGGCGACCGGGCCGCGGCCAGCAGCGGTTCCCGGAGCAGCGCCACCTCAGGCGTCCGTTCCGGGCAGGTCGGCGTCCTGATGCGGGTAGTCGATGGCGGTCGGGCCGACCAGGCTCTCCTTGATCGCACGCGGCGACACCCACCGGTGCAGGTTCAGGATCGAGCCCGCCTTGTCGTTGGTGCCCGAGGCCCGCGAGCCGCCGAACGGCTGCTGGCCGACCACCGCGCCGGTCGGCTTGTCGTTGATGTAGAAGTTGCCCGCCGCGAACCGCAGCCGCTCGGACGCCCGGACGATGGCCGCCCGGTCGGTGGCGACGATCGAGCCGGTCAGCCCGTACGGGGCACCGCCGTCGACCTCGTCCAGGATCTGCTCGAAGGCATCCTCGGCCGCGTCGTCGTAGACGTAGACCGACAGGATCGGGCCGAAGTACTCGGTGTGCATCACCTCGTGCTTGGCGTCCCTGGTCAGCAGGATGGTCGGCCGGATGAAGAATCCCTCGCTGTCATCGGCGGATCCGCCGGCGATGATCTCCAGCTGCGGGTCGTTCTTGGCCCGGTCGAGCACGCCGGCGAGCTTGTCGAACGAGCGCCGGTCGATGACCGCGCCGAGGAAGTTGGTCAGGTCGGTGACCGGGCCCATCGACAGCGCCTCGGTCTGGGCGACCAGGCTGTCCGACAGCCGCGACCAGACGGAGGCCGGGACGTAGGCCCGGGACGCCGCCGAGCACTTCTGGCCCTGGTACTCGAAGGCGCCCTTGATCAGCGCGGTGCGCAGCACGTCGACGTCCGCGCTCGGGTGTGCCAGCACGAAGTCCTTGCCGCCGGTCTCGCCGACCAGCCGCGGGTAGGTCCGGTAGCCGGTGAGGTTGCGGCCCACCTCCTGCCACAGGTGCTGGAAAGTGGCGGTGGAACCGGTGAAGTGGATGCCGGCCAGGTCCTGGTGCGCGAGCAGCACGTCCGAGACGGCGAAGCCGTTGCCGGTGAGCAGGTTGATCACGCCCGGCGGCAGGCCGGCCTCCTCCAGCAGCCGCATGGTGAAGTGCGCCGCGAACAGCTGGGTGTTCGACGGCTTCCAGATCACCACGTTGCCCATCAGGGCCGGCGCGGTCGGCAGGTTGCCCGCGATCGCGGTGAAGTTGAACGGCGTGATCGCGTAGACGAAGCCTTCCAGCGGCCGGTGGTCGAGCTGGTTCCAGATGCCGGGCACCGAGACCGGCTGCTCGGTGAGGATCTCGGCGCCGAAGGAGACGTTGTAGCGCCAGAAGTCGATCAGCTCGCAGGCCGAGTCGATCTCGGCCTGGATCGCAGTCTTGGACTGGCCGAGCATGGTGGCCGCGTTCAGCTTCGCCCGCCACGGGCCGGCCAGCAGGTCGGCCGCGCGCAGGAAGATGGCGGCCCGGTCGGCGTAGGACATCGCCCGCCAGGCCGGCGCGGCGGCGGCCGCCGCGGCGACCGCGTCCCGGGCATCCTGCTCGGTCGCGTTGCCGAACTCACCGAGCACATGGGCGTGCTTGTGCGGCTGGACCACGGTCTCCCGCTCGCCGCCGCCCAGCCGCTGGCGGCCGCCGATGGTGCAGGTCAGCTGCACCTGCTCGGCCTGCAGCTCGGCCAGGGCCGCGGTCAGCGCGCGGCGTTCGGCCGAGCCGGGCGCGTAGCCGAGCACCGGCTCGTTGCGCGGGGCCGGGATCCGGGTGAGTGCGTCCATCGACTTGTCTCCTCCACGGGGGTGTCGCGCCCGGCGCCCGAGGCGCGCGGCACGGTCTGGGTCCGGTGCCAGGATAGGCCCGCGACTCACCCGGAAATGCGCTCGGAACCGATAACATGCCGCGCGTGACGTTCACCGATCCGAGCATCGAACTGGATCGGTTCCTGCGCGCGCTGCCGGACGGCGGCTCGGTCGGGCTGGCCGGCCCCGGCAGCATCCCGGACGCGGGCGAGCTGGTGCTGGCGGTCGATCCCGGGCTGACCGGGCCGGCCCTGGCCGAGCTGATCGCCGCCGCCGGGCGGGCCGGGGCGGCCGCCGTCGTCACCGCGGTCGGGGCGCTGGCCGACGGGACGGGACCGGCCGGGGCCGGCCACCCACCGGTGCTGGAGAAGCCGGCCACGGTCGGCTGGCGGGAGCTGCACGCCGCGCTCGCGGCCCGGCTGAGCCAGCCCCGGCTGGTCGCCGAGGACGAGCTGGCCGAACTGGCCCAGACCATCGCCACCCTGACCGGCGGGCTGGTGACCATCGAGGACACCGCGGCCCGGGTGCTGGCCTACTCCCGGTCCAGCGACGAGGTGGACGAGTTGCGCCGGATGTCGATCCTGGGCCGCAGCGGGCCACCGGCGTACCTGGCGCTGCTGCGCGAATGGGGGGTCTACGACCGGCTGGCGACCCCCGACGAGGTGGTGGAGATCGCCGAGCACCCGGCCACCGGGGTGCGACGCCGGCTGGCCGTCGGGGTGTTCGCCGGCACCCGCCAGCTCGGCACGATCTGGGTGCAGCAGGGCACCGCCGACTTCGGCCCGCACGCCCGCCAGGCGCTGCTCGGGGCGGCCCGGCTGACCGCCGGGCAGCTGATCGGCCGCAGCAGCGCGCGGCGGCCGGACTCCGGGCACCGGCTGGCCGACCTGATCGCCGGCCGGGGCGGGCCGGAGTCCCTCGGCCTCGGCCGGGACGCCGCCCGGCCGTGCGCGGTGGCGGTGGTGGCGCCCGGCGGCCAGCATCCGGATCCCGCCGAGCGCGCGCACCGGCTCGGCGAGCTCGCCGCGATCGTCACCGTGCAGGCGGCGGCCTTCCGCCGGCACGCGGTGGTGGAGCA
>DATJNU010000063.1:0-31215 GCA_035507775.1 Jatrophihabitans sp.
GAAGGCTCAGCCGGTGTAGTTGGTGCCGCCGGCGAAGTCCGAGGCCAGGGTCGAGTCCAGGCCGGCGTCGATCACCGAATCCGAGGTGATGAAGCCCAGCTCCCGGTTCTTGTTCAGGGAATAGTCGGAGAAGTTGATCGAGCCGACGTAGTCACGGTGGCTCGACAGCGCCGCGTCCACGTCGATCACCTTGGCGTGGATGTAGAGCGAGGCGGACGCCGAGTACAGGTGCACCACCGCCCCGGCCGCGACCAGCTGGTTGAACGCGGTGTGGTAGCTGCTGTTGTCGGTCATCGTGATGTGCACCTTCACGCCGCGGTTGGCGGCGGCGACGAGCGCGTTGGTGACGGCGGTGTCGGCCATCTCCTCGTTCTCGATGCCCAGCGTCGAGGTGGCGGCGTTGATCAGCGCCAGCAGCTTGGACTGCGAATCGGTCGGGCTCCACACCAGGTTGTCGCCGTCGGTCGGCGTGATCGAGGTGTTGGCGTAGTCGGCGTTGAACACCTTGGTGATCGCCGCGATGTCGACCAGGTTGCTGTCGAGCACCGCGAAGTCGCGGCTGGTCGAGTAGTACTGGCTGGTCAGGTTACCGCTCATGATCGCCGAGGTGGTGCCGTCGACAGTGATCGTCTTCTGGTGGGTCGCCGCGTACTGGGTGGGGGCCCAGACGACGTGCACGCCGTGGCCGGCCAGATAGGTGTAGGCGGACTGGTTGTTGCTCTTCTCGCGGTTGACGTCCAGGACGACCCGCACGTTGACGCCGCGGCTGGCGGCGTTGGCCAGATCCTGCTCGGCGACCGTGTCGGTCAGCTCGTACATGGTCATGTTGAGGCTCGAGGTGGCGCTGTTGATCAGCGAGTAGATGGCCTGGTACTTGTCGGCCGGCTCGGTGACCAGGGTGTACTTGGAGCTGGCGGCACTCGCGTGGGGGGCGGCGAGGCCGAGGCACAGGGCCGCGGTGGTCGCGACCGCGGCGATCGTGCGAGATCGGAACATGACGGGTCCTTCGTTGAGAGGGGTACGGGGGCACGTTCGGCTAAGCGCGAACTATGAGAACTGTGCCGGAATGTCCGGATGGACGCGAGCGGCCGCGGTTAAGAGTCGGCTGTGGCCGGGCCGGCTCCGGACTTCAGCTGAGGGTGACGTTGCTGGCGGTCGCGGTGATCGACACGCCGTCGCGGGAGACGTCGAGGTTGCGCACCCGCAGCCCGAACGGCAGGCCGCTCAGCGACAGCTGCTGGTTGAACGCGTCGGTCAGCTGGCCGACGACGGCTTGCGGCAGGCCGACGGTGGCGTCGGCGACCGACACCCGCACGTCGGAGAAGCCGAGTTCGTCGCCGCCCGGCACCGTGACCACGGCGCTGACCGTGCCCCGCACCGTCTGGCCGAGCACCGTCACCGACCGGGTCGCCTGCACCCGGCCGCCCGCGGCGTAGCTGAGCGGGATGCCCAGCAGCTGGGACAGCTGGCCGTAGCCCACCGTGCCGGTGGCGGTCACCTGGTCGGCGGTGGCGCTGGAGAAGCGGTCCCTGGTCCGCACGCCCGACAGCCGGGCGTCGAGCGAGTCGAGGGTGACCCGCTTGCCGCTGTGTCCGAGGGTGATCTGGTGGGCGTTCAGCGTCACGTCGCCGTAATGGTTGGCGATCACCTGGGTGAGAAAGGGGAAACCCTGGATCCGCACGCTCGGCCGGCGATCCAGGTTCTGCGAGCTCTGCACCTTCGAGGCGACAGCGCGGTCGGCCACCAGCACGCCGATCCGGTCGATCGCGACCAGCAGCAGGAGCAGGACGACCAGCGCGATCAGCAGCCCGCGCCCGGGGTGGCGCCGCCGGGGCACCGGGCCCGCCGGGTACCCGGTCACCTGGTTCACCGCACCCCCGCCGCGTCCATGCCACGCAGCTCCTTCTTCAGCTCGCCGATCTCGTCGCGCAGCCGGGCGGCGACCTCGAACTGCAGCTCACGCGCCGCCCCGAGCATCTGCTCGTTCAGCTGCTGGATCAGGTCGGCCAGCTCGGCCCGCGGCATCGCGGCCACGTCCAGGCCACCGCCGGCGTGGTTGCCGACCCCGACCACGCCGCCCGACGGCACACCCCGGCCACCACGTCCCGGGGTCGGTGACTTGCCGCGCGACTGAGAGCGACCGGAGCCCCCGACCGGGGTGCCCGCGCTGAGCAGCTCGTCGGTGTCCTCGGCCTCCCGGATCAGCAGCTCGGTGATGTCGGAGATCCGCTTGCGCAACGGCGTCGGGTCGATGCCGTTCGCCTCGTTGTAGGCCATCTGGATGGCCCGGCGCCGGTTGGTCTCGTCGATCGCGAGCTCCATCGAGCGGGTCACCGAGTCGGCGTACATGTGCACCTGACCGGAGACGTTGCGGGCGGCCCGGCCGATGGTCTGGATCAGCGAGGTGCCCGACCGCAGGAAGCCCTCCTTGTCGGCGTCCAGGATCGAGACCAGGGACACCTCCGGCAGGTCGAGCCCCTCGCGGAGCAGGTTTATGCCGACCAGCACGTCGAACTCGCCCATCCGCAGCTCGCGCAGCAGCTCCACCCGGCGCAGCGTGTCGACCTCCGAGTGCAGGTAGCGCACCCGGATGCCCAGCTCCAGCAGGTAGTCGGTGAGGTCCTCGGCCATCTTCTTGGTGAGCGTGGTGACCAGCACCCGCTCGTCCTTCTCGGCCCGGGTGCGGATCTCGTGCACCAGGTCGTCGATCTGGCCCTTGGTCGGCTTGACCACCACCTCGGGGTCGACCAGCCCGGTCGGCCGGATGACCTGCTCGACCACCTCGCCGCCGACCTTGGTCAGCTCGTAGTTGCCGGGGGTCGCGGAGAGGTAGACCGTCTGGCCGATCCGCTCGACGAACTCCTCGAACTTCAACGGCCGGTTGTCCATCGCGCTCGGCAGCCGGAAACCGTGGTCGACCAGGGTCCGTTTGCGCGACATGTCGCCCTCGTACATGCCGCCGGTCTGCGGCACCGTCACGTGCGACTCGTCGATGACCAGCAGGAAGTCCTCGGGGAAGTAGTCGAGCAGGCAGTTCGGGGCACTCCCCCGCTGCCGGCCGTCGATGTGCAGGGAGTAGTTCTCGATGCCCGAGCAGAAGCCGACCTGGCGCATCATCTCGATGTCGTAGCTGGTGCGCATCTGCAGCCGCTGCGCCTCCAGCAGCTTGTTCTGCCCCTTCAGCTCGGCCAGGCGCGCCTCCAGCTCGCGCTCGATGCCGGAGATCGCGCGTTCCATCCGCTCCGGGCCGGCCGCGTAGTGGGTGGCCGGGAAGATGAAGACCTCCTCCACCTCCCGCACCACCTCACCGGTCAGCGGGTGCAGGTAGTAGAGGCGCTCGATCTCGTCGCCGAACATCTCGACCCGGATAGCCAGTTCCTCGTACACCGGGAAGATCTCGACGGTGTCGCCCCGCACCCGGAAGGTGCCGCGGGTGAAGGCCAGGTCGTTGCGGGCGTACTGCACGTCGACCAGGCCGCGCAGGATGGCTTCGCGCTCGATCTGCTGGCCGACCCGCAGCCGCACCGAGCGGTCGACGTACTCCTGCGGGGTACCCAGGCCGTAGATGCACGAGACGGTGGCCACCACCACCACGTCCCGACGGGTCAGCAGTGACATGGTGGCCGAGTGCCGCAGCCGCTCGACCTCGGAGTTGATCGCCGAGTCCTTCTCGATGTAGGTGTCCGTCTGCGGGACGTACGCCTCGGGCTGGTAGTAGTCGTAGTAGCTGACGAAGTACTCGACCGCGTTGTTCGGCAGCATCTCGCGCAGCTCGTTGGCCAGCTGGGCGGCCAGGGTCTTGTTCGGGGCCATGATCAGCGCCGGCCGCTGCAGCCGCTCGATCAGCCAGGCGGTGGTCGCGGACTTGCCGGTGCCGGTGGCGCCGAGCAGCACCACGTCCTTCTCCCCGGCCCTGAGCCGCTTCTCCAGCTCGGCGATGGCCGTCGGCTGGTCGCCGGAGGGTTCGTACTCGCTGATCACCTCGAACTTGCCGGTCGAGGGGACGATGTCGCTCTTCACCCGCATGCGACCACAGTACGAGCCGCCTCCGACAACGCCGAGCGGGTCAGCCGCCGGTCAGCCGGGCGTCCCGGGAGCTGCGCGCGAGGCTGGCCACCGCGGTCACCGCCAGCACCCCGACGATGACCGACAGCGACAGCCAGATCGGCAGGTCGGGCGCCCACGCCACCGGCTCGCCGCCGTTGACGAACGGCAGCGTGTTCTCGTGCAGGGCATGCAGCACCAGCTTGACGCCGATGAAGCCGAGCAGCACCGACAGGCCGTAGCTGAGGTAGACCAGGCGCCGCAGCAGGCCGCCGATCAGGAAGTACAGCTGCCGCAGCCCCATCAGCGCGAACAGGTTCGCGGTGAGCACCAGGTAGGGCTCGCGGGTGAGGCCGTAGATGGCCGGGATCGAGTCCAGCGCGAAGAGCAGGTCGGTGACGCCCAGCGCCAGGATCACGATCGCCATCGGGGTGATCAGCAGCCGGCCGTCCCGGCGCACCAGCACCCGGGCGCCCTCGAACGAGTCGGTGGCCGGCAGCCGGCGGCGCAGCCAGCCCACCAGCCGCTGCTCCTGCTGGCTGGGGTCGGCCTCGTCCTCGTGGGCGCGCTCGTTGGCCAGCTTCACCGCGGTGTAGACCAGGAACGCCCCGAAGAGGTAGAAGACCCAGGAGAAGGTGTTGATGGCCGCGGCACCCACCGCGATGAACACCGCGCGCAGCACCAGCGCGACGACGATGCCGACCAGCAGCGCCTCCTGCTGCAGCTGCCGGGGCACCGCGAGCTTGGCCATGATGATCAGGAAGACGAAGAGGTTGTCGACCGAGAGCGAGTACTCGGTGAGCCAGCCGGCGTAGAACTCGGTGCCGAAGCGGCTGCCGCTGACCAGCCAGACCCCCAGGCCGAACAGCAGCGCCGCCCCCACGTAGAAGCCGAGCCCGACCGCCACCTCGGCGCGGGACGGTTCGTGCGGGCGCCGGCCCAGCACCAGGATGTCGACGGCCAGGAACACCGCCGCGATCGAGAGGGTGAGCACCCAGGCCAAGGCGGTGACGTGCATCGGGCGTACCTCCGGTCAGCTCGGTCGGCCCCGCGCTGGCGCGGGGCGGCTGCCGAAGGTCTCACCCACCCGGCTGCTGCCGGACCGGCGTCCCGGGATTCCTGCCGTGCGGCGGGGATCCGTGCTGACGAGTTGCCGAGGTCGGGTTACTCCCCTTCAGTGCGGCCAGTCTAGCGGCGGTGCGCCGGTCAGCCGGCGATCGCCACCAGGGTCACGGTCAGCAGCGCGCCGCTGGCCACCTTGTAGCTCAGCCGGTCACCCGGCTGGGCACCCAGCAGCACCGCGCCGAGCGGGCTGCTCGGGGTGACGACCTCGACACCGGCGCCGGCCTGCTCCACCGACCCGATCACGAAGTCCTGAGTGTCCTCGTCGTCGTCGAACCGGAGTGTGACCAGGCTGCCGACCTGGGCGACGGAGGCCGGCAGCATCTCGGCGTCCGGCGCCTGCAGCTGCACCTGCAACGTGGCGATGCGGGCGTCGAGCTCGCCGAGCCGCACCAGCGCCTCGACATTGCCGGCGTGGTCGGCCGCGTCGCCGGCGCCGCTGGCCGGGATGGCCTCGATGGCGACCTGGGCGCGCTGGGCCTGCAGGTCCTCCAGGCGGGCCAGCAGCGCCACCCGGGCGGTGGAGGACAGGGACGGCATGATCATGGTGGACGTCACGGCAGATCCTTCGTTGGTGCGATGTATCGATGGGGGTTTGTGGTCGAACGCTTGTTTGGTGGAGACCTGTCAACTGCCGGGGTCCCGGAATGGTTCCCGGGATCGCCGGCGATCTGGCAAGAGCATCGACTGGCGACGCCGAGTTTTTAACCGCCGGGCGGCGGGTTTATTCACCTGACATGCCGGACGGATGCCCGAGGCGTCGATCACACCGCGCGAACGCGCCGATCAGCTGCCGCCGACGCCGCAATCACACAGCCAATACCGAGCCGATCACAGAGCGAACGCAGAGGAAAGCCGGGCCAGCGCGACCAGCCGCGAGATCGCCCGCCGGTACTTCTTGCGGTAGCCGCCGGCCAGCATCTCGGGCGTGAAGAGCTGGTCGATCGGCACCCCGGACGCGGTCACCGGCAGCTGCCGGTCGTACAACCGGTCGGCCAGGACCACCAGTCGCAGCGCCACGTTCTGGTCCGGTGCGGGCACCAGGCCGGTCAGGCAGACCTCGCCGACGCCGTCGAGCAGCGCGCCGTACCGCGACGGGTGCAGCGAGCCCAGGTGCGCCAGCAGCGAGCCGAAGTCGTCCAGGCTGGCGTCCGGCCGCCCGGCCACCCGCACCACCTGCCCGTCGGTCAGCGGTGCCGGCGGCTCGGGCAGGCCCCGGTGCCGGTAGTCCGGCCCGTCCACCCGGACGGCCTCGAAGCGCGCCGCCATCGCCTGGATCTCGCGCAGGAAGTCCGCCGTGGCGAACCGCTCCTCGCCGAGCCGGTCGGGCAGCGTGTTCGAGGTGGCGGCGAAGCGGACCCCGGCCTCGTCCAGCCGGGCCAGCAGCGTCGAGACCAGCACCGTGTCGCCGGGGTCGTCGAGCTCGAACTCGTCGATGGCCAGCAGCCGCATGCCGGACAGCTCGTCCACCAGCCGGGCGAAGCCGAGCGCGCCCGCCAGCTGGGTCAGCTCGACGAAGGTGGCGTAGGCCTTGGGCCCCGGCACGGCGTGCCAGAGCGAGGCGAGCAGATGCGTCTTGCCCACCCCGAAGCCGCCGTCGAGGTACACGCCGGACCGGGCCGGCCGGCGGGCAGCCCGGCGGAACAGCCCGCTCCGCCTGCCGGATTCCCCTGTCGAGACGGCGAAATCCCGGACGGTGGCCAGCGCCGCGGCCTGGCTGGGCTCGTCCGGGTCGGGACGGTAGCTGTCGAACCGCACACCGGCGAACAGCGGCGGCGGGACCAGCTGGCCGATCAGCGCCTCGACGGCGACCTCGGGCCGGCGGTCGACCAGGTGTGCGGGCACGGTCGGTCAGCCTAGTTGTGCTGTGATGAGGGCATGCAGCTGCTGTTCCCGGAACCCGCGCACACCGTCGACGTGCACGAGCACTACGCCGCCGGCTGGCTGCGGACGGGCGGTGTCCGGGTCAACTTCGTGACCAGCGCGGACGGTGCCGCCACCGCCGACGGCCTCTCCCGCGGGCTGCAGACCCCCGGCGACAACCAGGTGTTCGCCGCGCTGCGCGACCTGGCCGACGTGATCCTGGTCGGCTCGGCCACCGCCGCCGCGGAGGGCTACCGGCCGTCCGCCCCCGGCCCGCGCCGCCGCGCGCTGCGGGAGCGGTACGGCCTGGCCGGGGCGCCGGCCATCGCGGTGCTGTCGGCCAGCCTGCAGCTGGACCTCGGCGCGCCGCTGTTCGCCGCCGCCGAGCTCGCGCCGACCGTGGTGATCACCAGCTCGGCGGCGCCGATGAACCGGCGCGACGACATCATCGACCTGGCCGGCGGCGGCAGCCGGCTGCAGCTGGTCGAGACGCCGGCCGCGGCCGGCGGGGTCGACTTCGCCGCCGCGGTCGCGAGCCTGCGCGAGCTGGGCTACTCCCGGATCCTGTGCGAGGGCGGCCCGCGGGTCTTCGGCGCCGGGGTCACGGCCGGCGCGGTGGACGAGCTGTGCCTGAGCTACTCGCCGGTGCTGGCCGGCCCGGGCGGTGGCCGGATCCTCGACGGGCCGGCGGACGCGCCCGGCTTCCCGGCCCGGCTGCGGCTGCTCGGGCTGCTGGAGGAGGACGGCGCGCTCTTCGCCCGCTACCGGGTCGACCGCGACTGAACCGGCACGCCGTCGCCGGATCCGGGCGCCCGAACCGCCACAATGGGCCGATGCAGCTTCCCGTGATGCCGCCGGTGGCGCCGATGCTGGCCAAGTCGGTCCCGACGATCCCGCCCGGCGCCTCGTACGAACCGAAGTGGGACGGATTCCGGTGCATCTGCTTCCGGGACGGCGACGAGGTGGAGCTGGGCAGCCGCAACGAGCGCCCGATGACCCGCTACTTCCCCGAGCTGGTCGAGGCGATCCGGGCCGAGCTGCCCGAACGGTGCGTCGTGGACGGCGAGATCGTCATCGCCACCCCGGCCGGGCTGGACTTCGAGGCGCTGCAGCAGCGCATCCATCCCGCCAAGTCCCGGGTCGAGCTGCTGGCCGGGCAGACCCCGGCCTCCTTCGTCGCCTTCGACCTGCTGGCCCTCGGCGAGCAGGACTACACCGGCCGGCCCTTCGCCGAGCGCCGGGCGGCGCTGGTCGAGGCGCTCGCCGGGGCCGGGCGGTCGGTGCACCTGTGCCCGACCACCGACGACCTGGCCGAGGCCCAGCGCTGGTTCCACCAGCTGGAGGGCGCCGGGCTGGACGGTGTGATCGCCAAGCCGCTCGGCGGCACCTACCAGCAGGACAAGCGGGTGATGTTCAAGATCAAGCACACCCGCACCGCCGACTGCGTGCTCGCCGGCTTCCGCTGGCACAAGACCTCCACCGAGGCCAGGCCGCTGGTGGGCTCGCTGCTGCTCGGCCTCTACGACGACCAGGGCGCGCTGCAGCACGTCGGCGTGGTCGGGGCGTTCACCGCCCGCCGGCGGGCCGAACTGGTCGAGGAGCTCGCGCCGCTGCTGCCGCGCGACGGCGAGGAGCATCCCTGGTCGCGCTGGGCCGACGCCGCCGCCCACGCCGGTCAACGGCTGCCCGGCAACGTCTCGCGCTGGAACGCGACCAAGGACCTGTCGTTCGTGCCGCTGCGGCCCGAACGCGTGCTGGAGGTCAAGTACGAGCACATGGAGGGCACCCGGTTCCGGCACCTGGCCCACTTCGTGCGCTGGCGCGAGGACCGGACCCCGCGGTCGTGCACGTACGAGCAGCTGGAGCAGCCGGTCACCTTCCGGCTGGGCGACATCGTCCCCGGTCTCGGCTGAGAAGCGGCTTCCGATATGCGGTGAGCCGTGCCCGGACCGGTCGGTAGCCTCGATCCGTGCAGCCCACCACGTACCACCGTTGCAGCCATTCCACCGCCACGCCCGGACGACTCCTGCTCATCGCCACCCTGGTCGCCACCGTCGTGCTGGCCGGCTGCACGTCCAAGCATCACACGCCGGCTCCCACCACCACCGCCACCAGCTCGACCGCGGCCAGCAGCAGCGCCGCGAGCAGCCCGGTGGCCGCGCTGCCGCCGGCCACCATCGCGTTCTCCGACTGCAGCAGCCAGTTCCAGGCCGCGATCGGGGGCAGCAGGGCCAAGCAGATGACCTTCTCCTGCGGCAAGCTGGCGGTGCCGGTCGACTACGCCAAGCCGACCGATGCCTCCCTGCAGCTGTTCGTGCTGCGGGTGCACCTGAAGACCCAGAAGCCGCAGAGCAAGGTCGGCTCGCTGCTGGTCAACCCGGGCGGGCCCGGCGGCTCGGGCATCAACCTCGCCGCCGGCCTGGTCACCGCGCTGAGCGACAGCATCTTCCAGCACTTCGACCTGATCGGCTTCGACCCGCGCGGGGTCGGCCTCTCCCAGCCGCTGCAGTGCATCAGCGACAAGCAGAAGGACCGGCTCTCGGCCGCCGACCCGGACGTGCGCACCGCCGCCGGCCGCGCCGAGGCCAAGACGGACGCGGTGACCGTGGTGCGCGCCTGCGCCGCCAAGTACGGCAGGTCGCTCGGCGCGTACAACACCGAGGAGACCGCCCGCGACATGGACCGGATCCGGCAGGCGGTGGGCGACCGCAAGCTCAACTACCTCGGCTTCTCCTACGGAACCCGGCTCGGCGCGGCGTACGCGCACGAGTACCCGACCGCGATCCGCACCGAGGTCCTGGACGGCGCCCTCGACCCGGTGACCAGCGAGCTCACCCAGGACGAGCGGCAGACCAAGGCGTTCGAGCAGGCCTTCGACCAGTTCGCCGCCGACTGCGTCAAGCGCCCGGCCTGCGCGCCGCTCGGCAACCCGCGGGCGGCGGTCATCGCGCTGATCGCCGCCGCCGATCGCAAGCCGATCCGGTCCAGCCGCAAGGGTGAGACCCGGCGGGCCACCGGCGGCATCGTGACCATCGGGGTGGTCTCGGCGCTCTACGACCAGAGCCAGTGGGCCGACCTGGGCAAGGCGCTGATCGAGGCCCGCAAGGGCGACTCGGCCGCCATCTTCAGCCTGGCCGACCAGTACCTGGAGCGCGACCCGGAGACCGGCCACTACTCCAACATCATGGACGCCAACCTGGCGATCAACTGCAACGACTCGCGACTGCACATCACCGACGCGCTGGTGCAGAGCAAGGCCGCCGGCTGGATCGCGAAGTATCCGATCTTCGGCAAGAACGCCGCCGCCGCGCTGTACTCCTGCTACGGCTGGCCGCCGTCCGGGCACCCGCTGCCGCCGGCCTCGGCGCCCGGCGCGCCGCCGATCCTGGTGATCGGCACGGTGCACGACCCGGCCACCCCGTACGCCCAGGCCGGAGTGCTGGCCAAGGCGCTGGGCACCGGCATCGTGCTGACCTGGGACGGCGAGGGGCACACCGCGTACCCGAAGACGACCTGCATCCGCACCAAGGTCGACGACTACCTGATAACCGGCACGCCGCCGGCCGGCGACAGCTGCCCGCGCGGCTGACCCGGTGGGGGTGCTCTTCGCGCTCGTCGCGGCCGCCGCCTACGGGGTGAGCGACTTCGTCGGCGGCCTGGCCTCGCGCCGGGTCTCGGCGCTGAACGTGCTGCTGGTCAGCTACCCGGTGGGTGGGCTGATCATGGCTCTCGCGCTGCCCGGCTACGGCGGCCCGGTCTCGGCCCGGACGCTGCTCTGGAGCCTGGCCGGCGGGGTGGCCGGCCTGGTCGGGGTGGCGCTGCTCTACTCGGCGCTGGCCGTCGCCCCGATGAACATCGTCTCGCCGGTCACCGCGGTGATGTCGGCGGCGGTGCCGGTGCTCGGCGGCGTGCTGCGCGGCGAGCGGCCCGGCGCGCCGGCCTGGGCGGGCATCGTGCTCGGCATGGCGGCGGTGGTGCTGATCGCCCGGCAGCCGGCCGACCACCCGCACCCGCCGGTCGGCTGGCGCCCGCTGCTGATGGCGGTGCTGGCCGGCGCCGGGTTCGGCCTGTATTTCATCTGCCTGGCCTCCTCCGATCGCGATTCCGGTCTGTGGCCCGTGGTGATCTCCCGGTTCTGCTCGGCGGTGCTGGTGGTTCCGCTGCTGCTCGCGGTCGACCGGTTCGCCCGGCCGGACCGGCCGGTGCTGGCCCTGGCCGCGGTCGCCGGGGTGCTGGACGCGACCGCCAACGTGGCGTTCCTGCTGTCGTCCCGGCACGGCCTGCTGTCGCTGGCCGGGGTGATCACCGCGCTCTACCCCGCCGGCACCGTCGCGCTGGCGGTGCTGATCCTGCGGGAACGGACCGGCCGGGCCCAGCGCGCCGGCCTCGGCCTGGCCGCGGTCGCGGTGGTGCTGCTGACCCGCTAGTCCGGCTTGCGGGCGCGGCTGGGCTGCACCCGCATCGGCTCGCCGTCCATCTTCGGGAACTGCGGCGGGTACGGCGCGTCGCCGAGGCCGTGGTCACGCTCGTCGCGCTCCGACCATTCGAGCAACTCCCCGATGTCGAAAGGGGAATCGTCGATGCCGGCATGCACGTCGCCCAGCTCGGCGAACCGGGCCGGCATGGTCGCCATGGTGAAGTCCTGCATGGCGAGGTCCGGCAGCTCGTCCCAGGTGACCGGGGCCGACACCAGCCCGGTGGCGGCGCGGATCGAATAGGCGCTGGCGATGGTCCGGTCCCGGGCGTTCTGGTTGAAGTCGATGAAGACCTGCTCGCCGCGCTCCTCCTTCCACCATCTGGTGGTGACCAGGTCCGGCACCCGGCGCTCGATCTCGCGGGCCAGCGCCAGTGCGGCCCGGCGCACCTGGGTGAAGCCGTGATCGGGGTGGATCCGCAGGTAGATGTGCAGGCCCCGCGAGCCGGAGGTCTTCGGCCAGCCGACCGCGCCGAGCTCGTCGAGCAGCTCGTGCACCAGCGCCGCGACGACCAGCGCGTCGGCGAAGTCGGTGCCGGGCTGCGGGTCAAGGTCGATGCGCAGCTCGTCGGGTCGCTCGGTGTCGGCGCGCCGGGAGTGCCACGGGTGGAACTCGACGGTGGACATCTGCACCGCCCAGATCACGCTGGCCAGCTCGGTCACGCACAGCTCGTCGGCGGTGCGGCCGGACGGGAAGGCGACCCGCACCGTCTGCACCCAGTCCGGCGCGCCCTTGGGCAGCCGCTTCTGGTAGATCCGCTCGCCACCGGTGCCCTCGGGAAAGCGGTGCAGCATGCAGGGCCGTTCGAACAGCGCCCGGACGATGCCGTCGCCGACCGCGAGGTAGTAGCGGGCCAGGTCCAGCTTGGTCGCGCCGGTCGCCGGGAAGTAGACCCGGTCGGGATTGGTGATCTTCACGACCCGATCGCCGACCTCGACCTCGGTGAACGGCGATGCCATGGGCCGACAATACCGAGCCCGGGGCGTCCTGCCGGGTCGTTCGGGTCGAGCTTGTCGGTGCCCTGCCCTAGCGTCAGCGCCATGACGACCCTGCACCCGGCCGCTGCCGGACTGGACCATGCCGCCGAGATCGCCCTGCAGAGCGCGGCCTTCGCCGACGCCGCCGAGGGAAACCTGACCGCCCGGGTCGAGCACTGCCCGGGCTGGACGGTGGCCGACCTGGTCGATCACCTCACCGAGGTGCACTGGTTCTGGGCCACGATCGCCGAGCAGCAGCCGACCGATCCGCCGGCGGGCGAGCGGCCCGAGCGCGCCCCCGACGACGAGTTGATTGCCCGGTTCAAGGCGGGCGCGCTGCACCTGGACGAGGTGCTGCGGCGCACCGATCCGACCGCGCCCTGCTGGACGTGGGCTCCGCAGCAGCAGGACGTCGGTTTCATCCTTCGCCACCAGGTGCAGGAGGCCGCCGTGCACCGCTGGGACGCCGAGCACGCCGCCGGCCGGGTCGTCCGACTGCCGACAGCCGCCTCGGTCGATGCCGTCGAGGAGTTCCTGACCTTCTCGGTGTCCACCGAGGACGGTTACCAAAAGAAGGATGCCGTGCCGCTCGCCGGCGCGTTCGTGCTGCGGGCGACGGATGCCGACGCGGCTTGGACGGTCTCCGACGACAGCGTGCCCGGCACCCTGCGGTTCGAGCGCGGGGCGAGCCCGGACGTCCCGGTGCTCGCCAGCACCGCCTCGGACCTGCTGCTCTGGCTCTACGCCCGGATCATGCTGCCGGTGCCGGACGGCGCGCAGGACCTTCTCGGCCGGTTCCGGGCACTGGTCTTCACCGACTGAGCCCTCGTCGGGGCCGGCCGGCGGGATTTCACCTGACAGCATCTGGGACGACCAGGCATGCTGGGGGTGTGCAGAGCGATCCCGCCGAGCCGGACCCGCCAGAAACCGGCGAGTCCGCCCACGGCACCACCCCGGACGGTGGGCCGGTCAGCCGTGACCGGCTGCGCCCGGTCACGCAGCCGCACACCAGCGCCCACATCGTCTACCTCGACCCCAAGCTGGACCGGCCGGTCAGCCAGTACTCGCCGGAGGGCGAGATCCGGATGTTCGGCGAGTTCGCGGCCGGGCTCAGCCGGCACGGCGCCGTCTCCCGCTGGATGGGCATCGCGCTGATGCTGGTGGTGCTCACGCCGATCGTGCTCAGCCTGCTGGCGATCTTCACGCACTGGTGAGCACGCGCTGCCTGGTCCGGTTGCGAGCGCGCAACCCGGCTCCCCGCGCTGCGTAGGCTGGCAGTCATGACCACCGAGCCGACGAACACCAGCGCCCCGGCCGTGACCAAGACCGACGAGCAGTGGCGGGCCGAGCTGAGCCCCGAGGAGTACGCGGTGCTGCGGCAGGCCGGCACCGAGCGGCCGTACACCGGTGAGTACACCGACAACAAGCGGGTCGGCATCTACTCCTGCCGGGCCTGCGGCGCGGAGCTGTTCCGGTCGACCGAGAAGTTCGACTCACACTGCGGCTGGCCGAGCTTCTTCTCCCCGCTGGCCGGCGAGAAGATCATCGAGCGCTCCGACGACAGCCTGGGCATGCATCGGGTCGAGGTGCTGTGCGCGAACTGCCACAGCCACCTCGGGCACGTCTTCGCCGGCGAGGGCTACCAGACCCCGACCGACCTGCGGTACTGCATCAACTCGATCAGCCTGCAGTTCGCCGAGGACGCCGGCTGAACCCGGACCGACCGGCCTGCTCCGACCGGCCGCCGGGGCTCGCGTTACGGCAGGTCGGCCAGCAGCTCCCGCACCGGCCGCTGGGTGCCGGTGTAGAACGGCACCTCCTCGCGGACGTGCCGCCGGGTCTCCGAGCCGCGCAGGTGGCGCATCAGGTCGACGATCCGGTGCAGCTCGTCGGCCTCGAAGGCGAGGATCCACTCGTAGTCGTTGAGCGCGAACGAGGCCACCGTGTTCGCCCGGACGTCCGGGTAGTCACGGGCCATCTGGCCGTGCTCGGCAAGCAGCGCACGCCGCTCGGCGTCCTCCAGCAGGTACCACTCGTAGGACCGGACGAACGGGTAGACGCAGACGTACTTGCGGCTGACCTCCTCGGCCAGGAACGCCGGGATGTGGCTCTTGTTGAACTCGGCCGGCCGGTGCAGCGCCATCACCGACCAGACCGGGGTGAGGTGCGCGCCAAGCTCGGTGCGCCGCAACCGGTGGTAGGCCGACTGCAGCTGGTCCGCGGTCGAGGCGTGCCACCACACCATCAGGTCGGCGTCGGCGCGCAGCGCGGCGACGTCGTAGGTGCCGCGCACCGTGATGTCCTCGGCGGCCAGGTCGGCGAAGAGCGCCTCGACCTCGGCCGCGTACTTCTCCCGCGGCGCATCGCCGAGCGGGTTGCTCAGCGAGAACACCGACCAGGCGGTGTAGCGGATGACGTTGTTCAGTTCGCGTGCCTGCTTGCCGTCGACCATGCCCTCATTGTGCTGCGTGGCCGAGCGCGGCCGACACCTGGTCCGCCGCGCTGTGACCTGTCGCGATGCAGGCCGGAATGCCCACCCCGTCATAGCTGGCGCCGCAGACCGCCAAGCCGGGCACCGCGGCCACCGCAGACCGGATCCGGTCGACCCGGTCGACGTGCCCGACGGCGTACTGCGGCAGCGCGCCGCCCCAGCGCTGCACGTGGCTGTCGACCGGCACGTCCAGCACGCCGGTCAGCTCCGCCAGCTCGCGGCGCACCACGCCCACCAGCTCCTCGTCCGGCCGCTGCAGCACCTCGGTCGAACCGGCCCGGCCGAGCGAGGCCCGCATCAGCAGCACGCCGGACTCGGCCCCGACGCCCGGCCACTTCTGCGAGGAGAAGGTCATCGCCTTGCAGGCCAGGCCCTCGACCTCCGGGATCAGCAGGCCGCTGCCGGCCGGCAGCCGGTGCCGCATCGGCAGCCGGAAGGCCAGCGTGACGATCGCCATGCTCGCCGTCTCGATGCCGGCCAGCTCGGCCGACGCGGCCGGCGCTAGCTCGGCCAGCAGGCCCGCCGCCTTGCCCGCCGGGGTGGCCACCACCACCGCGTCGGCGGCCAGCTCGGCGGCTGCCGGCACCGGGCCGAGCTCCAGCCGGAACCCGCCGGCGGTGCGGGCCATCCCGCGCACCGTGCTGTCGAGCCGCACCTCGAAGCCACCGGCCGCGGCCAGCGTCTCCGGCAGCCGGGCCAGGCCGCCGGCCAGGCTGGCGAAGACAGGCGGCCCGGGCTCGTCCCGGGCACCGGCCGAGACGTTCGCCTGGGCCGCGGCCAGCAGCGAGCCCCCCTCGGACATCAGCCGGCGGGCCAGCATCGGCACCGCGGCGCGCAGCGAGATGTCCCGGGCCTGGCCGGCGTAGACACCGCCGAGCAGCGGGTCCACCAGCCGGTCGACCACCTCGGCCCCGAACCGGTCGGCGATCAGGTCGCCCACCGAGACGTCCTCGGCCAGTGGCGGGTACGGCCCGCCCGCCGGCTCGGCCGCGATCCGGGCGATGGTCTCGGCGCTGAGCACGTCGGCCTCGCGCAGCGTGTCGAGGTCGGTCGGCAGCCCCATCAGGGTGCGGGCCGGCAGCGGCCGGTTGCGGCCCCGGTTGCGCAGCAGCGCGCCGGTGGTGAGCGGGTGGACCAGGCTGGCGTCCAGGCCGACCACGCCGATCGCGGCCAGCCCCTCCGGCCGCCGGGCCAGCATCGCCTCCGCGCCGACGTCGACCCAGGCACCGGCCACCTCGACCCGGCGGAGCTTGCCGCCGACCCGGCTGCCGGCCTCCAGCAGCAGCACCTCGGCCCGCGGGTGCAGGGCGTGCAGCCGGTGCGCGGCCGCCAGCCCGGCGATGCCGCCGCCGATCACTACCAGCCTGGTCACGCCGGCCCCTCCTACAGCTCGTGCAGCAGCTCGACCACCCGGGTGAGCACGCCCGGATCGGTGTCCGGCAGCACCCCGTGGCCCAGGTTGAAGATGTGCCCCGGGCAGCGCCGGCCCTCGGCGACGATCCGGCGCACCTCGCGCTCGATCACCGGCCAGTCGGCCAGCAGCACCGCCGGGTCGAGGTTGCCCTGCACCGGGATGGCACCGCCGATCCGGGCCGCGGCGACGTCCAGCGGGGTCCGCCAGTCCACGCCGACCACGGTGGCGCCGGCCGAGTGCATCGGCTGCAGCAGCTCGGCCGTGCCGACCCCGAAGTGGATCTTCGGCACGTCCTGGTCGGCCAGCGAGGCGAACACCGCGCGGGAGTGCGGCAGCACGTACTCGGTGTAGTCGGCGGCCGACAGCGCGCCGGCCCACGAGTCGAACAACTGCACCGCGGCGGCACCGGCGGCCAGCTGCACCTGCAGGAAGCTCGCCGAGATCTCCGCGAGCCGGCCCAGCAGGGCGTGCCAGACGGCCGGCTGGGAGTACATCAGCGCCTTCGTCCGGGCGTGCTCGCGGGACGGGCCGCCCTCGATCAGGTAGCTGGCCAGGGTGAACGGCGCGCCGGCGAAGCCGATCAGCGGGGTGCCGCCCAGCTCGGCCACCAGCCGGGCCACCGACTCGGCGATGTCGGGCACGTCGTCTGGTTCCAGCCGCCGGATCCGGGCGACGTCCGCCTCGGTCCGCACCGGCTCGGCCACCACCGGGCCGGTGCCGGGCACGATCTCGATGTCCAGGCCGACCGCGACCAGCGGCACCACGATGTCGGAGAAGAAGATCGCCGCGTCCACGCCGTGCCGGCGCACCGGCTGCAGGGTGATCTCGGTGACCAGGTCGGGCGTGCGGCAGGCCTGCAGCATCGCGGTGCCGGCCCGCAGGGCGCGGTATTCGGGCAGCGAGCGGCCGGCCTGGCGCATGAACCACACCGGCGGCCGGTCGAGCTGCTCCCCCGCCGCGGCGCGGGCCAGCAGCGAACGGGCGGGGGTACGGGAGGCGGGAGCGTCGATCATCGCCGCCATCGTCGCACGGATCGAGGACGTCACCGGCGGCCGGGTTCGGGCGGCCCGGACGCTCCCGCGGCCGATCCGGACGGCGCGCCTGCTGGTATGCAGGCATCGCCCGTGCGAAGTTGTCAGGGGCATACTGGTTCGCGGAAGGATCTGCTACGGATATGTTGCCCGACCTCGGAGTTCCCGCGGACGGCCAGCCCGCCCCCGACGGTGGCGCGGACGCCGACGCGGTGCCGAGCAGTGCGCCGGAGGCCTTCCGGGCCGCGATTCGCTCGCTGCTGGCGGCCACCGTCCGGCGCGAGGCCCGGGTGGAGCGGATCCGGCCGCCCCAGCGACTGGCCCCGTGGAGCTTCGCGATCGCGGTCGACGTCGGCACCGCGGCCAATCCCGACAGCGCGACCGGGCGGCTGGTCGTGCTCTACGACCCGGACGGCGCCGAGGCCTGGGACGGCGAGCTGCGCCTGGTCGCGTTCGCGCAGGCCGACCTGGCACCCGAGATGGCCGGCGACCCGCTGCTCCCGGCGGTCGGCTGGAGCTGGCTGACCGAATCGCTGGAGCACCGCAACGCCGAGCACACCGCGATCGGCGGTACCGTCACCCAGACCACCTCGACCCGGTTCGGCGACCTGCACGGGCCGTCCACCACCACCCAGCTGGAGCTGCGCGGCTCGTGGACCGCCACCAGCACCGACCTCTCCCGGCACCTGCACGCGTTCGTCGACCTGCTCTGCACCGCGGCCGGGCTGCCCCCGGAAGGGATTGCCGTTATCGGTGAACGCTGAACCCGCCGCCCCGACCGCCGTGGACGGCCGGTCCCCCGAGATCGTCCCACTCCGTGAACCCCGCGAGGGCACCCCGGAGCCGCTGACCGAACCCGGTCAGCTGGCGGCCGCGGTCGAGGCCCTCCGTGCCGCGACCGGCCCGGTGGCCGTCGACGCCGAACGCGCCTCGGGCTACCGCTACAGCCAGCGCGCGTACCTGGTCCAGCTCCGGCGGGCGGGTGCCGGCACGTTCCTGATCGACCCGATCGCGCTGCCCGACCTGGCCGCGGTCAACGACGCCCTGGCCGGCGCCGAGTGGATCCTGCACGCGGCCAACCAGGACCTGCCGTGCCTCGCCGAGGTCGGGCTGCGGCCGGGCCGGGTCTTCGACACCGAGCTGGTCGGGCGGCTGCTCGGCTCGGAACGGGTCGCGCTCGGCACCATGCTCGAGCAGTACCTGAACATCTCCCTGGAGAAGGGACATTCGGCTGCGGACTGGTCGACCCGGCCGCTGCCGCACGACTGGCTCGTCTACGCCGCCCTGGACGTCGAGCTGCTGATCGAGCTGCGCGAGGTGCTGCTCGCCGAGCTGGACCGCACCGGCAAGCTGGCCTGGGCCGAGCAGGAGTGCGCCGCGGTGCTCGCCGCCCCGCCCGCGCCGCCCCGGGCCGATCCCTGGCGGCGCACCTCGGGCATCCACGGCCTGCGCACCAGACGGCAGCTGGCGATGGTGCGCGCGCTGTGGACGGCCCGGGACCAGCTGGCCGCCCGCCGCGACGTCGCCCCGGGCCGGACGCTGCCGGACGCCGCCATCGTGGCCGCCGTCAAGGCCGGGCCCCGCACCGTGGAGGAACTCGTCGCGCTGGAGGTCTTCGGTGGCCCCCGGCAGCGCAAGCTCGCCCCGTACTGGTTCGCCGCCCTCGCCGAGGGCCGGCAGACCCCGGATGCCGAGCTGCCGCCGCTGGCCGCCGGCAGCATCGACCCGGACGCGATGCCGGCCCAGTCCCGCTGGCGCGACCGGGACCCGGCCGCCGCGGCGCGGCTGGCCGCCGGCAAGCAGGTCGTGCAGCAGGTCGCCGACGAGCACCGGGTCGTCACCCAGAACCTGCTGGCCGGCGACGTGCTGCGCCGGCTCGCCTGGCGCTCGGTCAGCCCGCTCACCGAGGACGCGGTCCGCGACCGGCTGGCCGAGCTGGGCGCCCGGCCGTGGCAGGTCGAGCTGCTGACCGCCGGCCTGACCCGGGCGCTGGCAAGCCAGCCGGCCACCGCGGGGCAGCCCGCGGCGGTCGGGCCGGACGGCGGCTGAGCGCCCCAGGTCGGTCATCTCACACGCGGCGATGCTGCAGCAGGCCACCCGCTAGAGTTAAGTTACCCGTCGGTAACCGCACCTCGTCTTCAGGAGCCTGCCGTGTCTGTCCCTTCTCGCCGCGAGCCGCGGCACCTACGCGATGTCGTCTTCGTCGACGGCGCCCGGACGCCGTTCGGCAAGTCCAGCAAGGGCATGTATACCGAGACCCGCGCCGACGACATGATCGTCTCGGTGATCCGGGAGCTGGTCCGCCGGCACCCGCAGCTGCCACCGGACCGGATCGACGACGTGGCGATCGCCGCCGCCACCCAGATCGGCGACCAGGGCCTGACCCTGGGCCGGATCGCGGCGATCCTGGCCGGCCTGCCGCGCAGCGTGCCGGGCTTCTCCATCGACCGGATGTGCGCCGGCGCGATGACCGCGGTCACCAGCGTCTCGGGCTCGATCGCGTTCGGCGCCTACGACGTGGCGATCGCCGGCGGTGTCGAGCACATGGGGCGGCACCCGATGGCTGAGGGCGCCGACCCCAACCCACGCTTCCTGGCCGACAACCTGGTCTCGCTGGACGCGCTGTCGATGGGCGTGACCGCCGAGAACCTGCACGACCGGTTCCCGCAGCTGACCCGGGACCGGGCCGACCGGTTCGCCCTGCGCAGCCAGGAGAAGGTCGCCAAGGCCTACGCCGAGGGCAAGATCCAGCCGGACCTGGTGCCGGTGGCGACCCGGTCCGCCGAGGCCGGCTGGGGCCTGGCCAGCAAGGACGAGCCGCCCCGCCCCGGCACCACGCTGGAGGGCCTGGCCGAGCTGCGCACCCCGTTCCGCCCGCACGGCCGGGTCACCGCGGGCAACGCGGCCGGCCTGAACGACGGTGCCACCGCCTGCATCATGGCCGCCGAGGGCGTCGCCGCCGAGCTGGAGCTGCCGGTCCGGATGCGGCTGGTCGGCTACGGCTTCGCCGGCGTCGAGCCCGAGGTGATGGGCGTCGGGCCGATCCCGGCGACCGAGCGCGCGCTGCGCAGCACCGGACTCTCCATCGACGACATCGGCCTGTTCGAGCTCAACGAGGCCTTCGCGGTTCAGGTGCTGGCCTTCCTCGACCACTACGGCATCGACGACGACGACCCCCGGGTGAACCAGTACGGCGGCGCGATCGCCTTCGGCCACCCGCTGGCCTCCTCCGGCGTCCGGCTGATGACCCAGCTCGCCCGCCAGTTCGCCGACCACCCCGAGGTGCGCTACGGCCTGACCGCGATGTGCGTCGGCCTGGGTCAGGGCGGCGCGGTCATCTGGGAGAACCCGCACTACGAAGACGGAGGACGCTGAGCCATGACCGCACCCGATTTCGCCGACGAGGTCGTGACCAGGGCGCTGGTGCGCTATCTCGACGTGCCCGGCATCCCGGGCGAGTTCGCGCTGATCACGCTGGACAACGGCCACGACCACACCCGGCCGTCCACCTTCGGCCCGGCCGGCCTGCAGTCCCTCTCCGACGCCCTCGACGAGATCGAGGCGCACCGGCCGAAGGTGGCCGCGGTCGGGGTCACCGGCAAGCCGTTCGTCTTCGCGGTGGGCGCCGACATCACCGGGGTGCCGCTGATCGCGCACCGTGACCAGGCCCTGGAGATCGCCCGGGCCGGGCACCGGGTGTACTGCCGGATCAAGGACCTGGACGTGCCGACCTTCGCCTTCGTCAACGGGGCGGTCATGGGCGGCGGCCTGGAACTGGCGCTGCACTGCGACTACCGGACGCTGTCGAGCTCGGCCGCGGCCATCGCCTTCCCCGAGTGCTTCCTCGGCCTGGTGCCCGGCTGGGGCGGCACCCAGCTGCTGCCGAACCTGATCGGCCCGGCGAACGCGGTCAAGGTGATCGTCGAGAACCCGCTGAACCAGAACAAGATGCTCAAGCCGAAGGAGGCCGTGGCGCTGGGCATCGCCGACGAGCTGCTCGACTCGGCCGACTTCCTGGTCGAGTCGCTGCGCTGGGCGGCCAAGGTGCTGGACGGTTCCACCCCGGTCGAGCGGCCGGCGGCCGAGCGCGGCCAGGCCTGGCAGCAGGCAGTGGCCGCCGGCCGGGGCCTGGTCGATGCCCGGCTGCACGGCGCGGCACCTGCTCCGTACCGCGCGCTGGACCTCATCGCGCTGGCCGAGACCGCCGACTTCGGCGCCGGCACCGCCGCCGAGGACGAGGCGCTGGCCGACCTGATCATGACCGACGAGTTGCGGTCCGGGCTGTACTCCTTCGACCTGGTGAACAAGCGGGCCAAGCGGCCGGCCGGGGCGCCGGACAAGTCCCTCGCCCGCAAGGTCACCAAGGTCGGCATCGTCGGTGCCGGCCTGATGGCCAGCCAGCTGGCGCTGCTGTTCGCCCGCCGGCTGGAGGTGCCGGTGGTGCTCACCGACGTCGACCAGGCCCGCATCGACAAGGGCGTCGGGTACGTCCACACCGAGCTGGACAAGCAGCAGGCCCGGGGACGGCTCAGCCCGGACAAGGCCAACCGGCTCAAGGCGCTGGTCACCGGCTCACTCGGCAAGGCCGCCTTCGCCGATGCGGATTTCGTGATCGAGGCGGTCTTCGAGGAGCTGTCGGTCAAGAAGGCGGTCTTCGCAGAGCTCGAGGGCTACCTGTCGGACGAGGCGATCCTGGCCACCAACACCTCGTCGCTGTCGATCACCGAGATCGCCGCGGACCTCAGGCACCCGGAGCGGGTGGTCGGCTTCCACTTCTTCAACCCGGTGGCGGTGCTGCCGCTGCTGGAGATCGTCCGGGGCACCGCCACCGACGACGCCAGCCTGGCCACCGCGTTCGCGGTCGCCCGAACCCTGAAGAAGTCCGCGGTGCTGGTCAGCGACGCGCCCGCATTCGTGGTGAACCGGCTGCTCACCCGGTTCCTCGGCGAGGTCACCGCCGCGGTGGACGAGGGCACCCCGATCGAGGTGGCCGACCGGGCGCTCGACCCGCTCGGGCTGCCGATGTCGCCGTTCGTCCTGCTGGCCCTGGTCGGGCCGGCGGTCGCGCTGCACGTCGCCGGGACCATGCACGCGGCGTTCCCGGACCGGTACGCGGTCTCGGACAACCTGCGCCGGCTGGTCGAGGCCGGCAAGCCCGGCATCTACACCTGGGACACCGGCAGCCAGCAGCTCGACCCCGAGGTGGCGGCACTGTTCCAGCACGGCGACTCCCCCTCGACCGAGGAGCAGGTGCGTGAGCGGGCGCTGTCCGCCCTGGCCGAGGAGATCGGGCTGATGCTGGAGGCCGGCGTGGTCGCCGAGGCCGCCGACATCGACCTGTGCATGCTGCTCGGCGCGGGCTGGCCGTTCCACCTGGGCGGCATCACCCCGTACCTGGACCGCACCGGCATCTCGGAGAAGGTGCTCGGCCGGCGCTTCACCACGCCCGGGGTGGCCAGCCTGCCGGCCTGATCGGGCGCACGTTTGGTGGAGGCCGCTCCGGTACCGCCGGGGCGGCCTCGGCCATGTCCGGCGCCCACCGTGGCGGCCGACCGCCTGGCCTCAACCGTGGCGGCGCCGCAGGTAGCGGGGGACCGCGCCGCCGGGTCAGGGCGTGGGTGCCATCGCCCGCACACCGGTCACCCCGAAGTCCAGCGCGGCCGACTGGGCCCCGCCCGGCCGGTAGCCGATGACGGTGCCGTCCTGGGCCACCGCGACCACCTGCCCGTCGTCGAGCCAGAGCGGCGCCAGCGGTGCCTCGATCGGGTAGCCGTCCGGGGCCACCGCCGGCGCGGTCGAGGAGGTGCTCGGCGAGGCCGACACCGAACCGGACGCACCCGAACCCGCCGCACCCGAACCCGCCGCACCCGAACCGGACGGTGTCCGTGCCGCCGGTGGCCCGCTGCCCGCCGAGGCCGACCGGCTGCCGGACGGGCTGGGCAGCACCAGGGTCGGGTTGCTCGACGCCGCGCTGGATTTGACCGGCGGCTGGTTGAGCACCAGCACCTCGACCTGATCGGTGCCCAGGTTGCCGAGTTCGGCGACCACCAGCCGGCGCCGCGAACCGACCTGGGCGTACACCGCGAACGCGGAGCCGTCGCCGTTGAAGGCGGCCGGCCCGGTCACCAGCAGCATGCCGCGGGTCGGCAGGAACCACCGGGTGCCGGCGACCACGCTCGGGCTGGGGGTCGGTCCCAGGCTGTGCTTCGCCGGCGTCCGGTGACTGGCAGACGCGCTCGGCGACGCCGTCGAGGTCGCGGTGGAGGTCACGTACTGCAGCGGCATCACCCCGAACCGGCGCGAGCGCACGTCCCAGACCAGCAGCTGGGTGCCGTCGGCCGCCAGCGGGTGCACCGATCCCAGCTCGCGCTGGGTGCCGTCCGGCCGGACCAGCAGCGCGGCGGCGGACAGCGACTCCTGCTCCACGCCGTGGTCGAAGACCCGGTTCACCGGCTGCCAGACGGTCAGCCCGACGGCGGTGTCGGCGGCGGCGCGGTAGCCGTCGGGCAACCGCTCGGCCGGTGCCAGCGGATGGCCGTCGCCGGCCAGCCGGCGTATCTCGAAGTCGCGCAGCGGCGTCTCACCCGGCGCCTCGGACGGGCTGGCGGACCCGGTTTGGCCGGACGCGCTGGCGCTGGCCGTCGGGCTCGGCTCGGCACCCGGCGGCAGCGTGCCCGGGTCGGTCACCGCGCTCTCGACGATCATCGCCGCGGTGCCTTCGACCGCCGGCAGCACCGCGTCGGCGTACCCGAGGTCGGTGACGGCCAGCTTCGAGGTCACCGCGTACGCGTGCTGGCGGCCGTCCACGATGCCGAGCACCACCGTCAGGCCGCGGTTGGTGACCAGCGAACGGGCGGTCGCGCCGTCCGGCAGGGCCAGCGTCCGGATCACCCTGGAGCCGAAGAGCAGGTCCAGCCGGCCGTCGCGGATCAGCAGCAGGGCGGGCGTCCGCTCGTTCGCGCGGGCCGTGCCGGACACCCCGACCGAGGTGCCGCTGGGCCGGGACGACGGCTGCGGCTCACCCCGCCAGATCAGCGCGACGGCCAGGGCCAGCAGCACCAGCACGCCGACGCCGGGATGGGTGGCCCAGGCCGGCACCGGCCGGCGGCCGGTGCTTCCGCTGCGGCGGGCGGCGCGGGGAGACAGCTGGGCAGGCATCGACGCCGGCTCAGCCGGCCAGCGACGCGGTGTGGGTGGCGGTGGCCGGCAGCGAGATCGCCACCCGCAGGCCACCGGCCGGCAGCGCGGTCGCGTCGATGGAGCCGTGGTGGGCATCCACGATGGCCCGCACGATCGAGAGCCCCAGCCCGGCACCGCGCTGCCCGGTACGGGCCCGGCCGCCGCGGCGGAAGGCGTCGAAGAGCCCCTCGACCTCGTTCGGCTGCACCGAGATGCCGGAGTTGCTCACGACGATCCGCGACAGCCGGCCGGACCCGGAGCCCTCGGACTCGGTCTGGATCTTCACCCAGCCGCCGGGCACGTTGTAGCGCACGGCGTTCTCGACCAGGTTGCCGATCACCCGCTCCAGCAGCCGGGGGTCGCCGGTGGTGCCGACCGGCTCGCCCTCGGCGGTGATGGTGATGCCGCGCGGCACCGCCTCGGCCTGCGCGGCGGCCACCGCGTTCGGGATCAGCTCGTTCAGCACGACCGGCTCGGACAGTTCCAGGCCCTGCCCCTCCCGGCCCTGCAGCCGGGCCAGCGCCAGCAGCGCGTCCACCAGCCGCTGGGCCCGGTTGGTGGCGTCGCGCACCACCTCGCCCATCCGGCGCAGCTCGTCGGCGGCGGCGTTCGGGTCCGACAGGGTCACGTCCAGCTCGGTCTGGATCACCGCCAGCGGGGTGCGCAGCTCGTGGCTGGCGTTGGCGACGAACCGCTTCTGGCTGCCGAACGCCGCGTCCAGCCGGGCCAGCATCTCGTCGAAGGTGTCGGCCAGCTCGCGCAGCTCGTCGTCCGGGCCGCCCAGGCCGATCCGCTCGTTCAGCGTGTTGGTGGACAGCTGCTTGGCGGTGGCGGTGATCCGGGCGACCGGGCGCAGCGCCTGCCGGGCCAGCAGGTAGCCGCCGATCGAGCCGATCAGCACGATCACCCCGAAGTAGAGCAACCCGTTGTTGAGCAGGTAGTGCAGCGCGGAGGTGCGCATCACCGAGCGTGCCTCGGACGGGTTCCAGAGCGTCCTGGCCCCGGTGGTGTTGTCGATGATGGTGACGTCGCCGGGGTTGGACGGCAGCGCGATCTGGGTCAGCGCCCGGTCGAGCAGGATGTAGGAGGTGGCCAGCAGCGCGGCACCGATCAGCAGGACCAGGGCCCCGTAGAGAAGCGCCATCCTGATCCGGAGGGTCGGCTGTACCAGTCTCACTGCCCGGTTCTCACTGCTCGCTGCTCACTGCGTCGATCCTGCCTCGGTGCTGACGTGCCAGCGCGGCGCTGCTCGACTCTCGGCCGGGTCAACTCTCGGTCGGGCTGCCGGCGTCGGCCGGCTCGTCCGAGGCGGTGACCAGCGTCGGATCCACCCGATACCCCGAGCCGACCACGGTCTCGATGATCGGCGGCTCGCCCAGCTTGCGCCGCAGCGTCATCATCGTCACCCGGACGGTCGTGGTGAACGGGTCCGCGTGCTCGTCCCAGACCCGGTCCAGCAGCTCCTCACTGGAGACAACGACGCCGGCTGCCGAGAGCAACGTCTCCAGCACCCCGAACTCCTTGCGGGTGAGGTCGATGTTGCGGCCCGACCGGGTCACCGTGCGCTTGGCCGGGTCCAGCACCAGGTCGCCCGCCTGCAGCACCGGCGGGGCGGCCGGGGTGGCCCGCCGGCCGAGCGCCCGCACCCGCGCCACCAGCTCGGCGAACGCGAACGGCTTGGCCAGGTAGTCGTCGGCGCCGAGCGCCAGGCCCTCGACCTTGTCCTCGATGGCGGCGCTGGCGGTCAGCATGATCACCCGGGTCAGCACCCCCTCGTCGGTGAGCGACCGGCAGATCTCGTCCCCGCTCTTGCCGGGCAGGTCCCGGTCGAGCACCACGACGTCGTACCGGGTGGTGGTCGCCTTGCCGAAGCCCTCGTCGCCGTCGTAGGCGACGTCGACCGCCATGCCCTCACGCCTGAGACCGCGCGCCACCGCGTCGGCAAGCTGGGTCTCGTCCTCTACCACCAGTACTCGCACGCTGCTCCGCCTTCGCTGCAGTGGTCGGCGGTCAGCTGGTCAACCGCCGAGGGGTCGGCAACACGATCTCACGACGGCCTGGTGTCGTGAGGTATAGCAAGTGTGAAACTCAGTGGCCGTCAGAACCAGTCGCTTCCTCGGATGCACCGGTCCGGACGCCGGCGCCCGGCTCGCCGGTTTCGCCGGGCTCGGCCGGCCCCAGCGCCGCCGCCGCGAACTCCACCACCCGGCGGGCGATGCCCTGCGGGTTCAGCCCGATCTCGGCGCGCACCTGGCTCACCGAGCCGTGCGGCAGGAACTCCGCCGGGATGCCGAGCTCCCGGGTCGGGACGCCGATCCCGCGCTCGCGCAGGAACTGGGCGAACCGCGAGCCGGCGCCGTTGACGACCACGCCGTCCTCGACGGTGACCACGACGCCCGCGCGCCCGGCCAGCCCGGCCAGCCCGGCCGGCACCGGCGTGACCCAGCGCGGGTCGACCACCCGCACCGTGTAGCCGGCCTCGGAGATCCGGCCGGCCGCGGCCAGGGCGTCGCCGGCCAGCGCGCCGACCGAGACCAGCAGCACGTCCACCGGGCCGGCGTCCGGCTCGGCCAGCACGTCGATCCCGTCGGCCACCCGCACCGCGGGCAGGTCCGGCCCGAGCGCGGTCTTCGGGTAGCGCAGCACGGACGGCGCGTCGCCGATCGCCACGCACTCGGCGAGCTCGGCACGCAGCGTGGCGCCGTCCCGGGGCACCGCCAGGTGGATACCCGGCACCACGCCGAGCATCGCCAGGTCCCACATGCCGTGGTGGCTCGAACCGTCCTCGCCGGTCACGCCGGCCCGGTCGAGCACCACGGTGACGCCGGCCCGGTGCAGCGCGACGTCCATGAGCAGCTGGTCGAAGGCCCGGTTCAGGAACGTCGCGTACAGCGCGATCACCGGGTGCAGCCCGCCGGCGGCCAGGCCGGCGGCCGAGGTGAGCGCGTGCTGCTCGGCGATGCCCACGTCGAAGCACCGGTCGGGGTAGGCCGCCGCGAACGGGCCGAAGCCCACCGGGTTGAGCATCGCGGCGGTGATCGCCACGACGTCGTCGCGCTCGGCGCCGATCCGCACCATCTCCTCGCCGAAGACCGCCGACCAGCTCGGGCCGCCCTTGCTGAGCGAGGCGCCGGTCTCGGGGTCGAACGCGCCGCCGCCGTGCATCCGGTCGGCCTCGTGGTTCTCGGCCGGGGCGTAGCCGTAGCCCTTGCGGGTCACGCAGTGCACCAGCACCGGGGCGCCGAAGTTGCGTGCCAGCACGAACGCGGTCTCCAGGCTGGCCAGGTCGTGGCCGTCCACCGGGCCGATGTACTTCAGCCCGAGGTCCTCGAACATGCCGTCGGGGTAGATCAGGTCCTTCATCCCGCGCTTCAGCCCGTGCAGCGCGTCGTAGAGCGGCGCGCCGACCACCGGCGTCCGGCCGAGGGTGCCCTTGACGTTCTTGAGCATCCGCTCGTACCCCGGCCGCAGCCGCAGCCCTGCCAGGTGGTCGGCCAGGCCACCGATGGTCGGCGAGTACGAGCGGCCGTTGTCGTTGACCACGATCACCACGGGCCGGTCCGAGGCGGCGATGTTGTTCAGCGCCTCCCAGCACATGCCGCCGGTCAGCGCGCCGTCGCCGACCACCGCGACCACCGGCCGGCGATCGCCCCGGACGTCGAAGGCCTTGCTCAAGCCGTCCGCGTAGGAGAGTGCGGTGGAGGCGTGCGAGTTCTCGATCCAGTCGTGCTCGCTCTCGGCGCGGCTCGGATAGCCGGACAGGCCGCGGTACTGCCGCAGGCCGTCGAAGTCGTCCCGGCGGCCGGTGACGATCTTGTGCACGTAGCTCTGGTGCCCGGTGTCGAAGAGGATCGGCTCGGTCGGCGAGTCGAAGACCCGGTGCAGTGCCAGGGTCAGCTCGACGGCGCCGAGGTTCGGGCCCAGGTGCCCCCCGGTGCGGCTGACCTTGCGCACCAGGAAGTCCCGGATCTCGGTCGCCAGCAGGGCCAGCTCCTCGGCGTTCAGCCGGCGCAGGTCGTTCGGGCAGGAAACCTTGCTCAGCACGGAACTCACAGTGCCCCAGCCTACTGGCAGCACCCCGGGCCGGCGCCGGATCGACCCGCCTGCGGTAGGAAGTGTCCGGCCGGCCCGCTCAGGCCGGCCGCAGGGTGGCGATGCACTCGACGTGGTGGGTCATCGGGTAGGCGTCGAAGGCGCGCAGCCCGGCCAGCCGCCAGCCGGCATCGAGCGCCACCCGCAGGTCGCGGGCCAGCGCCGCCGGGTCGCACGCCACGTACACCACCACGCGGGGGGCCGCGGCCAGGATCGCGATCATGGTGTCGCGGCCGGCCCCGGTGCGCGGCGGGTCGAGGACCACCGCGGACGGGCGCAGCACCGCCGCCGTCCGGGCCACGGTCATCGGGTTGACCGGCCGGCGGGCCACTTCGGCCCAGGGCAGGTCGGCCAGGTTCGCCGCCGCCGCGCCGGCCGCGGCCGGATCGCCCTCCAGGCCCAGCACCCGGCCGGTGTCGCCGACCGCGCCGGCCAGCGCGGCGGTGAACAGGCCGGCTCCGGCGTAGAGGTCGAGCGCCCGCTCGCCGGGCTCGGCGGCGGCCTCGGCCAGCACGACCTGGCTGAACGTCCCGGCCGCTGCCGGGTGGGTCTGCCAGAAGCCGGCCGGGCGCAGGGCGAACTCCCGGCCCGCCGCGCGGTAGTGCAGCTCCTCGGCGCCCTCGGTGCGCTCGATCCGCAGCCCGGGACGCTGCCGGCCGCGCCGCGGCGGGCGCCGGTACCCGACCAGCGCGGTGGCCCCGTCGTCGTCCACCGCCAGTTCCACCTCGGCCAGGCCGCGCCAGCGCTCGCCCAGCGCCTCGGCGTCGCCGACGCCCGGGGCCCCGAGCAGGCAGCGCCGCACCGGCACCACCGACCCGGACCGGTGCCCGTGCAGGCCCAGCCGGCCGTCGCGGTCCACCGCGTACCGGATCCGGCGCCGCCAGCCCAGCGACTGCTCGCCGAGCGGTTCGACCTCGACCGGCCGGTCCAGCCCGGCCAGCCGGGACAGCTGCTCGGCCACCACCTCGGCCTTGAGCGCCCGCTGCCGGGCCGGGGCCACGTGCTGGAAGTCGCAGCCGCCGCACCCGCCGGGGTGGGCGTACCGGCACGGCGGCTCGACCCGGTCCGGCGACGGCTCGACCACCTCGACCGCGTCCGCCCGGCAGAACGAGCCACCCCGGTCCTCGGTGACCTCGGCCACCACCAGCTCGCCCGGCACCGCATGCCGGACGAAGACCACCCGGCCCTCGTGCCGGGCCACGCAGTGGCCGCCGTGCGCCACCGGGCCGACCCGCAGCCGCAGCCGGCGGCCGGTCCAGTCCTGATCCGCCACGGTCACGCCGGCCGGGCCTGGGTCTCGATCACGGTGCCAGCCTAGGCACTGGGCGCACCGCGGCCGGAGAACGTGTGTACCGTCCGGTGTCGTGCACATCGTGGTGATGGGATGCGGCCGCGTGGGATCCACGCTGGCGCACCACCTGCAACGGCTCAATCACAGCGTCGCGGTCATCGACCAGGACCCGGCGGCGTTCCGCCGGCTGGGTGCCAACTTCACCGGCAAGACGATCGCCGGCGTCGGCTTCGACCGCGACACCCTGATCGACGCCGGCATCGAGAGCGCCGACGCGTTCGCCGCGGTGTCCAGCGGTGACAACTCCAACATCATCGCCGCGCGGGTGGCGCGGGAGACGTTCGGCGTGGGCCACGTGGTCGCCCGCATCTACGACCCGCTGCGCGCCGAGGTGTATGAGCGGCTGGGCATCCCGACCATCGCCACCGTGCCGTGGACGGCGAACCGGCTGCTGAAGAACATCCTCGGCGGCACCATCGACGAGGAGTGGCGCGACCCGACCGGTCAGGTGGTCATGCTGCACGTGATCCTGGCCGAGAGCTGGGTGGGCGAGAAGCTGACCGCGTTCGAGGCCGCGACCGGCGGCCGGGTGGCGCTGATCAGCCGGTTCGGCAAGGGTGAGCTGCCGACCGGGCAGGCGGTGATCCAGCACGGCGACGAGCTGCACGTGGCTGCCACCGACGACCTCACCGACGTCATCCGCACCGCGGCGGCAGAGGGACCCGTGGGAGGGCCGCACTGATGCGCATCGCCATCGCCGGAGCCGGCGCGGTCGGCCGGTCCATCGCCCGCGAGCTGATCGTCAACGGCCACACCGTGCTGCTGATCGACAAGGACGCCCGCAAGGTCCGCACCGAGCGGATCCCCGAGGCCGAGTGGCTGCACGCGGACGCCTGCGAGCTGTCCAGCCTGGAGGACGCCAAGCTGGAGGACTGCGAGGTGGTGATCGGGGCGACCGGCGACGACAAGGTCAACCTGGTCGTCTCGCTGCTGGCCAAGACCGAGTTCTCGGTGCGCCGGGTGGTCGCCCGGATCAACCATCCGGCCAACGAGTGGCTGTTCACCGAGGCCTGGGGCGTCGACGTCGCCGTCTCCACCCCGCGGGTGCTGGCCGCCCTGGTCGAGGAGGCGGTCTCGGTCGGCGACGTGGTGCGGCTGTTCTCGCTGCGCCAGGGCCAGGCGAACCTGATCGAGGTGACGCTGCCCGCCGGCGCGCCGTGCGCCGGCATCCCGGTC
>DATJNU010000064.1:0-38543 GCA_035507775.1 Jatrophihabitans sp.
CTCGGCAAGTAAGCCGACGCCTTCGATGGACAGACAAAACCCCGCGGCATGCCGCGGGGTTTTGTCTGTCCATCGAAGGCGTCGGCTTACTTGCCGAGCTTAGCGTCGGCGCGCAGCGCGTCGGCCTTGTCAGTCTTCTCCCAAGAGAACGCCGTGTAGGTCTTGCCGTCTGCGCCCTTCACCTCGTACGGGGTGCGACCGAAGTGGCCGTAGCTAGCGGTCTGCTGGTACATCGGGTGGATCAGGTCCAGCATCTTGATGATGCCGTACGGACGCAGGTCGAAATGCTTGCGGATCAGCTTCTCGATCTTATCGTCGCTGATCTTGCCTGTGCCGAATGTGGTGACTGAGATCGAGGTCGGTTCGGGCCGCACGAGGGTCGTCCGGGCGATCAGCCCTTGGCGAGCTTGGCCAGCTGCTCGGCGCGGTCGGTCCGCTCCCAGGTGAAGTCGGCGTCCTCCCGGCCGAAGTGACCGTAGGCGGCGGTCTTCTGGTAGATCGGCCGCTTCAGGTCCAGGTCGCGGATGATCGCGGCCGGGCGCAGGTCGAAGGTCTCCGAGATCGCGTCGATGATCTTGGCCACCGGCACCGTCTCGGTGCCGAAGGTCTCGACGAACAGGCCCACCGGCTCGGCCTTGCCGATCGCGTACGCGACCTGCACCTCGCAGCGGGCGGCCAGCTTGGCGGCGACCACGTTCTTGGCCACCCAGCGCATCGCGTAGGCGGCGGAGCGGTCCACCTTCGACGGGTCCTTGCCCGAGAAGGCGCCGCCACCGTGCCGGGCCATGCCGCCGTAGGTGTCGACGATGATCTTGCGGCCGGTCAGGCCGGCGTCGCCCATCGGGCCGCCGGTGACGAAGCGGCCGGTCGGGTTGACCAGCAGCCGGTAGTTCGAGGTGTCCAGCTGCGGCACCAGCGCCAGCACCGGCTTCACCACGTGCTCCTCGACGTCCGGCTTGAGCAGCGTGTCGAGGTCGATGTCGTCGGCGTGCTGGCTCGACACCACGACGGTGTCCAGCCGGACGGCCTTGTCGTCGACGTACTCGATGGTGACCTGGGTCTTGCCGTCGGGACGCAGGTAGGGCACGGTGCCGTCCTTGCGGACCTCGGTGAGCTTCTCGGCCAGCCGGTGCGCCAGCCAGATCGGCAGCGGCATCAGTTCGGGGGTGTCGTCGCAGGCGTAGCCGAACATCAGGCCCTGGTCGCCGGCGCCCTGCGCCGCGATGGCATCCTCGCTGCCCTCGACCCGAGCCTCGTAGGCGGTGTCGACACCCTGCGCGATGTCGGCCGACTGGGCACCGATCGAGACGCTCACGCCACAGGACTCACCGTCGAAGCCCTTGCGGGAGGAGTCGTAGCCGATGCCGAGGATGGTCTTGCGGACGATCGCCGGGATGTCGGCGTAGGCGTTGGTGGTGACCTCACCGGCGATGTGGACCTGGCCGGTGGTGATCATGGTCTCCACCGCGACCCGGCTGGCCGAGTCCTCGGTCAGCAGCGCGTCCAGGATCCCGTCCGAGATCTGGTCGGCGATCTTGTCCGGGTGCCCCTCGGTCACGGACTCCGAGGTGAATAGGCGACGGCTCACAAAATGCTCCTAGCTGTTGCGATCGGCTTTCCTGCGATCGAATCGGCCCTGCGAAATCTGTTGGCCCGACGAATGGACGGGAATCTGTGCGAAGTTTACCGAGGGAGTAGGGACGCGACCGCATCGCATACCGCGGCCGCCAGGACGGTCTTCGGCCCGAGTGGGATCTCCCGCTCGAACCCGGTGCGGCCGAGGATCACCGCCGCGTTGTCGGGCCGGCCGAACACCTTCGTCGCCGACACCTCGTTCACCACCAGCAGGTCACAGCCCTTGCGCGCGAGCTTGGCCCGGCCGTGGCCGAGCGCATCGGCCTGGTCGTCGCCGGTCTCGGCCGCGAAGCCGACGATCACCGGTGCGGCCAGCTCGCCCGCGGCCCGGACCGCGACCAGCTCGGCCAGGATGTCGGGGTTGCCCAGCAGCTCGACCGGGCCGGGCGCGGCCCCGGTCTTCTTGATCTTGCTGGCGCCCGCGACCGCCGGCCGGAAGTCGGCCACCGCGGCGGCCATGACCACCACGTCGGCGTCCTTGGCGGCGGCCAGCGTCGCCTCCCGCAGCTGCTCGGCGGTCGAGACCGGCACCAGGTCGGCGGCGGCGGGCGGGGTCAGCTCGACGTTGGCCGCGATCAGGCTCACCCGGGCGCCGCGGGCCGCGGCCACCGAGGCGAGGTCGAAACCCTGCCGGCCGGAGGACCGGTTGCCCAGGAAGCGCACCGGATCCAGTGGCTCTCGGGTGCCGCCGGCGGTGACCACCAGCCGGACGCCGGCCAGGTCCTGCGGCAGCGCGTCCGGCCGGGCCAGCAGCAGCTCGGCCAGCCGGGCGATCTCGGCCGGCTCCGGCAGCCGGCCGCGACCGGTGTCGGTGCCGGTCAACCGGCCGTAGCCGGGCTCCAGGACGATCGCCCCCCGGCCGCGCAGGGCGGCCACGTTGGCCACCGTGGCCGGGTGCTCCCACATCTCGGTGTGCATCGCGGGCGCGAAGAGCAGCGGGCAGCGGGCGGTGAGCAGGGTGTTGGTGAGCAGGTCGTCGGCGAGGCCGTGCGCGGCCTTGGCCAGCAGGTCCGCGGTGGCCGGAGCCACCACCACCAGCTCGGCGCGGCGGCCGAGCGCGACGTGCGGCACCTCGTGCACGTCGGTCCAGACGTCCGTGGCCACCGGGTTGTGCGACAGGGCGGCCCAGGTCGGCTCGCCGACGAACTTGAGCGCCGACCGAGTCGGCACGACGGTGACGTCGTGGCCGGCCTCGGCCAGCTTGCGCAGCAGGTCGGCCGCCTTGTACGCGGCGATGCCACCGGCCACGCCCAGCACGACGCTCGGGGCAGGCATGGTGGCGGTCGGCGTCTCGGGCGGGGCCTGGCTCAGGCCTCGGACGGCTTGAACTCGATCAGGTCGGTGTTGATCTCGCGCAGCGCGATGGACAGCGCCTTCTCCTGCGGGGCGGTCTCGACCATCGGCCCGACGTACTCCAGCAGGCCCTCGCCGAGCTGGCTGTAGTAGGCGTTGATCTGGCGGGCGCGCTTGGCCGCCACGATCACCAGGGCGTACTTGGAGCCGGTGCGGTCCAGCAACTCGTCGATCGGCGGGTTGGTGATGCCTTCGGGTGCGGGTGCGGTCACGCGGTGAGCCTCGATCCGTTCGCGTCGGTGCTGCCGGCGACGACGTCGGCAGGCCTGGATTGTCCGAACGACACCCGGCGTTCCGCGGCACGCGCGGCGCCACCGTCCACCCGGGCCGACCTGCAGCGGCGGCAACGAGCGGAGGCTACGCGACGAGAACCGGGGCCGGAACACGGCCGTCCGGCATCGATGGTACCAACTCCGCCGGCCGCGACCGGCCACCCGCGCGGGCGTCCCGGGGCGGGGCGCGCCGGTGTGCCCCGCTTCACGCGCCGGTCGGGCCGAAGATCGCTAGAGTGCGCCCATGGTAAAGGTCGCCGCGCTGAGGGAGACCGCACCGGGTGAGCGGCGAGTGGCCCTCGACCCGGAGAGCACGAAGCGGCTGGTCGCCGCCGGGCTGCAGGTGCTGATCGAGCGTGGCGCGGGAACCGGGGCATGGTTCGCCGACCAGGCCTACGCCGACGCCGGTGCCCGGCTGCTGGACCGCGCTACCGCGCTGGCCGAGGCCGACGTGGTCGTCTCGGTCACGGGCCCGGACGACCAGCTGGCCGGCCGGCTGCGCCCGGGCCAGGCGATCCTGGGCATGCTCGGCCCGCTGACCAACCCGGACCTGGTGCGCCGGCTCGCCGCGGCCGGCGTGACCGCGATCAGCCTGGACGGCCTGCCCCGCACGCTGACTCGGGCCCAGAGCATGGACGCCCTCAGCTCCCAGGCCAGCGTGGCCGGCTACCGCGCGGTGCTGCTGGCCGCCGAGCACTACGACCGCTTCTTCCCGATGCTGATGACCGCGGCCGGCACCTCGAAACCGGCAGCGGTGCTGGTGCTGGGCGCCGGCGTGGCCGGGCTGCAGGCGATCGGCACCGCCCGCCGGCTGGGTGCGGTGGTCAGCGGGTACGACGTGCGGCCGGCCGCCCGCGAGGAGGTCCGGTCGCTGGGCGCGAAGTTCGTCGAGCTCAAGGCCGGCATCGCCGCGGCCGGCGAGGGTGGGTATGCACGCGAGCTGACGGCGGAGGAACGGGCCGCGCAGCAGGCCGAGCTGGCCGAGCACATCGCCCGGCACGACATCGTCATCACCACCGCGCAGGTGCCCGGCCGCCGGCCGCCGGTGCTGGTCACCGCCGACGTGCTCGCCCGGATGCGCCCCGGCTCGGTGCTGGTCGACCTGGCCGCCAGCCGGCTGGGCGGCAACGTCGAGGGCTCGGTGCCCGGGCAGGTGGTGCTGGCCGGTGACGGGGTGCGGGTGATCGGCGCTGCCAACCTGCCGTCCCGGCTGGCCACCAGCGCCTCGCAGGCCTACGGCCGCAACGTCAGCGCGCTGCTCACCCACCTGGTGCGCGACGGCGAGCTGGCCGTCGACCTGACCGACGAGATCCAGGCCGGTGTGGTGATCACCCACGCCGGCCAGATCGTGCACGCCGGCGCGCGCTCGGCAGCGACGCCGGCCGAAGGGAGCAACGCGTGACGAGTGGCTTCGTCGGTGACATCACGGTCTTCGTGCTGGCGCTGCTGGTCGGCTTTGAGGTGATCAGCAAGGTGCCGGCCACCCTGCACACCCCGCTGATGTCCGGCGCGAACTCCATCCACGGGGTGGTGCTGGTCGGTGTGGTGATCCTGTCGTCCTACGTCGGCGGCCCGGTCGGCTATGTGCTGACCTTCCTGGCGGCCGCGTTCGGCGCGGCGAACGTGGTCGGCGGCTACGCGGTCACCGACCGGATGCTGCAGATGTTCCGCAAACGCCCGGTGCCCGCGAAGCAACCGGACGAGGTAACCCGATGAGCCGCAGGGAAACCCGGGCATGAGCGGCTTCGAGACCGGCATCCGGCTGGCGTCGCTGGCCGCCGCGGTCGCGTTCGTGCTGGGCCTGCACCTGATGAACTCCCCCGCCACCGCCCGCCGCGGCAACCAGCTCTCGGCGGCCGGCATGACGGTGGCGATCGTGGCCGCGCTGATCGACGTCGGGCACGGCGGCAGCATGACCGCCACCCGGTGGCTGGTGCTGCTGTGCGGGGCGCTGCTCGGCGGCGCGGTCGGGCTGTTCTCCGCGCGCCGGGTGGCGATGACGCAGATGCCGCAGCTGGTCAGCCTGTTCAACGCGGTAGGCGGCGGCGCGGCGCTGCTCATCGCGCTGGCCGACTACCAGCACGACCCGCACGTCTCGGCCGGGGTCGCGCTGGCCGGCGCGCTGGACGTGCTGATCGGCGGCGTCACGTTCTCGGGCTCGCTGGTGGCCGCGGCCAAGCTGCAGGGCTACTGGAGCCAGCCGGTGAACTTTCCCGGCGCCCGGATCGTCTCGGCGGTGCTCAGCCTGGTCGCGCTGGCGGCCGGCATCGGCGTGATCGCCGGGGCGCACAACGCCTGGCTGCTCGCGCTGGAGGCGGTCGCCGCGCTGGGGATCGGCATCCTGATGGTGCTGCCCATCGGCGGCGCCGACATGCCGGTGGTCATCTCGCTGTTGAACGCCTTCACCGGCACGGCGGTGGCGATGGCGGGTTTCGTGCTCGACAACGCCACCCTGGTGATCGCCGGCGCACTGGTCGGCGCCTCCGGCGGCATCCTGACCAAGCTGATGGCCGATGCGATGAACCGCTCGGTGCTCTCGATCATCGCGGGCGGCTTCGGCACCGGGGCGACCGGCATCGAGGTCACCGGCGGCACCGGTGGCGCCGTGAAGTCGGTCGCGGTCGACGACGCCGCGCTGCAACTGGCCTATGCCAGCAAGGTGATCGTGGTGCCGGGCTACGGCCTGGCCGCCGCGCAGGCCCAGCACGAGGTGCGCGAACTGGCCGCGCTGCTGGAGGACCGCGGCATCGAGGTCTCCTACGCGATCCACCCGGTGGCCGGCCGGATGCCCGGGCACATGAACGTGCTGCTGGCCGAGGCGAACGTGCCCTACGACCAGCTGCGCGAGATGGAGGACGTCAACCCCGAGTTCGACCGGACCGACGTGGCGCTGGTGGTCGGTGCGAACGACGTGACCAACCCGGCGGCCCGGCGACCGGGCAATGCGGTGTCGGGCATGCCGATCCTGGACGTCGACCACGCGCGCAGCATCATCGTGATCAAGCGCTCGATGGCCTCGGGCTACGCCGGCATCGACAACGAGCTCTACACCGAGCCGAAGACCAGCATGCTGTTCAGCGACGCCAAGAAGGGGCTCGGCGAGTTGGTCGCCGCGGTCAAGCTCGTCGACTGAGCTTTCCGCCTGCGCGGGCTCGTCGACAGGTCCGCCGCTTCAGGCAGTCTCGGCCGCGCTGAGCAGCGAGACCACCTCGGCGGCGGCGCGCAGCACGTCGTCGTTGACGACCACCACGTCGAACTCGTCCTCGGCGGCGAGCAGCTCGACGTCGGCGCGTTCGAGCCGGGCGGCGATCTTGTCGTCGTCCTCGGTGCCGCGCTTGGTCAGCCGGGACTTCAACTCGTCCCGGGACGGCGGCGCGAGGAACACGAACTGCGCCTCGGGCATCCGGTCCCGGATCTGCCGGGCGCCCTGCAGCTCGATCTCCAGCAGCGCCGGCCGGCCGGCGGTCAGGTGCTGCTCGACCGGGCGCCGCGGGGTGCCGTACCGGTGCCCGGCGAAGCTCGCCCACTCCAGCAGCCGGTCGGTGGCCACCAGCTCGTCGAACTCGGCGTCGCTGACGAAGTAGTACTGCACGCCGTCCACCTCGCCCTCGCGGGGCGCCCGGGTGGTGCAGGAGACAGACACCCAGACGTGCGGGAACAGCCGCCGCACCTCGGCGACCACGGTTCCCTTGCCGACCCCGGACGGGCCGGAGAGAACGGTCAGGCGGGCAGGCTGCGCGCTCGTCATGGTGCCGATTCTGCCGGGTGGCCGGTGCGGGCCAGCAACGCGACCCGCTGCTTCGGGCCGAGCCCCCGGATCCGGCGCGACGCGGCGATCCGCAACTCGGCCATCAGCGCCGCCGACCGGGCCTCGCCATAGCCGGGCAGCGCCGCGATCAGCGCGCTCACCCGCATCGCCGCCAGCTGCGGGTCGCGCTCGGCCCGGCGCAGCAGCTCGGGCAGGCTCAGCGTGCCCGCCTTGAGTTCGGCGCGGGCCTGCGCCCGGGCGGTGCGCGCGGCCAGCGCCTCGGCGCGGGCGCGGGACCGCTGCTCGTCGGTCAGGCGGGGGGCGTCCGGCATGGCTCGAACCTAACGGGCGGCCAGATCAGTCGCGCAGGAAGGCGTACTCGCCGATCACCCGCCGGGCCGCCTCGCGCAGCGCCTCGACCGACGGCCCGGCGCGCAGCACCTCGCGCGAGACGCTGGGCAGCACCGCGCCCAGGTTCGCGCCGAAGATCCGCCGGACGTCCTCGGCGGTGCCGCCCTGCGCCCCGATGCCCGGCACCAGGAACGGGCCGTTCAGGCCGGACAGCTCTGCCACCGACTCGCCGATGGTCGCGCCCACCACCACGCCGTACGAGCCGAGCGGGCCCGAGCCGTTGCGGGCCGCCAACTCGTCGATCACCGACTGCGCGACGGTCCGGCCGTCCGGCAGCCGGGCGTGCTGCACCGACGGCGCCTCGGGGTTGGAGGTCAGCGCGATCACGAACACCCCGGCGCCGTGCCGGTCGGCCAGCTCGAACGCCGGGGCCAGCGCGCCGACGCCCAGGTACGGGTTGGCGGTGATGGCGTCCACCGCCAGCGACGAGGCCGGGTCGAGGTAGGCCTCGGCGTAGGCGGCCATCGTCGAGCCGATGTCACCCCGCTTGACGTCGGCCAGCACCAGCGCGCCGGCCTGCCGGGCCTCGGCGACGCAGCGTTCCAGCACCGCCACCCCGCGCGAACCGAACCGCTCGAAGAACGCCGACTGCGGCTTCACCACCGCGGCCAGCTCGCCGAACGCCTCCACGCAGGTGAGCGCGAACCGCTCCAGCGACACCAGGTCGTCGGCCAGGCCCCAGCCGGTCAGCAGCGCCGCGTGCGGGTCGATGCCCAGGCACATCGGCCCGCGTTCGGCGGTGGCGGCCAGCAGCCGCTGCCCGAACGTCATGCGTTGATCTCCTCGGCGTCGATGGTGCCGAGCCGGACGGCCTGCTCGGCCGGGCTGCGGTGCGCGAAGCCGACCGCGTCGGCCACCGAGGCGAACCCGCAGCGTTCCAGTTCTGCCTGCAGTTCCTCGATGATCCGGATCGGCGCGGTCGGATCGTGGAAGACCGCGGTGCCCACCGACACCGCCGAGGCGCCGGCCAGGATGAACTGCAGCGCGTCCTTGCCGGTCAGGATGCCGCCCATGCCGAGCAGCGGCAGGTGCGGCACTGCCTGGTGTACCTGCCAGACGCAGCGCACCGCGACCGGCCGGACCGCCGGGCCGGACAGGCCACCGGTCACACCGCCCAGCGCCGGCCGCAGCGTCTCGGTGTCGATCACCATGCCCAGCAGCGTGTTGATCAGCGAGATGCCGTCGGCTCCGGCGTCGGCCACCGCACGGGCGATCTGTCCGATGTCGGTCACGTCGGGCGACAGCTTGGCGAAGACGGGGGTGTTCGGGTGGGCGGCGCGGCGGACCGCCGAGATCACCCGGGCCGAGGCCAGCGGGTCGCAGGCGAAGACCTGCCCGCGGCTCTCGACGTTCGGGCAGGAGATGTTCACCTCGAGCAGGTCGACCGGCTGGTGGTAGAGCCGCTTGGTCAGCGCCACGTACTCGTCGGTGTGACCACCGGCGATCGAGACCACGGTGCGCGCACCCTGCTGCCGCAGCCAGGGCAGGTCGGTGGCCACGAACGCGTCGATGCCGGGGCCCTGCAGGCCGATCGAGTTGAGCATGCCGCTGGGTGTCTCGGCCATCCGCGGCGTCGGCCGGCCGGACCGCGGGCGCAGCATGATCGACTTGGTGACCATCGCGCCGATCGCGGACAGGTCGAAGAACTGGGCCAGTTCCCGGCCGGCCGCCGCGCAGCCCGAGGCCGTCAGCACCGGGTTCGGCAGCGCCAGCGACCCCAGCTTCGTGGACATGTCGACCATCAGTGACCACCCATCCCGTCCGCGCCGAGCAGGTCGGCGGGCAACGTCCCGACGTCGGCCCAGCGCACCCGGCCGGCGTCGAAGACCGGACCCTCCACGCAGGACCGGACGAACCGCGACACCCCGTCGCTGCCCCGCACCGGCAGCACGCAGGTCATGCACACCCCGATACCGCAGGCCATCGACTCCTCCACCGCGACCTGGGCCGGGATGGCGTGCGCCTGGGCGACCTCGCCCACCGCGCGCAGCATCGGCATCGGCCCGCAGGCGTAGACGATCTCCGCGCCCAGGTGCTCGATGGCCGAGGGCAGCGGGTCGGTCACCCTGCCGCGCTGGCCGGCCGAGCCGTCGTCGGTGGTGACGGTGACCGAGCCGACCAGCCGCTTGGCGGCCAGCTGGCCGAAGAGCCGGTCGGCGGTGGCCGCGCCGAGGATCATCGTCACGTCACTGCCCAGCGCCAGCAGCCGCTCCGCCAGCGGCAGCAACGGAGCCGAGCCGTAACCGCCGCCGACCAGCACCGCCGGCACCGCCTCGCGCGGCAGCGGGAACGGCACGCCGAGCGGGCCGACCAGATCCAACTTGGTGCCGACCGGCTGGCGAACCAGCCACTCGGTGCCGCGGCCGTGCGGGGCCACCACGAACTGGATGGTGCCGGCGAAGTCGGTGCCCGGCTTCACGCCGTACAGCGCGAACGAGCGCCGCAGCAGCATCGAGGTGTCCGAGCCGCCGACCGCCACCGCCACGAACTGGCCGGGCTGGAACGCCTTGGCCACCCCCGGCGCCACCACGGTGAACTGGGTGTAGCTGCCGAACCGGGCGATGTCGAAGATCTCGCCGACCTCCTGCACCGGTGGACCTTCCACCGCCGTCACTGGCCCGCCTCCTGCCGGCCGGAGCGCCACCGTTCCAGGGCGCGGTGGTGCTCCTGCAGCGAGGTCACCGTCACCTCGCCGGTGATCAGCTCCTCGATGCCCTGCACCGCGGCGGCGATCGCCTGCACGGTGGTCAGGCACGGGATGCCGGCCTGCACCGCAGCCGTCCGGATCTCGTAGCCGTCCAGCCGTGGCCCGGAGTTGCCCGGCGAGCCGAACGGGGTGTTGAGCACCAGGTCGATCTCGCCGGCCAGGATCTGCTCGACGATGTTGCCCGGGCCGTCGGAGAACTTGCCGACCGTGTCGACCGAAACCCCGTTGCGCCGCAGCACCTGGGCAGTACCCGCGGTGGCCACCACCCGGAAGCCGAGATCCTTCAGTCGCTTGATCGGGAACAGCGCGGCCCGCTTGTCGCGGTTGGCGACCGAGACGAACACGGTGCCCTTGGTGGGCAGCGAGCCGTACGCGGCGGCCTGCGACTTGGCGAACGCGGTACCGAACACCCGGTCGAAGCCCATCACCTCACCGGTCGACTTCATCTCCGGCCCGAGGATCGAGTCGATCGAGTCGCCCGCGGGGGTGCGGAACCGGTGGAAGGGCAGCACCGCCTCCTTCACCGCGATCGGGGCGTCGGCCGGCAGCTCACCGCCGTCGCCGGTGGCCGGCAGCATGCCCTCGTCCCGCAGCTCGGCGATGGTGGCGCCCAGCGCGATCCGGGCGGCGGCCTTGGCCAGCGGCACCGCGGTCGCCTTGGAGACGAACGGCACGGTGCGCGATGCCCGGGGGTTGGCCTCCAGCACGTGCAGCAGGTCGCCCGAGAGCGCGTACTGGACGTTGAGCAGGCCGCGCACGCCGACCCCCTCGGCGATCCGGCGGGTGGCCTCGCGCACCTCGTCCACGGTGGCGCTGCCGAGCGTCATCGGCGGCAGCGCGCACGCCGAGTCGCCGGAGTGGATGCCGGCCTCCTCGATGTGCTCCATCACGCCGCCGAGGTAGAGCTCGGTGCCGTCGAAGAGCGCGTCGACGTCGATCTCGACGCTGTCGTCGAGGAACCGGTCGACCAGCACGGGGTGATCGGGCGCGATGTCGGTGGCCCGCCCGATGTAGGTCTGCAGCCCGTCCTCGTCGTAGACGATCTCCATGCCGCGCCCGCCCAGCACGTACGACGGCCGCACCAGCACCGGGTAGCCGATCTCGTCGGCGACCTGCTTGGCCTGGGCGAACGAGGTGGCCAGCCCGTGCTTGGGGGCGAGCAGGCCGGCCTCGGCCAGCACCCGGCCGAACTCGCCACGGTCCTCGGCCAGGTCGATCGCGCCGGGCTGGGTGCCGAGCACCGGCACGCCGGCCGCCTTCAGCCGGGCCGCCAGGCCGAGCGGCGTCTGGCCGCCGAGGGTGCAGATCACCCCGAGCACGTCACCGGATTCCTGCTCGGCGTGCACCACCTCGAGGACGTCCTCGAAGGTCAGCGGCTCGAAGTACAGCCGGTCGGCGGTGTCGTAGTCGGTGGAGACCGTCTCGGGGTTGCAGTTGACCATCACGGTCTCGTAGCCGGCTGCCCGCAGCGCCATCACCGCGTGCACGCAGGAGTAGTCGAACTCGATGCCCTGCCCGATCCGGTTCGGCCCGCTGCCCAGGATCAGCACCTTGGGCCGTTCCCGCTGCGGCGCGACCTCGGTCTCGTCGTCGTAGCTGGAGTAGTGGTACGGCGTGCTCGCCGCGAACTCCGCCGCGCAGGTGTCGACAGTCTTGTACACCGGGCGGATGCCGGCCCGGTGCCGCAGCCGGCGCACCCCGTCCGCGCCGGACAGCTCCGGGCGCAGCATCGCGAGCTGCCGGTCGGAGAGGCCGTGCCGCTTGGCCTTGCGCAGCAGCTGCGGGGTCAGCGCCGGGGCCGTGGCGACCTCGTTGCCGACGGTGAGGATCTGGTCGAACTGATCGACGAACCACGGGTCGATGCCGGTCGCCGCGGCCACCTCGTCGACGCTGGCGCCGGCCCGCAACGCCCGCTCCACGGCGTACAGCCGGCCGTCGGTGGCGACCGAGGCGATGCCGAGCAGCTCGTCCACCGAGGGCAGGTCCAGCTGCGGGTCGGCGGTCCAGAAACCGGCCGCCTTGGTCTCCATCGAGCGCATCGCCTTGCCGAGCGCCTCGGTGAAGTTCCGGCCGATCGCCATCGCCTCGCCGACCGACTTCATGTGCGTGGTCAGCACCGGGTCGGCGCCGGGGAACTTCTCGAACGCGAACCGCGGCACCTTCACCACCACGTAGTCGAGCACCGGCTCGAAGCAGGCCGGGGTGGCCCGGGTGATGTCGTTGCTCACCTCGTCCAGGGTGTAGCCGACGGCCAGCTTCGCGGCGATCTTGGCAATCGGGAATCCCGTTGCCTTGGAGGCCAAAGCGCTGGAACGCGACACCCGCGGGTTCATCTCGATCACGATCAGCCGGCCGGTCGCCGGGTCCACCGCGAACTGGATGTTGCAGCCGCCGGTGTCGACGCCGACCTCGCGCAGCACCGCGATCCCGATGTCGCGCATCGTCTGGTACTCGCGGTCGGTGAGCGTCATCGCCGGGGCGACGGTGATCGAGTCACCGGTGTGCACGCCCATCGGGTCGACGTTCTCGATGGAGCAGACCACGACCACGTTGTCGTTGCGGTCGCGCATCAGCTCCAGCTCGAACTCCTTCCAGCCGAAGACGCTCTCCTCGACCAGCACCTCGTGCACCGGGCTCGCGGCCAGGCCCCGGCCCACCATCGTCCGGACCTCGTCGGCGGTGTTGGCCAGGCCCGAGCCGAGGCCGCCCATCGTGAACGACGGCCGGATGACGACCCGGTTTCCCACGGTGGCGGCGAACGAAACCGCCTCCGCCAGGGTGTGGCAGACAGCTGAGGACGGCACGTCGCCGCCGACGGTTCGGACGATCTCCTTGAACTTCTGCCGGTCCTCACCGCGCTGGATCGCGTCGATGTCGGCGCCGATCAGCTCGACCCCGTGCTTGTCGAGCACCCCGCTCTCGTGCAGGGCGACAGCCAGGTTCAGCGCGGTCTGACCACCGAGGGTCGCCAGCAGCGCGTTCACCGGCCGGCCGTGCGCGGCCTCGGTGGCGAGCACCTTCTCCACGAACTCGACCGTCAGCGGCTCGATGTAGGTGGCGTCGGCGAACTCCGGATCGGTCATGATCGTCGCGGGGTTCGAGTTCACCAGGCTGACCCGGAAACCCTCCTCGCGCAGCACCCGGCAGGCCTGGGTGCCCGAGTAGTCGAACTCGCAGGCCTGGCCGATCACGATCGGGCCGGAGCCGATCACCAGGATGTGCTCGATATCGGTGCGCTTCGGCATCAGTGACCACCCCGGGTGACGTTGATCATGTGTCGGCTCCGCGCTCGCTCCGGTCCTCGCTCGCTAGCGCTCACTGCGATCCTCACTCGCTGTCGCCTTCCACTCAGTGGTCGGCTCCGCGCTCGCTCCGGTCCTCGCTCGCTAGCGCTCACTGCGATCCTCACTCGCTGTCGCCTTCCAAGAGTTCGGTGAACCTGTCGAAGAGGTAGCCCGCATCATGTGGACCGGCCGCGGCCTCCGGGTGGTACTGCACCGAGAACGCGGGCACGTCGTGCGCCCGCAGGCCCTCCACCACGTTGTCGTTCAGGCAGACGTGGCTGACCGACACGCCGCCGAACTCGGTCTCGGTCACCCCGTCCAGCGGCGCGTCGACCGCGAAGCCGTGGTTGTGCGCGGTGATCTCCACCTTGCCGGTCGCCCGGTCGGACACCGGCTGGTTGATGCCGCGGTGGCCGTACCGCAGCTTGTACGTGCCGAAGCCGTACGCCCGGCCGAGGATCTGGTTGCCGAAGCAGATGCCGAAGATCGGCACCCGGCGGCCGAGCAGCTCGCGCACCACCGCCACCGCCGGGTCGGCGGTCGCCGGGTCGCCCGGGCCGTTGGCCAGGAACACCGCGTCCGCGCCTGCGGCCAGCACCTGCTCCACCGTGGACCCGGCCGGCAGCACGTGCGTGGTGATGCCCCGCTCGGCCATCCGGTGCGGGGTCATCGCCTTGATGCCGAAGTCCAGCGCGGCGACGGTGAACCGGTGCTCGCCAATCGCGTCCACCCGGTAGGGCACCTCGGTGCTGACCTGCCCGGTGAGGTCCGCGCCCACCATGGACGGGGACGCCTTCACCTTGCGCAGCAGCGAATCCGGGTCGAGGTCGACGGACGAGATGACCGCCCGCATCGCGCCCCGCTCGCGCAGGTGCCGAGTCAGCGCACGGGTGTCGATGCCGCTGATGCCCACCACGCCGAAGCGTTGGAGCTCCTCCGCCAGCGTCCGGCGGGCTCGCCAGCTCGACACCCGGCGGGCCGGATCCCTGACCACGTAACCGGAAACCCAGATCCGCGACGACTCCGGATCCTCGTCGTTCACCCCGGTGTTGCCGATGTGCGGCGCGGTCTGCACCACGATCTGGCGGTGGTACGAGGGGTCGGTCAGCGTCTCCTGATAGCCGGTCATGCCGGTGTTGAACACCGCCTCACCGAAGGTCTCCCCGGTAGCTCCGTAGGACTCCCCTACGAAGCTCCGGCCGTCTTCCAGAACCAGCAGTGCGGTGTCGGTCACGACGCGTCGGTCTCCTGCCTGTGTTGCGGGATCGCCTTCATCCACAAGGGATACAGAGTCTTGTCATCGCCGCGGACGCCGGTGTCCAGCAGCTCGTCGCCGTGCCGCCAGCGCAGCACCAGCAGCCCGCCCGCGCCGACCACCTTGCCCGCCAGCGCCGGCTCCAGCCGGATGTCGAGCAGCTGCTCGCGCGGGATGAAGATGGCCGGGCTGCCCTGCCGCTCGATCAGCGCACCGGCCTCGGCCAGCCGAGCGGTCGCATCGGCCCGCTCGCCCAGCCGGTGCGCCACGATCCGGTCCTGCCAGCGGGTGGCGGGGGTGCTGCCGACGTAGAGGCCGGTCAGCGCCGGCGCGAGGTCGCCGCCCAGCTCGGTGGGCGGGTCCGGCAGCGGTGGCAGCGTGGCCTGGCGGCGCTCCCGGTTGCGCCAGCCGAGCCGCATGGCGGCCAGCACCAGCACGAACAGCAGCACGCAGCCGAGCACCAGCCACAACCGGATCATGCCGGCACCACGGAGGCCAGCCGGCCGTCCCGGACCGTCGGCCGGCCGCGCAGGAACGTGGCCAGCACCCGGCCCGGCAACTCGCGGCCGGCGTACGGGGTGTTGCGGGCCAGCGAGGCCAGCTCGTCCGGACGGACCAGCCAGCTGCCGGACTCCTCGACCAGGGTCAGGTTGGCCGGCTCGCCCACCGCGATCGGCCGGCCGTGGCCGGCGAGCCGTCCGATGGCAGCCGGCCGGACGCTCGTCCGGTCGGCCAGGCCGGCCCAGTCGAGCAGGCCGGTCTGCAGCATCGCGGTGATCACCACGCCGAGCGCGGTCTGCAGTCCGAGCATGCCGAACGCCGCGTCGGCGAAGGCGTGGTCCTTGTCGTGCGGCGCGTGCGGGGCGTGGTCGGTGGCCACCGCGTCGATGGTGCCGTCGGCCAGGCCGGCCCGCAGCGCGAGCACGTCGTCGGCCGGCCGCAGCGGCGGGTTGACCTTGTAGATCGGGTCATACCCGGTGAGCAGGTCGCAGGTCAGCAGCAGGTGGTGCGGGGTGACCTCGGCTGTCACGTCGATGCCCTGGCGCTTGGCCCAGCGGATCACCTCGACGGTGCCGGCGGTCGAGACGTGGCAGACGTGCAGCCGCGATCCGGTGTGCCGGGCCAGCATGACGTCCCGGGCGACGATGCTCTCCTCCGCGACCCCGGGCCAGCCGGGCAGGCCGAGCTTGCCCGACAGCTCCCCCTCGTGCGCGCACGCCATGCCGTCGGCCAGCCGCGGATCCTGGGCGTGCTGGGCGAGCACCGCGTCGAACGGCTTGAGGTACTCCAGCGCCCGGCGCATCAGACGGGCGTCGGACACGCATCGGCCGTCGTCGCTGAACACCCGGACGGCCGCGGCCGAACGGGCCATGCCGCCGATCTCGGCCAGCTGCTCACCGGCCAGCCCCTTCGACACCGCGCCGACCGGGCGGACGTCGACCAGCCCGGCCCGCCGGCCCAGCTCGTGCACCTGCTCGACGATCTCGGCGGTGTCGGCGACCGGGTTGGTGTTGGCCATCGCGTGCACCGCGGTGAAGCCGCCGAGGGCCGCCGCGGCCGAGCCGGTGGCGACCGTCTCCGTGTCCTCCCGGCCGGGCTCGCGCAGGTGGGTGTGCAGGTCGACCAGGCCGGGCAGCAGCACCGCGCCGCCGGCGTCGATCAGCTCCGCGCCGTCCGGCCGGTCCAGGGCCGGGGCCAGCTCGGCGATCCGGCCGTCGGCCAGCAGCACGTCCACCGCCGGGCCGCCGAGCGGCCGCGCGCCACGCAGCAGGATCATGCCGGCACCCCCGCCGTCAGCCCCGCGGGCTCGTCGGCGCCGGCCAGCACGTGGTAGAGCACGGCCATCCGCACCGCGACGCCGGCCCGCACCTGGTCGAGCACCAGCGACCGGGGGCTGTCCGCGGCCACCGAGGAGATCTCCAGGCCCCGGTTCATCGGGCCCGGGTGCAGCACCACCGTGTGCTCGGGCAGCATCGCCAGCCGGACCGGGCCCAGGCCGTAGCCGGTCGCGTACTCCCGTTCGGTGGCGAAGTACCCGCCGCTCATCCGCTCCCGCTGCACCCGCAGCATCATCACCGCATCCACATCCCCGGCCACCTTGCCGGACAGCGCCTGGTCGAGGTCCCAGCTGATCGAGCAGTCCCAGCCGGCCACCCCGGCCGGCATCAGCGTCGGCGGGGCGACCAGGGTGACCTGCGCCCCGAGCGTGCGCAGCAGCAGCACGTTCGACCGCGCCACCCGGCTGTGGGTCAGGTCGCCGACGATCACCACGTGCCGGCCGGCCAGGTCACCGAGCCGGCGGCGCAGCGAGAACGCGTCGAGCAGCGCCTGGGTCGGGTGCTCGTGGGTGCCGTCGCCGGCGTTGACCACCGGGCAGTCCACCCACTCGGTGATCCGCTGGACGGCTCCCGAGGCGTGGTGCCGGACGACCAGCGCGTCGACCCCCATCGCGGCCACGGTCAGCGCGGTGTCGCGCAGGCTCTCGCCCTTGCTCACGCTCGACCCCTTGGCGCTGACGTTGATCACGTCGGCCGAGAGCCACTTGCCGGCGATCTCGAAGGACGACCGGGTCCGGGTGGAGTCTTCGAAGAAGAGGTTGACCACGGTCCGCCCGCGCAGCGCCGGCAGCTTCTTCACCTCGCGGTTCTGGATCGCGTCCATCTGTTCGGCGGTGTCGAGCAGCTGGGTCGCCTCGGCGGCGGACAGGTCGGCGGCCGAAAGCAGGTGGCGGTTCATCCGGCCACCTCCGTGCCGGCCCCGCCAGCGATCGAGACGCCGTCGGCGCCGTCGATCTCGGCCAGGCTTACGTGCACCTGCTCGCTGGCCGAGGTGGGCAGGTTCTTGCCCACGTAGTCGGCCCGGATCGGCAACTGCCGGTGACCGCGGTCGATCAGCACCGCCAGCTGCACCGCCCGGGGCCGGCCGAGGTCGGTCAGCGCGTCGAGGGCCGCCCGCACCGTGCGCCCGGAGAACAGGACGTCGTCGACCAGCACCACCAGCTTGCCGTCGACGCCGCCGGGCGGCTCGACGGTGCGGCCGAGCGGGCGGACGGCGCGCGAGCGCAGATCGTCGCGGTAGAGGGTGATGTCGAGGGTGCCGAGCGCGACCTCGACCCCGCCGAACGAGCTGATCCGGTCGGCCAGCCGGCGGGCCAGCGGCTCGCCGCGGGTCGGGATGCCGAGCAGCACGAGGTCGGCGCCACCCCGGGTCTTCTCGAGAATCTGGTGGGCGATCCGGTCGAGCACGCGCCCGACGTCGTCGGGGTGCAGGACGGTCTTGCCGTCTCCACCGGCCCGGGATCCCGGGGCCGAAACTGGTTGGCCAGGCATGATGATGCGCGGACCTCCTTCCTCGCCTCACCGGACGAGTCGTTAAAGGACGTCGTTTCGCTGTCGAACTTATCAGTAGGACTTGATCGGGGTACCACCAGTCCGACACGTGCGGCGCGTCAATTACCGTGCGTTCGGCGGCTGTTACCCTGTGAGGTCAGCGTTATAGCGTAACGGGACCATCAGCAACACCACCGGGTACCCCGGGTGGCCGAATTTAGGACGGGGACGTGACCGAGCCCAAGACTCCATCCATCACGCACAGTGGTGTCGGTGCCGACACCGCCGGGCGTGCGAGCGCACCGGAGCCTGGCGGCCTGGCCCCCGACGACCGCGAGTACGCCCGCGCGCTGGGCAGCCGGTTGCGCGCCGTCCGCGCCCAGCAGCGACTGTCCCTGCACGGAGTCGAGCGCAAGTCCGGCGGCAAGTGGAAGGCGGTCGTGGTCGGCTCCTACGAGCGCGGCGACCGGGCGGTGTCGGTGGCCCGGCTGGCCGAGCTTGCCGAGTTCTACGGGGTGCCGATCTCGGAGCTGCTGCCCACCGAGGAGGGCGCGCCCAGCGCCCGGATCGACAGCAGCAGCAAGGTGGTGCTCGACCTGCAGAAGCTGCAGCACGTGCCGGCCGAGGATGCCGCGCCGCTGGTCCGCTACGCCCAGTCGATCCAGCGCCAGCGGGGCGACTACGGCAACAAGGTGCTCTCGATCCGCGGCGAGGACCTGCGCGCGCTGGCCCTGATGTTCGACACCTCGCTCGATCAGCTGACCGACAAGCTTGTCGGCTGGGGTGTGCTGGCCCCGGGCTCGGTCGGCCACCCGGCCGGCTGAGGGCTCCGGGCCGACCCGGCCGGAACCCTCAGTTCTCGCTGGCGGCGCTGCTCGGCAGCGTCTCGCCGCCCGGCAGCTGGTTGCGCAGCACCCGGCCGAGCAGGCCGTTGACGAACTTCGGCGACTCGTCGGTCGACAGCGCCTTGGCCAGCTCGACCGCCTCGTCGATCGCGACCGCGTCCGGCACCTCGGCCGACCACAGCAGCTCGAACAGGCCGACCCGCAGCACCGCCCGGTCGACGCCGGGCATCCGCTCGATGGTCCAGCCCTCGGAGTACTCGCTGAGCAGCTCGTCGATCGCCGCCCGGTGCTCGGTGACACCCTCGACCAGTTCGACGGTGTAGTCGTTGATCGGCGGGTCGGCCAGCGCGACCCGTTCGGCCAGCGTCGACACCGGGTCGACCCCGCGCAGGTCGGCCTCGTACAACAGGTCGACCGCGCGCTTGCGTGCCTTGCTCCGGGCAGCCACTAGATTCCCTCGCTCTTCGTGCGAGCGCTCATCGTGATATCCCCGCTCTTCACGCCGATCGGGATCAGCTGTTGATCCGGCCGAGGTAGCGGCCGTCGCGGGTGTCGATCTTGATCTTCTCGCCGGTGGTGACGAAGAGCGGCACCTGCACCTCGGCTCCGGTCTCGACGGTGGCGGGCTTGGTGCCGCCGGTGGCGCGGTCGCCCTGCAGGCCCGGCTCGGTGTAGGTGATGATCAGCTCGACCGAGGTCGGCAGCTCGATGAACAGCGGCGCACCCTCGTGCACCGCGACCACGGCCTCGGCGTTGTCGAGCAGGTAGTTGGCGCCGTCGCCAACCACCGCGGCCGGGACGTACATCTGCTCGTAGGTGTCGCCGTCCATGAAGACGAAGTCGTCACCCTCCTTGTAGAGGAAAGTCATCGCGCGCTTGTCGACGGTCGCGGTCTCGACCTTGGTGCCGGCGTTGAAGGTGCGGTCGACGACCTTGCCGGACAGCACGTTCTTCAGCGTGGTGCGCACGAAGGCGCCGCCCTTGCCGGGCTTGACGTGCTGGAACTCCACCACGGTCCACAGCTGGCCGTCGATGTTGAGCACGAGGCCGTTCTTCAGGTCGTTGGTGGTCGCCATGGCAGGGTCTGTCTCCTCGAAGCAGCGCGGGGATTGTCAAGCGGCAGGGTTTCCGGCCCACCAGCTTACCGGGCGGTCCGGGGTGCCCACGACCACGCTCAGCCGGCCGGCGTGAAGCCCAGCACCGGGCGGGCCCGGCCGTCGGATTCGGCCAGCAGCGCCACCGCCTCGCCGGACGGGCCGATCCCGCCGTACGTGCCCTCGATTCCGGCTGGCACGATCGGCCGGCCGAAGCTCAGTTCCCGGGCCTCGTCCTCGGCCAGCGCCCGGGTCGGCATCGCCGCGGCCAGCGCGGCCGGCAGCGGCAGCGTGATCGGGTCGGCCAGCTCCGCCAGCGCGTCCAGGGTCAGCGCCTGGTCGAGGGTGAACGGGCCGACCCGGGTGCGCCGCAGCGCGGTCAGGTGGCCGCCCACGCCCAGCCGCTCGCCCAGGTCACGGGCCAGCGCGCGCACGTAGGTGCCGGACGAGCAGTCCACCTCGACCGGGATATCGCAGTAGTTGTCGTGGTATTCCGGATCGGCCAGCAGCTCGAACCGGCTGACCGTGACCGGCCGCTCGGCCAGCACCACGTCCTCACCGGCGCGCACCCGGTCATAGGCCCGCTGGCCGTTCACCTTGATCGCCGACACCGCCGACGGCCGCTGCCGGATCTCGCCGGTCAGCCCGGCCATCCCGGCCTCGATCGCAGCCCTGCCCAGGCCGGACGCGTCGCCGCCGGTGAGCGGCTCGCCCTCGGCGTCGTCGGTGCTGGTGGCCAGGCCCAGCCGGATCGTCGCGGTGTAGCTCTTGTCGGTCAGCACCAGGTGGTTCAGCAGCCGGGTGGCGCGCTCCACGCCCAGCACCAGCACCCCGGTGGCCATCGGGTCGAGCGTGCCTGCGTGGCCGACCCGGCGGGTGCCGGCGATCCGGCGGACCCGGCCGACCACGTCGTGCGAGGTCAGCCCGGCCGGCTTGTCGATCACGATCAGTCCACCCGGCCCGGCCGGCCCCTTGCGCGCCATGCCGGTCAGGCTATCGGTGCGCTCAGCGGCGCTCCCCCACCACCAGCCAGCGGCCGGAGCGCGCGCGCCAGGCCATGCCGACCAGCCGCACTCCGATGAACCCGGCCAGCCCGGCCCACACGCCGGCCAGGCCGAGGCCGAGCGGCAAGGTGAGCAGGCACAGCGGGATGAAGCCGAGCAGCGCCGCGACCAGCGTGACGGTGCGCATGAAGGCGTTGTCACCGGCGCCGAGCAGCACCCCGTCGAGGGCGAACACGACGCCGGCCGCGGGCTGCATGCCCAGCAGCCAGGGCCAGAGCACGTGCGCCTGGTGCCGCACCGCGGCGTCGTCGCTGAAGAGCGCCGGCACCACGTACCAACCGGCCGCGATCAGCACGCTGAAGACCACGCCGGCGCACAGGCCGTACCGGCTGACCCGCCAGGCGGTGTGCCGGGCGGCGGACACGTCCCCACCGCCGAGCGCCGCGCCGATCAGCGACTGGGCGGCGATCGCGAACGAGTCCAGCAGCAGCGCCACGAACTCCCACAGCTGCAGCCCGATCTGGTGCGCGGCCAGCTGCGCCGCACCGAGCCGGCCGGCCACGGCGGCGGCCACCATGAACGCGGCCTGGAACGCCACCGAGCGCACCACCAGGTCGCGGCTGACCACCAGCTGCGACCGGACCACCGACCAGGACGGTCGCGCCGGCACCCGCTCGGCGCGCAGCGCCCGGATGCACAGGGCCGCGCCGAGCCACTGGGCGGCGACGTTGGCGATGGCCGAGCCGACCAGGCCCAGGTGCGCCGGGAACACCAGCAGCGGCGACGCGACCGCCGACAGCACGTTGGCGACCACCACGATCCGCACCGGGGTGCGGGTGTCCTGCACGCCGCGCAGCCAGCCGTTGCCGGCCAGCACCAGCAGCACGCCGGGCAGGCCGAGGATCGCCACCCGCAGCCAGCGCTCGGCGTCGTGCGCCACCGCCGGATGGCCGCCGGTGACCAGCCGCACGATCGGGCCGGCCAGCAGCTCGCCGGCCAGCAGCGCCAGCAGCCCGAGCAGGAACGCCAGCCAGGACGCCTGCACGCCCTCGTTCACGGCTGCCTCCCGGCGGCCGGCGCCGTAGTAGCGGGCGGCGCGTCCGGTGGTGCCGTACTCCAGCGAGCTGCCGACGATGGCCAGCAGCGTCATGACCGTCCCGGCGGCGGCCAGCGCGGCCAGCGGCACCCGGCCGAGGTGGCCGACCACCGCGGTGTCGACCAGCACGAACAGCGGCTCGGCGGCCAGCACCACGAACGCGGACCCGGCCAGCGCGACGATCCGCCGGGTGCTGACCGCGACCGGCTGCGGCGCGGTCACCGGGTCAGGTCGCAGAACATGACCAGCAGATCCACGTAGCCCTGCTCCGGATGCCGGAACCCGCCGGGCACCCGGCCGACGATCTCGAAGCCGAGCTGGGAGTACAGCCGGACGGCGTGCACGTTGCTCGCCGTCACCGCGTTGAACTGGACGCCGCGGAAGCCGAGCGCCCGGGCCCGGTCGAGGCTGTGCAGCACCATCGCCCGGCCGACCCCGGAGCCGCGGCGGCCCCGGTCGACCATGTAGGAGGCGGTGCCGATGTGCGCTCCCGGCCCGGCACGGTTCGCACCGGTCTTGTAGCTGCCCAGCACCGTGCCGTCCGCGTCGAGTGCGAGCCAGGTCTCGTCGGGCGGCGGGACCAGCCAGATCGCCCGGCCGGTCGCCGAGTCCGTCGCCGGGTCGTGGGCGTACGTGTCGGCGGCCTGGACCACCTCGGCGAAGATCGGCCAGATCCGTGGCCAGTCGGCCTCGGTGGCACGCCGGAAGGTCACCTGCATCCGAGCAGACTAATCGTCCTCGTCCTCGACCTCACGCGGCTTTCGGTACGGGTCGGCCTCCCCCGCGTACGCAGCCTGCGCGCGGACCTGCTCGACCTGCGCGTCGGCCTGCCGGGCCACCGCGAGCAGGTCGTCGATGTGCCGGGCGGACTCGGGCAGCTCGTCGAGGATGAAGGCGACCGTCGGGGTGAACTTGACCCCGGTCTGGCGACCGACCTCGGTGCGGATCTGGCCGCGGGCGGCCTCCAGCGCGGCGGCCGAGTCGGCACGCGCCTGCTCGTCGCCGTAGACGGTGTAGAACACCGTGGCGTCGTGCAGGTCGCCGGTCATCCGGACGTCGGTCACGGTGACCATGCCCAGCCGCGGGTCCTTGATCTGGTTCTCGATATAGGAGGCCACGATCTGTCGGATGCGGCCGGCCAGCCGGCGGGCCCTGGGTGAATCAGCCATCGTGGCCTTTCCTTTCCTACACAGCGCATTCCGGACGGCCAGGCGCGGTGCCTGGCCGTCCGGAAGCGATCGATCTGTCGGTACTGACGTGCCCGACCTTACGAGCGCGGCTTCTCCCGCATCTCGAAGGTCTCGATGACGTCACCGATCTTGATGTCGTTGAAGGAGCCGAGCCCGATACCGCACTCGAAACCTTCCCGAACCTCGGTCGCGTCATCCTTGAACCGGCGCAGCGACTCCACGGACAGGTTCTCGTTGACGGTGATGCCGTCGCGGACGAGCCGGGCCTTGGTGTTGCGGCGGATGGTGCCCGAGCGCACCAGCGCACCCGCCACGTTGCCGATCTTCGGGACCCGGAAGACCTCGCGCACCTCGGCGGTGCCGAGCTGGGCCTCTTCGAACTCGGGCTTGAGCATGCCCTTGAGGGCAGCCTCGATCTCGTCGATGGCCTGGTAGATGACCGTGTAGTACCGGACGTCCACGCCCTCACGCTCGGCCGCCTCGCGCGCCTTGCCCTCGGGCCGGACGTTGAAGCCGATCACCACCGCGTCGGAGGCGATCGCGAGGTTGATGTCGTTCTCGGTGATCGCGCCGACACCGCGACCGATCACGCGCAGCGACACCTCGTCGTTGCCGTCGCCGATCTCGATCTTCAGCAGCGAGTCCTCGAGGGCCTCCACCGAACCGGACACGTCACCCTTGATGATGAGGTTCAGCTGCTGCACCTCACCGGCCGCGAGTGCCTTGTCGAGGTCGTCCAGCGAGATCCGCCGCCGGGTGGAGGCGAGCTGGGCGTTGCGCTCCCGGGCCGACCGCCGGTCGGCGATCTGCCGGGCGATCCGGTCCTCCTCCACCACGATGAAGGAGTCGCCGGCGCCGGGCACCGAGGTCAGGCCCAGCACCATCACCGGCGTGCCCGGTCCGGCCTCCTCGACGTTCTTGCCGTCGTCGTCGAGCATCGCCCGGACCCGGCCGAACGCGTCGCCGGCCACGATCGAGTCGCCGACCCGAAGCGTGCCGCGCTGCACCAGCACGGTCGCCACCGGGCCACGGCCGCGGTCGAGGTGCGCCTCGATCGCGATGCCCTGGGCGTCCTGGGTCGGGTTGGCCCGCAGGTCGAGAGAGGCGTCCGCGGTCAGCAGGATGCCTTCGAGCAGGCCCTCGATGTTGAGGTTCGACCGCGCCGACACGTCGATGAACATCGTGTCGCCGCCGTACTCCTCGGCCACCAGCCCGTATTCGGTGAGCTGCTGGCGCACCTTGGCCGGGTTGGCGTCCTCCTTGTCGATCTTGGTCACCGCGACCACGACCGGCACGTCGGCGGCCTGGGCGTGGTTGAGCGCCTCGATCGTCTGCGGCATCACGCCGTCGTCGGCCGCGACCACCAGCACCACGATGTCGGTGGTGGAGGCACCGCGGGCACGCATGGCGGTGAACGCCTCGTGACCCGGGGTGTCGATGAAGGTGATCGCCCGGTCCTGGCCCTCGTGCTCGACGTGCACCTGGTACGCGCCGATGTGCTGGGTGATGCCACCGGCCTCGCCGGCCAGCACATTCGACTTGCGGATCGCGTCCAGCAGCCGGGTCTTACCGTGGTCGACGTGACCCATGACGGTCACGACCGGCGGCCGGGCGACCAGCTCCTCCTCGCCACCCTCGTCGTTGCCGAAGGTGAGGTCGAAGGACGACAGCAGCTCGCGGTCCTCGTCCTCGGGGCTGACGACCTGGACGTTGTAGTTCAGCTCGGCGCCCAGCAGCTGCAGGGTCTCCTCGTTCACCGACTGGGTCGCGGTGACCATCTCGCCGAGGTGGAACATCACGGTGACCAGCGCGGCCGGCTCGGCATTGATCCGCTCGGCGAAGTCCGACAGCGACGCGCCACGCGGCAGCCGCAGCACGTCGCCGTTGCCGCGGGGGACGGAGACGCCACCCAGCGACGGGGCCGACATGTTGTCGAACTCCTGCCTGCGCTGCTTCTTGCTCTTCTTGCCACGGACCGGCCGGCCACCACCGCGGCCGAACGCACCGGCGGTGCCGGCACCGCGACCACGGCCACCGGGGCCACCGGGACGGCCGGCGAAACCGCCGCCACCCGGGCCACCGCCGGGACCGCCGCGGAAACCACCGCCGCCACCACCGGGACCGCCGCGGTAGTTACCACCGCCGCCACCACCGGGACGACCGGCGCCGCCGGGGCCGGGGCGGCCGGCGCCGGCACCCGGACGGCCCGGAGCGCCGGGACGGCCGGGACCACCGGTGCGCGGCGGCATCATGCCGGGGTTCGGCCGGGGCGGCATCATGCCCGGGTTCGGGCGCGGGCCACCGGGCCCACCGGTGCCACCCGGCCGCGGGCCCGGGCGGGGACCGGCGCCGGGACCACCCGGACGGGGGGCCTGCGGGCGCGGTGCGGGCTGGCCGCCACCGACGCCGAACGGGTTGTTGGCCACCCTCGGCGCGGCCGGGCGCGGCGCCTGCGGGCGCGGACCCGGGGTCGGCCGCGGGGCAGCCTCCTCGGCCGGTGCCGCCGGCGCGGGAGCCTGGGCCGCGGCGGGCTCGGGCTTGCGGGCCGGACCGGGCACCGGGCCCGGCGCCGGCGACGCGGCGGGAACGGGCTCGGCGGGAGTGCTCACCGCCGGCGCCGCCGGGGCCTGTGGAGCAGGCGCGGCGGGCGCCTTGGCAGCGGTCTTGGTCGGGGACTTCTTCGCCGTCGCGGACGCGGCCGACGGGAACGCCTCACGCAGCCGGCGGGCTACCGGTGCTTCGACGGTGGAGGATGCGCTCTTGACGAACTCGCCGAGTTCGCTGAGCTTCGCGAGAACTTCCTTGCTGGGTACGCCGAGCTCCTTTGCGAGCTCGTGTACGCGGGCCTTGCCTGCCACTGGACTCCTTCGTGACGGAACCGGCGGCAGCCCGCAGGTCCCGATCTAGGTGGGAAACGCACTCATGGTTGGCGCTTCATCGGGTGCTCATAGCTCTGTTTCTCACTTTCGCGAGTATCGATGCGCAGGTTGCACATCGCTCGAGGAGAACGTACACCGGCCTGCCGCGGCCTACCGCAGCAGCGGACCGGTCAGTCCGCCGTGCCGAGGGCCGCCACGTAGTGCCGCACCGCCGCCGGGTCCAGCCGGACGCCGCACCGCAGTGCCCGTCCGTAGGCCCGGCGCCGTTCGGCGAGCGTCACGCAGGACGGATCGGGATGCACCCAGGCGCCCCGGCCGGCCGCGCGGGCCCTCGGGTCCGGCAGGACGTCCCGGACCGGTCCCCCGGCCTCGTCGGTTCGTGCTGCCGGCCCCGCGACGACGCGGAGCAGATCGGTGGCCGGAGCCCGCTGGCGGCAGCCGACGCAGGTGCGAACCCGCACCTGGGCAGTCGAGATACCGCCGTCGTGCTGACGGCCGTCGGTGAGTCTACTCCTCACCGGCAGCGGAATTGTCCGCCGCCGCCGCGACCGGCGGCGCCGGGTCCAGCCGCTCCGTCCCGGCCGGGTCCGGGGCGGGCTCGGCGTCGGAATGGATGTCGATCCGCCAGCCGGTGAGCCGGGCGGCTAGCCGGGCGTTCTGCCCCTCGCGGCCGATCGCCAGCGAGAGCTGGTAGTCGGGCACCACCACCCGCGCCGCCTTGGCGGCGGCGTCCACCACGGTCACCTCGCGGGCGCTGGCCGGCGAGAGCGCGTTGCCGACGAAGACCGCCGGGTCCTCGTCCCAGTCGATGATGTCGATCTTCTCGCCGTGCAGCTCGGCCACCACGTTGCGCACCCGCTGGCCCATCGGCCCGATGCAGGCGCCTTTGGCGTTCAGGCCGGACACGGTCGAGCGCACCGCGATCTTGGTCCGGTGGCCGGACTCCCGGGCGACCGCCATGATCTCGACGCTGCCATCGGCGATCTCGGGCACCTCGAGGGCGAACAGCTTCTTGACCAGGCTCGGGTGGGTCCGGCTCAGCGTGATCTGCAGGCCGCGCATGCCGCGGGTCACCGACACCACGTAGCACTTGATCCGGGTGCCGTGGTCGTACACCTCGCCCGGCACCTGCTCCGACGGGGGCAGCACCGCCTCGACCTTGCCGAGCGTGACCAGCACCAGGCCACGCTGCGCGGCCTGGGCGTCGGCCTGGATGATCCCGGTCACGATGTCGCCCTCGTGGCCGGAGTACTCGCCGTAGGTGTTGTCGTGCTCGGCGTCGCGCAGCCGCTGCATGATCACTTGCTTGGCGGTCATCGCGGCGATCCGGCCGAAATCGGTCGGGGTGTCGTCGAACTCCTCGATCAGCTCGCCGTCCGGCGAGTACTCGGCGGCCCAGACCGTAACCTCGCCGCTCTTGCGGTCGATCTCCACCCGGGCGTGCGGCATCGGGTGGTTGGTGTGCCGGTAGGCCGAGAGCAGCGCGGTCTCCAGGGCCTGCAGGACGGTCTCGAAGGAGATCTCCTTCTCGCGCTCGATGCTGCGCAGGGCCGCGATGTCAACGCTCACCATGGCTCAATCCTCCTCGTCCGCGGGCTCGTACTCGAAGTCCGCCGGCTCGTCCTCGGAATCCACCGGCTCCGCCTCGAAGTCCGTCGCCGGCCCCCCCGGCCGGGAGAACTCCACCTGCATCCGGCCGGTGCCCACCACGTCCCAGGAGTGGCTGCGTTCGGCACCGTCCACGCTCAGCACCAGTCCGTCCGCGGCAACCGCCACCACCCGGCCGGTGACCGGGTCGGCATCCGCGATCGGGACGCTCACCAGGTGCCCGACCGCGCGCTTCCAGAGCCGGGGCTCGGTCAGCGGGCGGTCCACGCCGGGCGAACTCACCTCGAGCACGTACGGCCCGGCGAAGGCGGCATCCTCGGCGTCCATCGCGGTCGAGATCGCCCGGGACACCACCGCGACCCCGTCGAGGTCGATGCCGGTGTCGCCGTCCACGGTGACCCGGACCAGGCTCCGCCGGCCGGCCGAGGTGACCGAGAGGTCCACCAGCTCGTAGCCCGCCGCTGACACCACCGGATCCAACAAGTCGTGTAGCTGGTTTCGCTGCGGTGACCGCGCAGTCATGTCACGCCGCTCCTCATCCGGTGTCCAGTTGTCCAGCGCCCCGTCCCCGGGCGCATCCGTGCCTTGCCGAGCAGCTTACCGGCATCTGAAAGACTGCCTCTCCGATGGCCCAGATCTCCCGACGCACCCTGCTGGGCGGCAGCCTGCTCGCCGCCGCGGCGGTCGCGGGCGCCGGCCTCGGCGTCGTCGGCCCGGTGCACCACGAGGTCGCGCTGCCACCCGCCGAGCCGCCGGCGGCGCTGACCGACGCGCTCGCCCGCCAACAGCAGCTGCTGGCGGCCTACGAGTCGGGCCAGCCCGAGGTCGGCAGCATCTCCGACAGCATGCGCGCGAACGTCGCCGCGCACGGTGACGCGTTGCGCGCCCTGCTGGAGCTGTACCCGGGCTGGCGGTTGGCACAGCGGACGGCATCACCCGGACCGACTGCGACCTCCGATCCGGCGGCGGGCACCGGTGGCCTCGGGGCGATGTGCACCCGGGACGCCCAGTTGCTCCGGCAGGCGGTGCTGGGTTGGCCCGCCGCCGAACCGCGGGCGTCCCAGGTGCTGCCGGTGCTCGCCAGCATCGAGGCAGCGCTGAGCACCCAGGCACTGATGTTCGGCTACCCGCTCGCTCCCTCCTCCGGCACGCCGGTGGCGGCCGGTGTTCGGCAGGTCCCGCAGCCGATCGTGGACGGCCTGCAGCAGGTGCTCGCCGCCCAGCATCTCGCCGTCTTCGGCTACCCCCTGATCGGCGTGCACCTGGGCACCGACGCCGACGTGGCCCGCGCGCGCGATCTGGAGGCGGCCCACCGGCTCACCCGGGATGCGGTGGCAGGCCAATTGGTGGCACTCGGTGTCACCCCGGCGGCGTCGGCAAGCAGCTACCCGCCACCGGCGCCGGTCACCGGTGCCGAGGCCGCGACGGCCTGGGCGGTACGGATCGAGGAGCGCTCCGCGGCGGCCTACCGCTACCTGCTGGAGGGGGCCGTCCGGGCGGGGGGCGACCAGCGTGCGCTGCGCGGCCAGGCGCTGGACGGCCTGACCGCGGCTGCCCTGGCCGCGACGACCTGGCGCCTCGTCGACGACCCGAAGCGGGCGACGGTGCCGTTCCCCGGCGCGCCGGGTAGCTGACGGGCAGCCTGACCTGGCGCCGGCTACGCGGCCTCGCTCAGCCAGCCGTCGATCACGCCGACCAGCTCGCCGAGCGACTGGATGATCGCGTCCGGGGTGCCCTCTGCGCCCAGCTGGTGGGCCGGGACGGTGCTGTGCGGCAGCAGGACGGCCCGCATGCCCACCCGGTTCGCGCCGTAGATGTCCTCGAAGAGCCGGTCACCGACATAGACCGCCCGCTCCGGCTCGCGCACCCCGACCGCGTCCAGGGCAGCCCGGAAAGCCTCGGGATGGGGTTTGGCCCACGGGATCTCGGAGGAGTACACCGCCCCGTCGATGAGGTGGTCGACCTGGTCCCGGATGAAGATGCGGGCGTGCTCGGCCTGCGGCCAGGTGGTGTTGGAGAGCACGCCCACCTTGAGCCCGCGGGAGCGCAGCGCCTCGAATAGGCCGGCGACCTCGGGGTCGGTGTAGCTGTGCGCGTCCCACCACCGGTAGTACCGCTCCAGCTGCGCCTCGGTGAGGGTCACCCGGGCCGCGGCCATGATGTCGGCCAGCGTCCCGCTGCGGTGCTCGCCGCGCACCAGCTGCCAGACCGCGTGCTCCGCCGCGTGCAGCGCCTGCGCGTGCCCGGCATCCTCGGTGACCGACAGCCAGCAGTCGTACGGGTCGATGGTGTGCCACGGCGTCAGGGTGCCGCCCCAGTCGAAGATCACCGCGTCCAGAACCATGCGCCACAGCTTAGAAGGACCGCGGATCAGAACAGGACGGTGCGCAGGGTGCCCACCTGGACGAAGCCGAGCCGGGCGTACATGGCACGGCCGGCCTCGTTGTAGTCGTTGACGTACAGGCTCACCGACGGTGCCCGGCGCAGCGCCAGCCGGACCACGGCCGCCATCGCTGCCGTGCCCAGACCCTGGCCGCGCAGTTCCCGCCGTACCCAGACCCCCTGGATCTGGGCGGTGGCCGGGCTCAGCGCCCCGATCTCGGCCTTGAAGATCACCCGGCCGCGATCGTCGAACCGGGCGAACGCCCGTCCGGCGCCGATCAGGTCCGCGACCCGGTTGCGATAGCCCCGGCCGGCGTCGTGCGCGATCGGCGAGATGTCGAGTTCCTCGGTGAACATGGCCACGGCAGCGGGCAGGAACCGGTCGAGTTCGGTCGGGTGCACCAGCCGCACCCCGGGATCGGCCTCGACCGGCGCCGGCGTCCGGATGCACAGCAGCGGCTGGCCCCACCGGACCGCCCGGGCGGGCCCCCAGCGCCGGGACAGCACGTCCCACATCGCCGCGACCCCGTCCGCCGGACCGACGATGGAGGAGCATCCGCGCCCGGTCCGGGCCAGCTGCCTGGCGATCAGCTCCAGGCCGGCCAGGTCGTCGCCGAGCGGGATCAGGTTGCCGCCGTGGAACGCGGCCGCCCGCAGGTCACGGTGCGGGCCGTCCACCCCCCAGAACTGGCCGCCGAACCGCCGCGGCGCGAGGTCGGGCACGACCCGCAGCCGTGCGTCCAGCGCGCAGTGGGCGATCAGATCCGCATCGACCAGGACGCGCACCCGCGCCGAGTCGGCGGCGTTCAGCACCCGGGGGCGGGCCTGAATCAAGGTCACACCGGCAACTTACCTCGCAGCCGACGCGGCTGCCCCGCACCGGGTGCCGATCACCCGTGCGGCCCGGCCTCGAACCGCTCGCCGGGTCACGTGCACGGGCCGGCACCGGGCCGCTCGCCCGGCCACCGAGAGCCGATCAGAAGTCCGTCCCGTACTGCGGCGAGCGGTCGGCGAGGAAGGCCAGGTCGAGCCGGGCCAGCACCGCCGGGTCGTCCGCCCGGGCCAGGCCCGCTCGGGCCAGGGCGCCGAGCCGGTGACCGCCCAGGTAGATCGAGCCGAGGCCCGGCCGGTCCAGCCAGAGCTCGGCCGGCCGGTCGGTGGGCGCGCACCGGGCGCCGTCCGGGCCGCCGGCAAGCGCCAGCCGCTGGCCGTCGAGGTCGAGCACCGTGTCGAAGTCCACCGCGTACCTGCGCCCGGCCAGCAGCGCGGCGGGCTCCACCGGACGCAGCCACATGCCGTCGCGGGCTGCCACGGTGCGCACCTGGCGCGGGTCGGTGAGCAGGAACGGCAGCGGATCGTCGACCGGCACCTGCCAGCTCTCGATGGTGGCGAAGAGGTCCAGGCCGAGCAGCACCTGCCACAGCGCCGCGTGCGCCTGTGGGGTGAGCACGCGATAGTCGACGACCACGCACCGGTTCGCCGCCTCGCCGTCGTTCCAGTGCTCGCCCGCCCGATAGGCGACGTAGCCGTCCGGGTGCACCAGGTAGACCTTCTCGCTCAGGCCGCCGCGCTGGTGCTCCCGGTCCAGGAGCAGGTAGTCCCACCAGCCCGCGTCCCGGCTCAGCCCGCCGGGCAGCTGCCGCCGCCACCGGTCGTGCAGTTCGGGCAGCCGGGTGCGCGCCACCTCCGCGGTCAGCAACTCGACCTGGCCGGTGTCGACCGGTGCCCGCAGGGCGGTCAGCCGCCGGTTGACCGAGAACTTCACCATCGTGGTCGCCGGGCCGTAGCCGAAGCGCCGGTAGATGCCGCCCTCGCTGGCGGTCAGCAGCGAGCAGGCCGACCCGGCCCGGGCGTCCCGGGCCGCCAGTTCACCGAGCATCGCGGTGAGCACCCCGCGCCGGCGATGGGTGGGGAGCACCGAGACCCAGGTCAGTCCGGGGACCGGCAGCACGGCGAGGCCCGGTGTGGTCAGCTCGAACCGGTACTGGCCGGCCACGCCCACCAGCCGGCCACGCTCGGTCGCCACCAGTAGCTCGGGTGGCGCCGCGAAGATGTCGGCGATCGCCTGCTCCGAGTAGCTCTCGCCGAAGGAGATGCCGTCGATCCGCGCGATCTCGGGATAGTCGTCCGGGGTGGCCTGCCTGAGCTCGATGTCCACGACCGGCAGTCTGCTCGCCGGCCGCGCGGGCGGCCAGCGGATTTGGGCCTAGCCGATCGCGACGGTCGGTTCGCCGGCGGACGCCCCGTCGGCGGTCATCTGCTCGGCCAGCCGCAAGGCCTCCTCGATCAGCGTCTCGACGATCTGCGATTCCGGCACGGTCTTGATCACCTCGCCCTTGACGAAGATCTGCCCCTTGCCGTTGCCGCTGGCCACGCCCAGGTCCGCCTCGCGGGCCTCGCCCGGCCCGTTCACGACGCAGCCCATCACCGCGACCCGCAGCGGCACCTCGACGCCCTGCAGGCCGGCGGTGACCTTGTCGGCCAGGGTGTAGACGTCCACCTGGGCCCGGCCGCAGGACGGGCAGGAGACGATCTCCAGCCGGCGCTGGCGCAGGTTGAGCGACTCCAGGATCTGCAGGCCGACCTTCACCTCCTCGACCGGCGGGGCCGACAGCGAGACCCGGATGGTGTCGCCGATGCCCTGGGAGAGCAGCGCGCCGAAGGCCACCGCCGACTTCACGGTGCCCTGGAACGCCGGGCCGGCCTCGGTGACCCCGAGGTGCAGCGGGTAGTCGCACTGCTCGGCCAGCAGCTGGTAGGCGCGCACCATCACGACCGGGTCGTTGTGCTTGACCGAGATCTTGAAGTCGCGGAAGCCGTGCTCCTCGAACAGCGACGCCTCCCAGAGCGCCGACTCGACCAGCGCCTCCGGCGTGGCCTTGCCGTGCTTGGCGAGCAGCCGCTTGTCCAGCGAGCCGGCGTTCACCCCGATCCGCAGCGAGACGCCGGCCTCGGAGGCCGCCCGGGCGATCTCGCCCACCTTGTCGTCGAAGGCCTTGATGTTGCCGGGGTTCACCCGCACCGCCGCGCAGCCGGCGTCGATGGCGGCGAAGACGTACTTCGGCTGGAAATGGATGTCGGCGATCACCGGGATCTGGGACTTCTTCGCGATGGCGGGCAGCGCGTCCGCGTCGTCCTGGCTGGGGCAGGCCACCCGGACGATGTCGCAGCCGGCCGCGGTGAGCTCGGCGATCTGCTGCAGCGTGGCGTTGACGTCCGCAGTGAGCGTGGTGGTCATCGACTGCACCGAGACCGGCGCGTCGCCACCCACCGCGACCGAACCCACCTTGATCTGGCGGGACCGGCGACGCGGCGCGAGGACCGGCGCGGGACCGGCCGGCATGCCCAGGGAAATCGAGGTGCTCACTGCTGCTTCTCCCCTTCGAGAACTGAGTGTGATGCGGCGGCGTGCCGGTGTCCCGGCAGGGCCGCCGCCTCCAGCGTAGGTCGCCGGCCGGACCGGTCAGCGCAGGTCGAGCAGGTCGACGACGAAGATCAGCGTCTCGCCCGGCTTGATCACACCGCCCGCACCGCGGTCGCCGTAGCCGAGGTGCGGCGGGATGATCAGCTCGCGCCGGCCGCCGATCCGCATGCCCTGCACGCCCTGGTCCCAGCCCGCGATGACCCGGCCGCCGCCCAGCGGGAAGGTGAACGGGGTGCCGCGGTTGTAGCTGGCGTCGAACTCCTCGCCGGTCGAGTGCGCCACCCCGACGTAGTGCACGACCGCCTGCTGGCCGGCCTGGGCGACCGCGCCGTCGCCCTCGACCAGGTCACGGATCTGCAGCTCGCCGGTCAGGTCACCGGTCGGGAATTCCACCTCGGGCTTGGTCACGTCTCTCCTCGGGTGCCGGTCGCGGCCACGCCGCACCCCGGCGCTAGTTCGGCAGGGATATCGGTTTCACGATATCGGCGTACATGACCAGGGCCGAGAACAGCACCAGGAACCCGGCGACGACGTACATCACCGGCAGCAGCTGGGCGACGTCGACGAAGATCAGGTGCTCCCGCTTGCGCAACCGCGCGATGCCCCGCCGGATCGCCTCGACGATGGCCCCGGCGACATGGCCGCCGTCCAGCGGCAGCAGCGGCAGCAGGTTGAGGAAGAACAGCAGCAGGTTCACCCCGGCCAGCAGGCTGAGCAGGGTGAAGATCTTGTCGAGGGTGTCGACCCGGTTGCTGTTCGCGATCTGGCCGCCGATCCGGCCCAGCCCGACCACACCGACCGCACCCGACTGGTCACGCGGCTTGCCCTCGAAGACGGTGCCGACCAGGCTGCCGATCTTGGACGGGAACTGCTTGAGCGCGTTCACCCCGAGCCCGAGCTGCTGCCAGATGGTGCCGACCAGCTGGGACGGGGACTGGGACTGGTAGCTCTCGGTGGTGCTGATTCCGATGAAGCCGGCCTGCTTGGTCTTGGTGCCCTGGTCGTTGGCGTACTTGGTGTTCTCGACCGGGGTCAGGTGCAGGGTGACCGGCATGCCGCCGCGCCGCACCTCCACGCTGACCTGCTTGTTGGCCGACGCCTCGATCACCTTCACCGCGTCGCTCCAGTTGCCGATCCTGGTGCCGTCGATCGCGGTGATCCGGTCACCCGGCTGCAGCACGCCGGCCGCCGGCGCCCGCCGGTAGTCCGGGCTGGTGGCGGCCGGGCAGCTGTCGGTGGTCGCGGTGGCCGCCACCACGCACTCGCTGACCGAGCTCACCGTGGTGGTCGGCTGCTTGACACCGACCACGCCGTAGAGCAGCACGCTGATGAGCAGGAAGATCAGCAGGTTCATGCTCGGACCGCCGAGCATGACGATCATCTTCTTGCCGGGGGTCAACCGGTAGAACTGGCGGTGCTCGTCCTCCGGGCCGACCTCCGTCCGGCTGGTCGCCCGAAACTCCTCGACCAGCTCGCTGAGCCGGCGCGGCCAGCGGGACCGCTTGCCGTCCGGCCGCGGCGGCACCATGCCGATCATTCGGATGTAGCCGCCGAGCGGGACGGCCTTCACTCCGTACTCGGTCTCACCCCGGCGCCGGGAGAAGATCGTCGGGCCGAAGCCGACCATGTACTGGGTTACCCGGACCCCGAACTTCTTGGCCGGCACCAGGTGCCCGATCTCGTGCAGCGCGATCGAGCCGAGCAGGCCGAGCGCGAAGACGAGCACCCCGAGGGCGTAGAGCACTGCACTTCCTCTCCACAGTCCGTCCGCGCCGCGACGACGCACCGTCCATTGTGCCCCGCGGTTCGGCGGCCGTTACGGCATTGCGAACGTTCCCATGGCCAACGCTCAGCTGGCGCCTGGCCGCCGGGTCAGCCGAGCAGCGCCTCGGCGGCCCGCCGGGACCAGTCCTGGGCCGCCTCGACGTCGGCGACGTCCCGCGGGCTGCCCGCCGCCCGGTGCTCGGTGTCCAGCCACCGCCGCACCACCTGCCCGGTCACGTCCACTATCGCGAGGAAGCCACAGCGCCCGCTGTGGAAGGCCTCGACCAGCGCCTCGTTCGCGGCGTTGTACACGGCCGGCGCGCACCCACCCGCCATGCCCGCCGTCCGCGCCAGCTCGATCGCCGGGAACGCCTCGTTGTCCACCGGTTCGAAGGTCCAGCTCTGCGCCTGCCGCCAGTCCACGGCCGCCGCGGCACCGGGTACCCGGTCGGGCCAGCCGAGAGCCAGCGAGATCGGCAGCCGCATGTCCGGCGGGCTGGCCTGGGCGAGGGTGGCCCCGTCGGTGAACTCGACCATCGAGTGGACGATCGACTGCGGATGCACCACCACCTCGATGCGCTCGTAGCCGAGGCCGAAGAGCAGCTGGGCCTCGATCAGCTCCAGCCCCTTGTTGACCAGGGTCGCGGAGTTGGTGGTGATCAGCCTGCCCATCGCCCAGGTCGGGTGGGCCAGAGCCTGCTCGGGAGTCACGTCGGCCAGCTGGTCACGCCGGCGCCCACGGAACGGCCCGCCGCTGGCGGTCAGCACCAGCTTGGCCACTTCGTCCGGCGTGCCACCGCGCAGGCACTGGGCCAGCGCGGAGTGCTCGGAGTCGACCGGGATCAGCTGCCCCTCCCGCGCGCTGCCGAGCACCAGCGGGCCACCCGCGATCAGCGACTCCTTGTTCGCCAGCGCGACGGTCCGGCCGGCCCGCAGCGCCGCCAGCGTGGCCCGCAGGCCCTGCGCGCCAGCCACCCCGTTCAGCACGATGTCGCAGTCGATGCCGGCCAGCTCGGCGGTGGCCTGCGGGCCCTCGTGCACCTGCGGCGGCGCCGCGTCCGCGGGCCAGGCCGCGGCCAGCCGGGCACGCAGGCCGGTGCCGTCCGCGCTGACCCCGACGTGCCGGACCCGCCACCGCACCGCCTGCTCGACGAGCAGGTCGAGGTTGCCGCCGCCGGCGCACAGGCCCGCCACCGTGAAGCGCCGGGGTGCCTGCGCGATGACGTCGAGCGCCTGGGTGCCGATCGAGCCGGTGGATCCGAGGACGGCGATGCTGCGGGGCTGGTCGGTCATACCGATCATTCTCACCGACCGCCGCAGCCGCCGAGCCGGTGCATGGCTTCACATGCCGCGATGCCAGAATGGACAGGCACAGCGGGCCGGATCTGGTGGGAGTGATCTTCGAAGTGGCTGCACACGAGGCGTCGCACGCCGAGGTCGAGCATGTCCAGGACGACAGCGGCCGTCCCGAGGCCTGGGGCTGGCATCACGAGTTCCGCAGCGGCCGGCAGATTGGCGGCTGGATCAGCTTCCTGATCCTCGGCGCGCTGCTAACCACCACGCACTACAACCGGGCCGGCAACGTGGCGATCATCGCCGCCATGGTCGTGCTGGCCGGCGGCCTGATCTGGGACCGCCAGCGCCGGAAGACCCAGTGGCGCAGCTAGCAAGCCACTGCGAGTAGGCGGGTGGCGCCAGCCGACTACGGTTCCGGCTCCAGCAGGCCCCACGGCGACTGGTACTCCCCCGCCAGCAGGTCGAGGAACGGCTCGGCGTCGAACGCCTCGGGCCCGTACACGCCGGCCTTCGACCAGTCACCGCGCGCGATCAGTTCCAGCGCGATCACCGGGTTCACCGCGGTCTGCCAGACGACCGCCTGCGCCCCGTACTCGGCCATCGACCAGTCGTTGTCGACCACGTGGTAGAGATAGGTCGAGCGGGGCTGGCCGTCCTTGCCGGTTCCCCGCACCCACACCCCGGCGCAGGTCTTGCCGCGCATCCGGCTGCCGAGCTCGGCGGGATTGGGCAGGACCGCGGCGACCACGTCCCGCGGGCTGACCCGGGCGCCGCCCACCTCGATCGGCGTGACCGAGTCCAGGCCGAGCATGTGCAGCGTCTTCAGCACGCCGATGAACTCCTCGCCGAGGCCGTACTTGAAGGTGACCCGATCGGCCTGCAGCCAGCGCGGCATGAGCAGCACCTCCTCGTGCTCGACGTTGACGCACTCGACCGGACCGATGCCCTCCGGGAAGACGAAGGTTTCCGGCTCGCTGAACGGCGGCGTGGTGAACCACCCCTGCTCCCGCTCGTAGACCACCGGCGGGTTCAGGCACTCCTCGATGGTCGTCCAGATCGAGAAGGTGGGCGCGAAGATCGGCACCCCGTCCTCGCCGAGCACTTCGAGGTTCGCACCGTCCCGGACACCGAATTCCTCGACGTGGTCGAACAGACGGTCGCTGGCGTACCGGGCGAAGATGTCCGAGAGCCCCGGCTCGACCCCGATGCCGACCAGGGCCAGCTTGCCGGACTGCTCCCAGCGTTCGGCTAGCTCGAACTGCTCGTCGCCGAGTTTCACCCCGGTCAGCCGGTAGGGCTGCTCCGGGTGCGGCCGGGACAGCGACATCGCCATGTCCAGGTAGTGCACGCCGGCGTCGAGGGCGGCCTGGAAGATCGGCATGGTGAAGCGCGGATCGGTGGCACCGAGCACCGCGTCGGCCCGGGCATCGGTCAGCAGCCGCCCGATCGCCGCCTGGTCGCTGGCGTCGACCCGGGCCGCGCTGAACCGCGCGTCGTTGGTGGCCGCCGCCGCTCGCTCGGCGCGTCCGGCGTCGTAGTCGGCCACCACCACCGCCTCCAGGAACGCCCGCCGGGCGGCGATCAGCGCCACCGCCGAGCCGACCCCACCTGCACCGAGGATCACCAGTCGCATCGCACTCTCCTTGTCGGATCGGGGAACGGCGGATTGGGCAGGCGCCGGTCAGCGCCCGTCGAGCAGTGGCTGGCGCGGATCCCAGCGGCCACCGGTGGCCGCGTCCCGGCGGCGGCGGGCGATGCCGGACAGCGCCTCCAGCACCACCCGGTTGGCGAGGAACGAGGTGATCTCGGCGTGGTCGTACGGCGGCGACACCTCCACCACGTCCATCCCGACGACCGGCAGTTCGTAGGCGATTCTCCTTACCGAGTCGAGCAATTGCCGCGAGGTCAGGCCACCTGGTTCCGGAGTGCCGGTGCCCGGCGCATGTCCCGGGTCGCAGACGTCGATG